>JBAXAR010000015.1:0-26521 GCA_037142475.1 Actinomycetes bacterium
GCGCCCCTCGGGATTCGAACCCGAAACCTGCGGATTAAGAGTCCGTTGCTCTGCCGTTGAGCTAGAGGCGCGAAGCGACTCTAGCAAACCGCCGGGCACAATCCCGTCGAGAGCGTCCTATCGCTGCAGCGACTTCGTCTCAAGGAATTCGTCGAGACCCCATCGACCACGCTCACGTCCGCTCCCGGACTGCTTGTAGCCACCGAACGGAGCAGCGGCGTTGAAGGCTCCTCCGTTGATGTCGACTTGTCCGGTACGCAGCTTGCGAGCGACGGCTTCGGCGCGAGCCGGGTCACCCGCCCAAACGCTTCCCGATAGGCCGTAGATCGAGTCGTTGGCGACGTCGATGGCCTCTTCCTCTGAGTCCACCGGGATGACCACGAGAACAGGCCCGAAGATCTCCTCGCGAGCGACTGACATGTCGCGGGTCACATTGGAGAACACCGTGGGCTGGATGTAGTACCCGGTTTCGAGGCCCTCGGGGGCGTCAGGGCCTCCAACGAGGAGCTTCGCTCCCTCTTCGAGGCCAATGACGATGTGAGCCCGGGCACGGTCCCGCTGGATGGCGGAGACCAAGGGGCCAAGCAGCACGCCATCGCTCTGCGGGTCGCCGGGGGCGAACATGGCGATCCCTTCGGTGATGAGTCCCTCGATCTCGGAGAGCTTTGATCGGGGAACGATCATCCTCGTGAGGGCCGAGCAAGTCTGCCCAGAGTTCAAGAAGCACCCGAACAGGCCGGTGTTGACGGCAGCGGGGAGGTCGGCATCTTCCAAGATGATGTTTGCGGACTTGCCGCCGAGCTCGCGGTTGACCCGCTTGACGGTCTCGGCGCCGACCTGCATCACGCGCTTGCCGGCGCGTGTTGAGCCGGTGAACGAGATGGCGTCGACGTGAGGGTGAGCGGCGATGGCCTCGCCAACGACCGGTCCGTGGCCGGTGACAAGGTTGAACACGCCGGCGGGAAGGCCGACCTCGTGAATCACCTCGGCCAAGATGTAGGCGTTGATCGGTGCGACCTCGCTGGGCTTGAGGACCACGGTGCACCCGACGGCAAGGGCGGGGGCGACTTTGAGGGCAATCTGGAACAGGGGGTAGTTCCATGGGGTGATCGCTCCGACGACCCCAATCGGCTCACGGATGACGAGCGAATTACCAATCTCCTCTTCCCAGAGGAACTCATCCATGTGGGAAGCGAGATCCATGAAGGCACCAATCGGAAGACCCGCCTGAATCGAGGTTGCCAGAGACTTTGGCATGCCCACTTCGCGGGTAATGACGTCACCGATCTCTTCCATGCGCGCTGCGAGACCCTCGCCAATGCGGGTCATGAATTTTGCGCGCTCCTCGCGTGGCGTGGCAGCCCAACCAGGGAACGCCTCTGCCGCAGCCTTGACGGCTCGGTTGACGTCGCTTGCGGTTCCCTCGGGGATCGTGGCGATGACCTCTTCGGTGGCTGAGTCGTGGACCTCAAGGACGCCAGTGCCGTCCGAAGCCACCCAGGCGCCATTGATATAGATCTTGTCCCGTACGTCCATTGTCAACCCCCTCAAGGAATACCGCATCGCTTTGATGCGAAACTACGGACCAATCTAGCCATGCTCCGCTGGTGGCACACTCGGTGAAGCACCACCGGTACCGTGGCCTCATGGAGACTCGACGGCTTGGGCGCACCGAGCACCGCTCATCGGTGGCGATCCTCGGGGGCGCAGCATTCTGGGACACCGACGAGGCCACCACTGAGGCCGCAGTGACCAATGCGCTTTCTGCTGGCGTGAACCATCTTGATGTAGCACCTCAATACGGCCGAGCTGAAGTGAACCTTGGACCCCACATCGAACGGCACCGACCATCGCTCTTTGTGGCGTGCAAGACCCTCCGCCACAGCAGCGACGGCGTGCGTGCCCAACTTGAGACGTCACTTGCGAACCTCCGCTGCGAGACCATCGACCTCTACCAACTTCATGCCGTGACTAATCTTGAGGAACTCGATCGCAGGTCGGGTGCACTCGCAGCTGCCTTTGCTGCTCGAGACGAAGGGCTGTGCCGGTTTGTTGGGATCACGGGCCACGAATTGACCACGGCAGCTGCTCAAAGAGAGGCGCTTGTGCGCTACGACCTCGACACGGTGATGCTTCCGATCAATCCGCAGGTCATGGGCGTCCCTACCTATCGACGCGATGTCGAAGCCCTTCTCGATGAGGCGGCTCGACGCGACGTAGGCGTGATGGCGATAAAAGCTGGAGCGGCCCGGCCGTGGGGCGGACGCCCCCAGACGGCGACCACTTGGTATGAGCCACACCGCACGGCAGCTGATCTCGCCACCGGAATCGGTTTTGCTCTCGGCACACCGGGAGTTGCCGCCTTCTGTACCCCGGGTGACGTCGACGTTCTCGCCACCGCCCTCACCGTGGCAGCGGAGGTTCGCTCAATGGACGATACCGATCGCGAGGCGGCCATCACCGCAGCGCTCTCGGAACGCTCCATCTTTCCGATGGGCTCCTAGGGGCGCAGGTGAGACCACCGCTCTTCGCCTACGGCACGTTGCAGTTTCCGGTAATCATCGAAGTAGTGATCGGGCGAGTCCCGGCAATGATCGCCGCCACCGCCTCTGATCACGAGGTCCGTCACATTCCTGGCGTTCAGTACCCAGGGCTGGTCAGCGTTCCCGGAGGATCTGCCAGCGGCGTCCTCATCGGAGACCTCAGCGAGATCGAGTGGTCCCTGCTCGACGAGTACGAGGATGCGTTCTATTCGCTCGACGACATCGTTGTCTGCTCGAACGGCAACGCACGTGTGGCGTCGGCGTATCGAGTGCCGTTGAGCATGGTGTCATCCGATTACTGGGACCCGAGGTTGTTCGAGGATCGGCACCTCGAGGTCTTTGTCGCGGAAATTCGGCGATAACTCAGGCGTTGACGAGGTTCGGTGGAGTCTTGCCCTCGAGGACGTCGAGGACGCCCTGAATGGCGACGTCACACATCTCGCGGCGGGTCCTGATCGTGGCGCTGCCGACGTGGGGCAGCAGAACCGTGTTGGGGGCGGCGAGGAGTCGTGGGTTGACCGTGGGTTCCCCATCAAAGACGTCGAAGCCTGCCCCCCAGAGGCGACCAGCTTCGAGAGCGTCGGCCACCGCCACTTCGTCGAGGATCGGACCGCGTGCGGTATTGACCACCACAGCCGTGGGCTTCATCCTCTGGATCTCCATGGGGCCGATCAGCCCTCGTGTTGATGGCGAGAGGGGGACATGGATGCTCAGGACGTCACAGCGTTCGAGCAGTTCGTCGAGTGACTCGGTCCATCCAGCTACTCCCGTCGGGTGTCGGGTGTGGTGAATCACGGAGGCTCCAAAGGCTTGGACGCGGGCAGCGACAGCCTGGGCGATTCTCCCGTAGCCAACGAGCCCGACAATGGAACCGCCGAGATCGAGGCCCATGTGTTGTTCGATTCCCCAGCCTGACCACCGGCCCGCCCGGAGATCAAGTTCGGCGCTGCTGGATCGTCGCAGCGCAGCCAAGATGAGCAAGAGCGTCGTTTCCGATGTCGCTGCGTCGAGGACACCGGGGGTATTGACGACCGCCACCCCCCGTCGGGCTGCTGCGTCGAGATCGATGTTGTCAAAGCCAACTGCCACTGTCCCGACAACGCGAAGTCGAGAAGATGAAGCGAGTACCGCTTCATCGATGAGGTCGTTCAGGAGGCACACGATGGCGTCGACATCGGAGGCTTTCGCGACAAGGTCCTGGTGACTCATGGGCGAGGTCCGCCTGACGAATTCGATCTCGTGACCGCTAGCTTCAAGAAGGTCGGCGCCGCCTGGCACCAAGCGTTGGGTGAGAAGAATCCGGGCCACGGCCGCGACCCTAATTCAGCAGCGTGCACTGTTCGACGGTGGTTCAGGGCTCTCGGTGCTCTCGGTACGCTGTCAGGCCATGACCCAAAGCGCTCCTATGTCATTCGAAGAGGCAACATCAGTGCTGGAGAGTGGTCACGACTCCTTCACGGGTCGCTATCCAACATGGTGGGAGGGCGAGCGAGTGTTCGGCGGCCTCATCCTCGCCCAGGCAGTGGCCGCTGCTGCCAGCACAGTGGAAGCATCCATCCCGATCCACTCCCTTCACGGGCTCTTCTTGCGGCCCAGCTCGCCAGGGGAGGCCAGCCGGATCACCGTGGAGCGTGTCAGAGATGGACGTTCGTTCGTGACGAGGAGAACCTCGACGGCCACCGCTGGCAAGGAAACGTTCCAGATGCTGGCGTCGTTCCATGTTCCCGAGGAGGGCGAGGAGTACCAACTTGCGCCGGCGTCAGTCCAGGGTCCTGATCCGGCTCTGAGCGAGTACGACCCAGATGATCCGTTTGAGGTCATCGAACTCGGGCCGAGTGCCCAGCGCGACGACGGCACCTACGAATCCACGCGCCGAGCCTGGGTTCGACTGCGGACGCCTCTCGGCGACGATCCGATCCGCCAGGCGGCAGCGACCGCCTATGCGTCGGACATGACACGGGCCGCCTTTCGACCGATGTCGCTCGGCACCTGGGGCGAGCATCTCGATGCCAGTCTCGACCACGCCGTGTGGTTTCATCGGCCTCCAGCGATGGACGACTGGAATCTGTTCGATCTCCACACTGTCACCACCACGGCCGGGCGATCGCTGATGCGCGGGACATTCCATGATGTCCAAGGGCGCCTGGTCACGTCGATGGCTCAGGAGATATTGATCAGGCGCATCGATGGCGCGGCGTCGATCGCCTTTGATGATCCGCAGAACCGACCACCGGGTCCCTGATCGGCACGCGCGTTTCGCAAGGCGTTATCAGGTCATCGTGTGAGTAGGAGTCGGACGCCGCTGCGATTTCGAGTGAGGCTTCGATTTCGGGATCACCGATGCGCTCATGGTGGCCCTGACAGCCTCGTGCGCCAATGCACCGGACACGGCCGCCTTCGCCACCGGCGCTACCCCCGAAGGCACACCGACTGAGATCATCGTCGGTGCCCTGGCCGCACCCTCGGGACCGATCGCCGCTGAGGTCAGTGCCTGATGGGGTGCAACCACGACGGCGGCGTGGGATCATGCAGCGTGCGCATCTTCCGAAGTTTTGCCTTCCTCGATCTCTCGGGTTTCACGGCGTTGACGGCGAGCGAGGGCGATGAGAAGGCAGTGGCGCTCCTCAGTTCGTTCCGTACCATCGTGCGAGATGTGTGCTCCCGGAGAGGGGTTCGCATTGATAAGTGGCTGGGTGACGGAGCGATGTTGGTGGCGGTCAACCCAACGGCGATGCTCGCAGCGCTGCTCGAGGTTGAACACGCGATGAAGGCGGCGGGGGCATCGCTCCAAGTGCGCTGCGGGGCGACTGGCGGTGAAGTGATCCTTCACGAAGGTGACGACTACATCGGGACTCCAGTCAATATCGCAGCACGACTCTGCGACTTGGCACCCGGCGGGGAAGTCCTCGTCACGCCAGAGCTTGCAGCCAAACGACCTCCATGGGCCTCGATCTCGGCCGTTCGCTCGGTGTCAATCAAGGGCTTCGACGATCAGATCGACGTGGTACTCCTTGGCCTCGCTGCTGGAGAAGATGACGCCACCTCATGTCCGATCTGCACCATCCCGCTGACCCCTGACGTCGCCGCATCAACGGCTCTTGACGTGGTCGGCGCGCAGGTGCTGTTCTGCTCGGCCGAGTGTCGAGAGACCTGGGAGCGCCGTCCGGGCCCAACCTCCGAGGAGCAGGGGAGTCTGCGCTCGCCGTTGATGGGCTGGTAGCGCATTGTGACGATCGGCTGGAAGCAGGTTGCCGCCTCAGTGATGGGAGCACTGATCGCAGCCCTCGCCCTGTCGTTCCTCGGTGCGGGCGGCACCATTCTTGGAGTCGCCCTCGGGTCTGCGGCCGCCACCCTCGGGAGCGCCATAGCGTTCCACTCACTCGAACGCGGTCACGCAAGGGTGCGCAAAATCGTGGATTCCGTGGCGAGCCCCGGAGCAGTTCTGGTATCCCCTTTTCCTGAGCCCGCCATCGCAGTGGACCCCGATCTCGACGCCAACCCCGGGGTGCGTCGCGCATCGCCCGCCCCGCCTCCGCTCCATGGCCGGGGTTCGAAATCTCCTCGACGCTGGTCAGTGCCGGTCGTCATCATCGTGGTCTTCCTCGTGTCGATCGGCATCGTGACCGGGGTCGAACTCCTCGCAGGGCGCCCACTGAGCTCAGTGATCGGCGGGACCCCATCGGCGAGACAGACCTCAGTCGGTGACCTCTTCAGGCCAGGGACGACGACGACAACCTCGACGACTACCTCAACGTCAACGGTGGAGCCAGTTCCGCCAGTGCAGCCGACCACTTCATCGAGTGCTCCGGCGACAACCACGACGTCGGCGACCACGAGCACGACCTCGACGACGACAATTCCCTCAAGCACGACGACCCAGCCATAACGCTGACCGCCGTCGCGCCAATTACCAGCCCTTGAAGTTCGGTGATCGGCGCTCGACGAAGGCGGAGATTCCCTCACGCATGTCGTGGGTTGTGGTGACAAGTTCCTGCCCCCACGCCTCATCGAGGAGAGCGGATGCTCGATCGACGTCGAGGGCCCGGTTGGTGATGGCCTTGGTGATGGCGATAGCCCGAGTGGGTGAGGCGGCGAGGCGATCGGCCAGGCCTCGAGCGGTGGTCACGAGATCGCCCGGCGCAACGACCCGGTTGACGAGACCCATCGCGAGGGCATCGGAAGCGCTGACCTCGTCACCGAGGAAGAACAGTTCCTTGGCTCGCTGGATCCCGACGAGGCGCGTCAAGAGCCACGCGCCTGCGGCATCGGGGGCGATGCCTCGACGGATAAATACTTCGATGAAGCGGGCAGTATCGGCGGCGACGACGAGGTCACAGGCCAGGGCGAGGTGCATGCCGCCTCCGGCTGCCGTTCCATTGATGGCACCGATCACCGGCTTCTCGCAGTCGAGCACGCTGATGACAAGTTCCTGCCAACCGCGCTGGATCAATCGGGCCGCCTCTCCTTGGGCGCGCTCAGGGGCACCCTCTGGCCGCTCGCGGGGTGGCCGCTGATTCCGAAGATCAGCCCCGGTGCAGAACGCCTTCTCTCCGGCACCGGTCAGGACGACGCAGCGAACGAGGAGGTCATCGGAGGCATCACGGAGCGCCTCGACGAGTTGCTCTCGCGTGTCGGCATTGAGGGCGTTACCTGCCTCGGGGCGGTCGATGGTGAGCCACAAGACACCGTCGCTCAGCTCTCGGATCATTCCATTGGTCGACTCGGTCATCGGTTTCCTCCTCGACGTCGTGGGGGTGTCGCCCCCCGGAGCGAACATGTTCGCTTCAGGGGGCGATCCCACTGCTTGGGGTGATCGACGGGGCTCGAACCCGCGACCTCCGGGGCCACATCCCGGCGCTCTGCCGACTGAGCTACGACCACCAAGGATTCCAATATTGCCACATCAGGAAGAAGGGGTCGGGAGCAAGGCGCTATCGTCGTCATTGGTGCTTGTCAGCACTCCATCGCCCCTGTAGCTCAACTGGATAGAGCAGATGGTTTCTACCCATCAGGTTGCGGGTTCGACTCCTGCCGGGGGCACGATTCGTGATGTCTCAAGACAGAGGCGTCTCCCTGAATTTTTCGTTCGGGAAGGGCTCAGCCTCGTCAAAGCGTTGGCGGTCGGTCGCCGCGGTGGGAGCGACCCCAGGAAACGGCACTCAGCGCTCGGAGGCACGTGGCTGCTGTCTTGTCGTCGACATCGCCGTGTGCCGAGAGAACAACGTGGGTTCGGTTGGGGACTCGCCTGGGCCTGAGGGACCGACGTGTGCGGGACGATCAGCGGATGGCGACGAGCTCGTGAACCGAGTCATCACGAATCCTGAGAGGCAGGGCGAAGTTGTCTGGGTCTCGCAGGTTAAACCCATGGCTCTCGAGGATGGCGAGGCACGCAGGTACGTCGGCCACCCACGGGTGGAGGTCAAGGAGGATCACCATCGGTGCATTTCCCGAGAGCAGCGCCGACGCCCCTCGGAGTACCTGCTCCTCGGCCCCTTCCACGTCGATCTTGATGACGTCAACCGACGTGATTCCGTGTGCAGCGACGATGTCGTCAAGGGGCCGCACGGGCACCGTGGTGGTCCCGGTGCTGTTCGAGAACTTGGGCTCAGTGACCAGCGAGTGGTGCCCACTGGTCTTCCCCAAAAACAAGGTGGCCTCTCCGACGTGATCTGACGCCGCCGCTGCTTCGATCGTGACGTTATTGAAACGATTTCTCTCCACCGATCGTGTCAGCCACTCAACATTGGTTGACTCTGGCTCGAGGGCCAGCACTCGACCTGTCGCCCCCACCGCGTCGGCAGCGAGGATGGTGAAGTCCCCCTTGTTGGCCCCCACGTCAATGAATGTTCCGCCCTCGGGGAGCAGCGACGTGAGAGCAGCGACCTTCGACGGCTCGTAGGCCCACAAGGCCCGCGCCAGCATCATTGGGGATTCGCGGACGTCGAGGTAGATCCATCCTCCTCGCACCCGATAGGGGTGGTAGCCCCTCGGCCAGACTTTCGCGAGGCGACGGTGGAGGGTGCCAAGGGCGTTCGAAATCCGCAGCCAAGAGGACGCCGCACGGCGACCGGAGTTTGAAGAGGTCATGGCGAAAGATTGTAGCGGAGGCTGGTGGTATTTTGACGCCGCCTCAGGGCTGATACTGGGGCGTTGAGGGCTCGGCGAGGAAAAACCGGGCAGGTCGATCGCCCTCCCGACGAGCGCGACCGCGGACCTCGAGCAGGACGAGGTGGGCGAGGGTCTCTCCATTGGCGGCACGCTGCATGAAACTGGGGATCTGCTCGAAGGGGCGCGACCACGTCAGGCGCACGGTGAGGTCCCAAGCGGAGATCCCGGGTTGCCGGGCAAGGTGCGCTTCGATCTCCGTCAAACGTTCTTCGTGGTGAGCGATGAGCTGGTCGGTTCGGGCCCTGAGGCCTCGGAAACGGTATTCATGGGCAGGCAGGACCTCGTCGGGCTCAAGCGCCCCGATTTTGGCCAGCGAGTCGAGGTAATCGCCGAGTGGGTTCGGGAACTGCTGGGAGTGCATCGAGATGTTGGGACTGATCCGAGGCAGGACGTGATCACCCGAAAGCAGGAGCCCGGCCTCCGGAGCGATGAGGCACAGGTGGCCGGGGGAGTGACCAGGAGTCCAGATCGCTTGGAGGTCCCAACCGTCAAGGCCGAGGTGGTCCCCGTCTTCGACAAGGCGGTCCGGAATCGCCATGTGGACGAGGCTCTTGATCTCCATCGAGGCCGTGGCCAGATCAGGGAGTGACTCGGCGGGAACTCCCGAGAGCTCGAGAAGATCGCTCATCCGGCTGACCAAGTGATCAGTCTCGACGTAACGTTCCTCGAGGAGAGATGCATCGGCGGGATGGAGTCCGATCCACGCTCCCGACTCCTCTCTGATTCTCCCCGCCAGGCCGTAGTGATCAGGGTGGATATGTGTGACCATCACGCCAGTGACGTCGCTGATTGAACCACCGGCCATCGCGAGACCAGCGTTCAAGGCCGTCCACGCATCCTCGGTATTCCACCCGGCGTCGACAAGCGTCACGCCGTTCCCTGTCTCGAAGGCGTAGACGAGGACGTAGCGAAGAGGGTTGTTGGGTATGGGAACCGGGATCGACCACAATCCGGGTCTGACCAGTTCGACTTCAGGGAGGACCTTGGCTTCCCATGCCGCTCGCTGCGCGATCCCTGTTACTTCGAAGTCAGCCACGGCGCCGAGGGTATCGGTCGTGGCGAGGTCTCGGTGAGACGCTCTTGATCGAGATCTTGGACGATCCTCTCGAGGTCAACGACCAGTTGGTCGGGAAGGCGGGATTTGAACCCGCGACCCCCGCGTCCCAAACGCGGTGCGCTGCCAGACTGCGCCACTTCCCGTTGTCAGCCCGAAGGCCGACCCCCTCAGGCTACTCACCGACGGTGCAGCGGCCGCCCGAGTCCTCGTGACCCCCTCAGTCGACGAGTGCCGGGGCCTTCTGAGCACCCCGGATGAGGTTGCCGGGAAGGGCGCCAGTCGCGGTTCCATCACGGAAGGTCACGACACCATGTTTGATGGTGGCGACATAGCCCCGAGCTCTCTGGACGAGGCGCCGACCACCAGCGGGGAGGTCGGAGACCACAACGGGGGCCTCAAGAGCGAGAGCGTCGAAGTCGATGATGTTGACGTCGGCCAGCATCCCGGCTTCCAGGGTTCCTCGATCATGAAGGCCGTAGAGCTGAGCCGTGTCTTGGGTCTGCTTTTTCACGACCCATTCGAGCTCGAGGCGATCACCGCGAGTGCGGTCTCGGACCCAGTGGGTGAGCATGAATGTGGGCATCGAGGCGTCACAGATGGTGCCGACGTGTGCTCCTCCGTCAGCGAGGCCCAAGGCCGCTCGAGGATGCAGGAGCATCGCTCGTGCGGCCTCAAGATCGCCATCGGAGTAGTTCAAAATTGGGAGGTAGAGCAGACCCCATCCGTCGAGGTTCATCATGGCGTCATAGGCCACCTCGAGCGGGTTCGAACCGTTGGCGCTAGCGATTCCCGTGAGGGAGCGATCCGGTCCCGGCTCGTACTCTGGCGGGTCGCCGAGAACGAACGTCTTGTCGAACGCGCCGCTGAAACTTGCAGCCACCTCAGGATCAGCGGGCGAGAATGAGGTGATCGACGAGCGGACCTCAGGGTCGCTCAGGGTGGCAAAGAGCTCCTCGGGCGAGAGGTTGCGAGCCTTGATGGCGCCATACGCCGGGATCTGATCAAAGAGGCAGTAGGTGGTGTGATGGCCGGTGAGGATCCCTGTTGGTCGCCCAGCGACTTGTGGCCACAGGTCGGCACCCTCATCGACGGCATCAAGCGACGCGTCCATCATGTCCTTCCAGTGCTCGGGGGCTGAATCGACCTGGAGGAGGGCAAAGGAGACTGGTCGTCCGATGGCTGCTGAGAGCCGTCTCATCCACTCCATCTCCTGAGGAGCCGAGACCATGTCTTCACCAGCGACGCCCATTGGAGCGAGCTCGAAGACTCCGGCACCGGCATCAGAGAGAGCACGTCCAATGCCGAACAGCTCGTCTTCGGCAGCGAAGGTGCCCGGCACTGGCTCGCCGTCGATCGCCCGGTGCGCCAGCGTGCGCGACGTGGAAAAACCTAGAGCACCGGCGTCAATGGCCTCATGGACGAGCGACGCCATCTCGGAGATCTGCTGTGGGTCGGCTGGCTCGTTCCGGGCGCCCGCATCTCCCATCACATAGGCACGAACTGCCCCGTGCGAAATCTGAGTGCCGACATCCATGGTCCAATGTCGCGATTCCAAGGCATCAAGGTACTCAGGAAAGGTCTCCCACTCCCAAGAGATGCCCTCAGCAAGGGCTGTGCCGGGAATGTCCTCGACGCCTTCCATCAGGCCGATCAGCCACTCGTGTTTGTCGGGATGAGCAGGGGCGAAGCCGACGCCGCAGTTCCCCGCCACGATGGTGGTGACACCGTGCCACGAGGTTGGAGCGAGCTCCGAGTCCCAGGTGACCTGACCGTCATAGTGGGTGTGGATGTCGACCCATCCGGGGGTGACCAGCATCCCGGTGGCATCAATGGTCTCGGTAGCGGCTGCTCCGGAGAGGTCGCCAACCCCGGCGATGCGACCATCGGTAATTCCGACATCGGCCTTTCGGCGCGGCGTGCCGGTCCCGTCGACAACGGTCCCCCCGGTGATGATGAGATCAAACATTGCGCCCCCTGACGTCGTGCCGTGCTGCTCTTCTACTTTGTCACCTCGCCACGGGTTGTGTCCGAACTCGAAGCGTGCGTTGGGATCGGCTCCTCATCGCGCCGCTGAGGAGCCGTGCCATCACGCGACGAGGACGGGGCGTTGGCCCCGTCCTCGTCAATCTCGATGATCAACTCTGCGCCTCAGTCGGCCTTGCCGAGCATCCTGTTCATCTTGGTCCCACAGGTTGGGCACACGCCTTGGGCGGCCCTTCGACCATTCGCGAGTTCGACGGCCTCACCCTCGAAATCCCGCTTCTCACGACACTTCACGCAGTACCCGTTGTAATTGGCCATGCTGAACCCCCCAGTTCGCTTTCCGGTCTCGGACCAATTCCGATCACCATGCAAAACGCTATCGCTCCGCAATCACACTGCGCTCGGATGCCTGCGAAGAACCTCGACGCAACGAGGGCTGATGGCCTAGGTTGCATTCATGGTTCCACGCACTGCTCCTGAGGTCATCGACGGTCTTGAAGAAGTCTGGGCTTCAATGTTGGAGGCCACTGAAGGACTCGAGGAAGCGCAGTGGGCCACCCCCACTGCCTGTCCCGGCTGGGACGTGCGAGACCAGTTGAGCCACCTCATCGGGATCGAGCGATCACTCATGGGCGATGCACCGCCTGCGATCGAGTTGGGCGAGACCTCGCACCTGCGCAATCCGATCGGCGAGATGAACGAACTATGGGTCGAAGAACGACGGGGACGATCAGGCGATGACGTTCGCACCGAGTTCGCGGACGTGACACAACGCCGCCTGGCCGAGCTGCGGTCGTATTCCGAGGAGCGTTTTGACGAAGTCGGATGGAGTCCCATTGGCCAAGTGCCGCTCCGAATCTTCATGCTGGTCCGGATTATGGACTCATGGATGCATGAGCAGGATGCACGAGAGGCGCTGGGGCGCAGCGGGGGACGAGGCGGGATCGGTGAGACCGTGGCGATTTCTCGGGCGGACGCCGCACTCGGTCTCGCTATCGGCAAAGGAGCCGGAGCCACTGAGGGTCAGTCAGTCGCCATCGACATCGTGGGTGAACTCGGAGGAAGGCGCCGCCTCGAAGTGATCGATGGCCGGGCCACCAGCGTCGAGGGACCCGACGCGACGGCCTCGATCACGATGTCGGAGGAGACCTATGTGCGTCGCTTCGGCGGGCGCATCACCAGCGACGAAGCACGCCTGAGCGACGGCACTGTTCTCCAAGGTGACATCGACCTCGCTGGCCGAGTGATCGACTCGCTGGCCGTGATGATCTGATCCTGTCGAGATGTCCTCGCAGCGCCGGTAAGGTGAGCAGTTCCTATGCGTGCCACTTCTGAAGTCGTAGAGAACAACCGAGTCAAGCTGACCGTCGAGGTCGACGAGGCGGAGATGGAGACGGCTCTGTCGTCAGTCGTCCGCTCCATCGGCCGCAACGCCAGGATCCCAGGATTCCGACCGGGCAAGGTTCCCCGGAAGGTTCTCGAAGCCCGGATGGGTGGAGCAACCGCCCTTCGGGTCGAAGCAATCCGAGAGGCGCTTCCTGACTTCTATGCCCAAGCGGTCATCGACACCGACATTGATCCCATCGACCAGCCTGAGGTGGACATCACCGGTGGTGAAGAGTCCGGGCTCGTGACCTTCGAGGCAACGGTCGAAGTCCGACCTTCAGTCTCTGTCGCTGGCTATCAGGGCCTCCAGGCGACCATTCCCTCGCCGATCCTTGATGAGTCCGACATCGACGCACAGATTGACCGGCTCCGTGAGAACGACGGCGAGCTGGTCGACGTGGATCGCCCCGTGCAGACCGGTGACTACGTGACCCTCGACCTGACTGGTACTGACGAGGATGGCGAAGAGGTTGCCTCGGCCGACGACTACGTCTACGAAGTGGGCAGCGGCGTCGTGGTGGCCGAGCTCGACGAGGCGCTTCCAGGCGCCAAGGTTGGCGACGCGCTCGAGGTCACCGGCTCTCCAGGAGGGTCGTCTCCCATCACCTTCGCCGTCAAGGTTGTCGGCGTGAAAGAAAAGAAGCTCCCAGAGGTCACCGATGAGTGGGCCGCCGAGAGTTCTGAGTTCACCACCGTCGAAGACCTCCGCAACGACCTCGGTGACCGCATCCGCAAGGTCAAGGTCGTACAAGCCCAGATGGCGCTGCGCGATGCAGTTCTGACGTCGCTGGCCGATCTTGTTGACGACGACGAGGTTCCCGCCTCGCTCGTCGAAGCAGAGGTGAACCAGAGGCTTCACGATCTCAGTCATCGCCTCGAGTCACAGAAGATCTCGATCGAGCAATTCCTTGCCGCCACCGGGCAGTCGGGCGATGACCTCATTGGCACGCTGCGTGTCGACGCTCACCGTGCCACCAAGGTTGACCTCGGCCTGCGCGCCGTCGCACTCGCCGAAGGCCTCGAGGCCACGGGCGAAGAGATTGACGAGGAAATCGAGCGGATGGCCGAAGAGATGGGCACCACTGCTCCGATGCTTCGCGACCAGATCGACAAGGCCGGCCGAACCGGTGCGCTCAAGGCTGAGCGATCCAAGTCCAAGGCTGCAGCGTGGCTGCTTGAGAACGTGGGAGTCGTTGACGAAGAGGGCCAGCCGATCGATCGGTCGCTTCTCGAGTCCAACGAGGCCGATGAAGACACCGACCAGGAAGCGGATGGCTCCGAGGAGCCTGAGGAGGCGCAGTGATGCAGTCAGGCGAGCATATGGCACCGAGGAACTACATCATCCCACAGGTCATTGAATCGACCAGTAAGGGCGAGCGGAATTTCGACATCTTCTCCCGCTTGCTGCGTGAGCGAATCATCTTCCTCGGCACCGGCGTTGACGACACGGTCGCCAACCTCGTGTGCGCGCAATTGCTGTTCCTCGAGTCGGAGGATCCGGACAAGGACATCCACCTCTACATCAACTCGCCCGGTGGCGACATCACGGCGCTGCTGGCGATCTATGACACGTTGAAGTTCATCCGGCCCGATGTTTCGACCTTCTGTTTCGGCCAAGCAGCGTCAGCGGCGGCGGTGCTCCTGGGCGCCGGTGCGAAGGGAAAGCGATTCGCTCTTCCCAACGCTCGAGTACTGCTGCACCAACCATGGGGTGGCGTTGGGGGCCAGGCCTCGGACATTGAGCTCCAGGCTAAGGAAATCCTTCGGATGCGCGATCTCCTCAATGGCATGATCGCCTCCGATACAGGTCAAGATCCTGCACGTGTTTCCTCAGACACCGATCGCGATTTCATCATGACCGCCGCCGAAGCAGTTGAGTACGGCGTTGTCGACGAGGTCATCACCACTCGGGATGCGTCGCTCGGCGCTGTGGGCGCGGCGTAGAATCCCCCAAGGCGTTCGTCGCAGGCTCAGGAAAACCGAGGAGACACAGCGTGGCAAAGTTCGGGGATGGGGGCGACCTCGTCAAGTGCAGTTTCTGTGCCAAGACCCAGAAGCAGGTCAAGAAGCTGATCGCCGGTCCCGGGGTCTACATCTGCGACGAGTGCATCGATCTGTGCAACGACATCATCGCCGAGGAACTCGCGGAGACCTCCGAGGTTTCTTTCGAGGAACTCCCGAAGCCTCGGGAGATCTTCGACTTCCTGAACGACTACGTCGTGGGCCAGGACTACGCCAAGAAGATTCTCTCGGTCGCCGTCTATAACCACTACAAGCGAGTCCAGGCAGAGCCCTCGTCAGGTGAGGACGCCGTTGAGCTGGCGAAGTCCAATATCTTGCTGCTGGGACCAACCGGTTGCGGGAAGACCCTTCTGGCCCAGACGTTGGCCCGGATGTTGAACGTGCCGTTTGCCATCGCTGATGCCACGGCGCTCACTGAAGCCGGTTACGTCGGCGAGGACGTCGAAAATATCCTCCTGAAGCTGATTCAAGCTGCTGACTATGACGTCAAGCGAGCGGAGACCGGCATCATTTATATCGACGAGATCGACAAGATCGCCCGAAAGAGTGAGAACCCGTCGATCACGAGGGACGTCTCAGGTGAGGGGGTCCAGCAGGCACTTCTCAAGATCCTCGAGGGCACGACTGCCTCGGTGCCACCCCAGGGTGGCCGCAAGCATCCGCATCAGGAATTCATCCAGATCGACACGACCAATGTGTTGTTCATCTGCGGGGGAGCGTTCGCCGGCCTCGATCAGGTCATCGCCGGACGGATCGGACGCAAGTCGATCGGCTTCCGGGCCGAGGTCGGGTCGGTCGATCGAGCGGATCCAGAGGTGCTGCGAAGTGTGCTTCCTGAGGATCTCATCAAGTTCGGCCTGATTCCCGAGTTCATCGGTCGACTCCCGGTTGTCACCGCAGTCAGCCATCTCGATCGTGAGATGTTGGTCAAGATCCTTGTGGAGCCGAAGAACTCCTTGGTTCGCCAGTATCAGCGGGTCTTCGAGCTTGACGGCGTCGAACTCGAGTTGACCCAGGACGCTCTCGAGGCTGTTGCTGAGCAAGCACTGCTCCGGGGCACAGGAGCTCGAGGCCTCCGAGCGATCCTTGAAGAGGTGCTGCTAGAGGTCATGTACGACCTTCCGAGCCGAACCGATGTGAGTCGCTGCGTGGTTGACCGCGCCGTTGTCCTCGACCGAGTGCACCCGACCCTCGTGCCGATCGAGAAGAAGAAGCCCACCCGAACCCGCCGTGCGGCCTCCTAGGGGTGGGGGTTCGGTTCGCCTCGATCGCCGAGGCGGTGGGGTGGCTTGATAGCCACATCGATTACGAGCGGGTGGCGCCCACACGGCGGTCACTGCCAAGTCTGAAAGGCGTCACCGAAGCCTTGCGCCTCTTGGGCAGTCCGCAGGAATCCTTTGAGGTCATCCACATCACCGGAACGAACGGGAAGGGCTCGACCACTGCGATGATCTCGTCGTTGTTGGTGGAGGCGGGGCTTTCGGTTGGCACCTATACCAGTCCCAACCTTCACACGGTCAATGAGCGGATCGGCCGTGATCTGGTGCCCGTCTCTGACGAGGTGCTCACCGACCTGCTGTATCGACTCGCCATGGTGGAGCCCGAACTTGGCGAACCGTTGACCCGATTTGAACTCTTGACGCTGGCAGCGCTGCTGCACTTCGCCGACGAAGCGGTCGACGTCGCTGTGGTCGAAGTGGGCCTAGGAGGCACCTGGGACTCGACCAATGTGGTTGATGGCGTCGTCTCAGTTATTACCTCCATTGGGCTCGACCACATGGCGGTGCTGGGGAACTCCGAGATCGAGATCGCTACCGACAAGGCCGGCATTATCAAACCGGGTTGCACCGCCGTCGTTGGCGAGGTCACCGATGAGATCGCTGCAGTGATCGAGGCTCGGTGTGACGACGTCGGCGCGGCCGGAATGTGGCGCGGAGGCTCGACGTTCGCCTGCACGGAGAACAGGCTGGCGTTCGGCGGGCGTCTGGTCGATCTCTCGGTCCCAGGAGCCGTGTACTCCGAGGTGCTCGTTCCTCTCAACGGCGCCCATCAGGGACGCAATGCCTCGGTGGCGCTTGCCGCGGTTACCGCGTTCCTCGGTCGAGCGCTTTCCGAGGAGGTTGTCGAGTTGGGTTTTGCTCGAGCCGAGGTCCCGGGTCGATGTGAAGTCCTCGGTCACCTTCCCCTTGTCGTGGTCGACGGAGCCCACAATGCTGCCGGTGCCACGGCTCTCGGTGAGGCCCTGGTGGAAGGGTTTGCTGTCGGCGGCCCAAAGGTGGCGTTACTCGGAATGCTCGAAGGGCGTGATCCCGCTGACCTTCTGAAGCCGCTGATTGATGCGGGGATCGAACGATTTGTCTGCGTGGCTCCGGAAACGCCCCGAGCGATGGCGGTCGCCGAAATTGTGACCTGTGCCGAGCGCCTCGGGGCAAGAGCGTCGGCGGCGGCGTCGATCGAGTCCGGCGCCCAAGAGGTGCTGAAGCTGGCGGGGGGAGAAGGACTGGTGCTCGCCACTGGGTCGCTCTACGTGGTCGGAGACGCTCGGCGGTGCCTCCAGCAGTTGATCGCTGATCGCTGAGGCGGACCCAACCCAGTGATGCTGGGTCGTGGCACCTTGGTGGCACTGCTAGTTTCTGCTACGTGGATCGCACCCTTGTCATCGTGAAGCCTGACGGCGTCGAGCGCCGTCTTACTGGCGAGATCATCGCCCGATTGGAGCGCAAGGGACTTTCGCTGGTCGCCGCCGAGCTTCGGACGATCCCTCGTGAGGTTGCCGAAGAGCACTACGGAGAGCACGCTGACAAGCCCTTCTTTGGGGACCTTGTTGATTTCATCACACGCTCTCCCGCACTGCTGATGGTGGTCGAGGGCCCTGAGAACACCTACAAGGTCGTCCGAACTCTCATGGGAGCGACGAACCCTGCTGACGCCGCTCCGGGAACGGTGCGAGGCGACTTCGCTATCGAGATGACCGAGAACCTGATCCATGGCTCGGACTCGCCAGAGTCTGCCGCCACGGAGATCAGCCGCTTCTTCCCAGGCTTGGCCTGAGCAGGCTGAAAGCGTCGCCCGAGGCTCGAGAGCACTCGGCAAGCGCCTTGTGTCGGCTGTCCGGTTCTCGTAGCCTTGGCGACGAGGTCAGCCGTTGCATGGCGGCCCCTTTCCAGAACGCCCAGACGACGAGAGGAAGTGTAAATGTCTGATAACCGCTTCTTCCTTCTCGGCCGGGACATGGCGGTGGATCTTGGGACAGCCAACACCCTCGTGTACGTCCGGGGTCGGGGCATCATTTTGAACGAGCCATCCGTTGTTGCCGTCGATGTGAAAGATGGCCGACCTCTCGCCGTTGGCTCGGAGGCCAAGAGGATGATCGGGAGGACACCGAGCAACATCCAGGCAATCCGACCACTCAAAGATGGCGTGATCGCCGACTTCGAGATTTGCGAAAAGATGCTCCGCTATTTCATCCACCGAGTTCACCAACGCCGTTTCGCCAAGCCACGCATGGTGATCTGCGTTCCTTCAGGAATCACCGGCGTTGAACAACGAGCGGTCATGGAAGCTGCTGAGTACGCCGGCGCGCGCAAGGCGTACATCATTGAGGAGCCCATGGCGGCCGCTATTGGCGCTGGCCTGCCGGTCCACGAGCCGACCGGCAACATGGTGGTTGACATCGGTGGAGGAACCACCGAGGTTGCCGTGATCTCCCTGGGTGGCATCGTGACGAGTCAGTCCATCCGTATTGGTGGTGACGAACTTGACGAGGCGATTGTGTCGTACGTCAAGAAGGAATTCAGTCTCGCCCTCGGAGAGCGAACTGCCGAGGAGCTGAAGATCGCGCTGGGATCCGCCTTTCCGTTGGAAGAAGAACTCAGGGCTGAGATCAGAGGCCGTGATTTGGTCTCAGGACTACCGAAGACGATCGTCATTTCAACCGAGCAGATCCGCGAGGCCATCGAGGAGCCGGTGGCCGCGATTATCGATGCAGTGGCCACCACACTCGACAAGACGCCGCCGGAGCTTGCTTCCGACATCATCGAGCAAGGCATCGTGCTGACCGGAGGTGGAGCGTTGCTCCACGGTCTTGACGCTCGCATCCAGAGCGAGACAGGGATGCCCATCGTGGTAGCCCGGGATCCGCTGAACTGCGTGGCCATCGGGAGTGGTCAGTGCCTTGAGGAGTTCGAAGCCCTCAAGCGAGTCCTGATCACCTCCTCGACCCGCTGAGAACGGCGGTCCCGTCGTCATGGCGACCCGCCGATCACGAAGGTCCATCACGACGCTGGCGATCCTGCTCCTGGTGTCCATCACGCTGATAGCGCTCGATGGCCAGGGCTCCAGCTCGGTCACCGCGGGGATCAGGGGTGTTGGGTCGACGATTCTGTCGCCGGTCGTGAGCGTGGTGAACGTCGTCACCCGGCCAGTGGGGAACTTGTTCGCTGGTGCGATCAACTACGGGTCGGTGAATGCCGAGAACGCCCGCCTCCGAGCCACTATTGGACGCCTCGAGCAGGCCGCAACCTCGAAGTCGTACAACCGCCAGCAACTCGCCCAACTGCTCGCCCTCCAGCACCTGTCGTATCTCTCGTCGCTTCCCACGGTGACGGCCCAAACGACCCTGATCGACGTCTCGAACTTTGCCGCCACCATTGAAATCAACAAGGGAACCCACGAAGGCATTGCTGTGGGTATGCCGGTGGTGGGCGCCGGAGGCCTCGTGGGGAAGGTTGAGTCCACCACGGGGACACGTTCCACAGTCCGTCTTGTGACCGACGGACGGACGCGCATTGGAGCAGCCCTTGAGGGCTCGGGTACCTTGGGCATTATCAGGGGCCAAGCGGGCGACCGACCACTGAGTGTCGACTACGTGGCGCCGAACACCGACGTCAGCGTGGGGTCGACATTCTTCACCAACGGCCTGCAAGGAGCGCAGTTCCCGCCAGGAATTCCAATCGGGCGAATCACGTCGGCTACGACTCCGCTGAATTCGACGCAGATGGCAATCTCGCTGAAGCCGTCGGCTGACTTGGGGCGCCTCTCGTTCGTCGATGTGGTTCTTTGGGAGCCCGCCTTGTGAATCGGAGTATCGGAGTCCGGCTCGGCTTGATCATCGTGACCGTCGTGGTCCTGCAGGTCGGAGCGGTCTCACATCTTCGCGTCGCCGGCGTCCATCCTGAGGTGGTGTGGCTTCTGCCGATTGCCGCCGGTCTTATCGCCGGCACAGATTTGGGGATCATCAGCGGTTTCAGCGCTGGATTGCTCCTGGACTGCCTGATGCCGACTCCGTTCGGGCTGGGTGCCCTTATCGGTGTCATCCTTGGCCTCGGAGCGGGACTTCTCAGCGAGCGAGGTGTGCTGACGGGCATCGGTGACATCTGGTGGCTGACCCCTCTCCTAGGGGCAGGTGGCTGTGCGATGGGAACCGCAATGTTTGGGGTTCTCGGAATTGTCTTTGGCCAAGAAGACTTTGCCCAAGTGGACTACTTGATCGCCATTCCCGTGGTCGCCCTCTTCGGCGCTCTCGTGGCGGTTCCTATCACCCTCGGAGTGGCGTGGGCACTTGGGGAATCCGGAGCGGGACGCCGACGCTCACGCTCCCGACGAGGTGCATGGTGAGCCTCAACCTCTCCCGATTCCGGCGTCGACCGAGTCAACTCCGCATGCGTGATCGACGCGGGGTCACCATGGCCGACATCGTGCCGTCGCCCGATGAGCAGCTCACCCGACCCGACCTGCGCCTTGCCATTATTGGGTTGGTGGCTCTGGCGCTCTTCTCGCTAATGGTTCTTCGGCTCTTCAGTCTCCAAGTGGTCAATTCCAAATCGTTCAAGGCTGCGTCGACGGCCAACAAGCTCCGGATTGTTCCCCTCCCCGCACCGAGAGGCCTCATTACCGACCGCAACGCCACCGTGCTGGTGGGCAACCAGGTTGACCAGGAGATCGTCCTGAGCCGAAACGAAGCCTCGAATAACCCTTCGGTGATCGGTCAGGTTGCCGCCCTCGTCGGGAAGAGCCCGAAAGAAGTCTCGACCATCCTCAACGACCCCCGGTACGACCCGTATCAACCTGCTCCAGTCCTCAAGAACGCTCCAGAGGCGACCATTCAGTACCTAGAAGAGCATCAGAGCCAGTTCCCTGGCGTCTCAGTGCAGACCATGACCACTCGGTCGTTTCCTCAAGGAGGGTCGGTGGCCGCTCAGATGATCGGCTACGCGGGAGCGATCTCTGCAGCGGAGCTCAAGGCGCACCCCAACGAGGGCTACACGCAGGCGTCAAGTTTCGGTAAGACCGGGATCGAGAGCTTCTTCCAGCCTCAACTGCGAGGCAAAGAGGGCACCGAGGCGATTCAAGTGAACTACCGAGGCGAAGCCGAGGGCATCTCGAAGGTGGTCCGCCCCGTTTCGGGGGACACCGTGGTCCTCAACACCGATTTGGGTCTTCAGCAGGCTCTCCAATCAGCGCTCGAGCAGCAGATCCTGCTTGACCGCCAGACCGTCGACAAGCGGTCCGGCAAGATCCCGCCGGCCCCGAACGGTGCAGCGGTGGTCCTTGATCCGCATACCGGGGCGATCCTGGCCATGGCGAGCTATCCGACCTACGACTTGAGCTCCTGGGTCGGGGGTATCTCAAGTACTGAGCTCAAAACCATCCTCGATTCCGGCGCGCTCAACAATTACGCGATTCAGGGCCTTTACACACCGGGCTCGACGTTCAAGATGATCACCGCGACCGCGCAGCTCCAGAACGGACTCCTCTCTGCCAACCAGTACATCAATGACACTGGAACGTTCCGGGTCCCGACCTGTCAGGTCGGTGGGGCCGGCTGCGAATTCAATGATGACGAGGTCGGGGGCTTGGGGGCCGTCAACCTGTCATCGGCGCTGAGCGAGTCGTCGGACTACTACTTCTACAACCTTGGGTATCTCTTCGCTGTCCAGCCGTCGAAGTACGGGACGGAGCCGATCCAGAAGGTGGCGACCGACTACGGAATCGGTCTTCCTTCCGGCATCGATCTGCCGGAAGCGGCCCTCGGCCGTATTGACTCAAAGAAGGTTCGAGCGGCGCTCCACGCTGCCGCCCCTAAGGCGTACCCGAACACCATGTGGTACGTCGGAGACAACATTGAGATGGCGTTCGGCCAGGGGAGCACGGTGGTCACCCCGACTGAGATGGCGACGGCGTACGCCACCTTCCTCAATGGAGGGACTCGCTACGCCCCTCGCGCTGCGGCTGGGGTCGTCTCGCCCGGGGGGCGGCTCGTCAAGACGTTTCCTCCGAAGGTTGTGGGTCATGTCGCCCTGACCCCCTCTATCAGCGCTCCCATTCTTGAGGGACTCCTTGGGGTGGTGGGCAACCCGAAGGGCACGGCATTCGGAACCTTCCAGCAGTACGCACACTTCAACATGAGTCAATTTCCTGTTGGAGGAAAGACCGGGACTGCGTCGAATGCACCTGGCCTTGAGCCAAACTCGTGGTTCGTTGGCTTTGGCCCGGGGGGCAATCCGGACTACGTGGTGGTCTGCGTCATTGATCAAGGTGGCTACGGAGCGAATGCGGCAGCGCCTGTGGTGGCCAACACCTTCAACTATCTCGTCGCCAATCCGATCAAGCCGGTGCGGTTTCCGACGAAACAAGACCCTCCCTCTGACACTGCGCCCACATCGAACCCGCCTGCTGGCACACCGCCACCCGGAGCCACCACAACCACGCAGCCCGGGGCTTGACCCACTGAGCATGGGGTGCTCGTAGACTTCCCGTATGCCGTCGCTCTTCGAAAAGATCGAGCCACTCCTCTTCGCCGTCGAGAAGCCGGCCCGCTACGTGGGCGGCGAACTCGGGGCGCAGAGTCCTACACATGGGGCAGGGATTGTTTCGTGGCTTCTCGCCTATCCCGACACCTACGAAATTGGGCTCCCGAACCAGGGACTCCAGATCCTCTACGAGATCATCAACGAACGCGCTGATGCAGCAGCCGAGCGAACCTACGCCCCATGGACCGACATGGAGCGTTCGATGCGCGCAGAAGGAATCGAGCTGTTCAGTGTGGAGAACCATCTCCCCGCTCACGAATTCGACATCATCGCCTTCAACCTTTCGGCTGAGTTGACGTACACCAACCTGCTCAACATGCTCGATCTGGGTCGGATCCCCATGCGGACCGAACACCGAGGAGCGAACGACACCATCGTCGTGGCTGGTGGGCACTGTACCTACAACCCTGAACCACTCGCCGACTTCCTCGATGCGGTGGTTCTTGGTGACGGCGAGGAGGTGGTCTCTGAGATCACCGAGGTGGTCGGGCGATGGCGGGTAATCAGTGCTGCCGATCGGCATCGAGTCATCCTCCATCGAGCATTGGCTCAGATTCCTGGTGTCTATGTGCCGTCGCTCTATCGACCACTCTTCGACGGGCCGATTCAGGTTGGCCTTGAGATTCTTGATCCTGCTGCGCCGAGCGTTGTTGAGAAGCGAACCGTCGCCGATCTCGGCGAGTGGCCGTACCCGATGAACCAGTTGGTGCCTCTGACCGAGGTCGTCCACGATCGTTTGAACGTGGAGGTGTTTCGGGGATGCACGCGCGGCTGCCGCTTCTGTCAGGCAGGCATGATCACGCGTCCGGTGCGGGAGCGGCCAGCAGCCCAGGTTGCCGAGATGGTGGCTCGCGGTATCGAGCGAACCGGGTACGACGAGGTGACGCTCACTTCGCTGTCAACTGCCGACTTCTCCGATATCGAGGGGATTGTTACCGGCATCGTCGACGATCCAGCTCATGGAGGGCGGGTCTCGGTCAGCCTCCCGTCGCTTCGCGTCGATGCGTTCACCGTGGGGACGGCTGCGAAGATCCAGCAGGTCAAGCGAACCGGTCTCACCTTCGCCCCCGAGGGCGGTACCTGGCGGATGCGAAAGGTGATCAACAAACTGATCTCCGATGATGACCTTTTCGCTGCCGTCGATGCAGCGTTCAGCCAGGGATGGCGGCGGGTCAAGCTCTATTTTCTGATCGGGCTTCCGACCGAGACCGACGATGACGTTCTCGGAATCGCTCGCCTCGGCCAGCGGTGCGTCGAGATCGGTCGCCAGTATCACCAGAACGTCACTGTCTCGGCGTCGGTAGGCGGGTTCGTCCCCAAGCCTCAGACTCCATTCCAGTGGCACGGGCAGGACACGACAGAGGAGTTGACTCGCAAGGTCAATCTGCTCCGGGGTGCCGCCAAGGCGACTCGGGGTCTTCAGATTCGCTGGCACGAGCCTGCAGCAACGGCTGCTGAGGGCATCGTGTCTCGAGGTGACCGTCGCCTCGGAGCAGTCCTCGAGCAGGTATGGCGTTCTGGGGGGACTTTCCAAGAGTGGTCCGAGCATTTCGATCTGTCGAAGTTCACGCAAGCTCTTGAGGACCATGGTCTGTCGATGGAGGATTACACGACCCGGGTGAGGGACGTCGATGAGGTTCTTCCGTGGGACCACCTCTCGGCCGGGCTTCACAAGGACTTTTTGGTGGGTGAGTACCACGACTCGATCGCCGAAGTTGGTGTCGAGGACTGTCGCTGGACCCCCTGCTACGACTGCGGTGCTTGTACGACGTTCGGCATCGAGCACGTCGTCGCCTCGAATGAGCCACCGGCTGGCGGTTCTCAGGGGACTGGCCAAGGTCTCGATCTCGGGGTTCCGGTTCCGGTTTCGCTTGGGCGACCTGGCGGCTAGGCATGCGCCAGATCCCTGCCCGTATGCGGGTTCGCTACACCAAGACCGGTCGGATCAGGTATACCTCGCAGCGGGATAATGCACGGGCGTGGGAGCGGGCGCTCCGCCGAGCGCGACTTCCGGTGGCATATTCCGAGGGTTTCTCGCCGCGACCGCTCCTCAGCTTCTCCTTGGCGCTCCCCACAGGTTGTGAATCGCAGGCCGAGTACACCGACCTGCGATTCGGTCATGCGCCAGAGGGTGCGGCCGACTTCGAGGTGGGAACGAGCTGGGACGAGGGCGACGTCAACGAGATTGCCCATCGCCTCGGAGAGCTTCTTCCTGAGGGTCTCGACGTGATCTCCGCCTGTTCTCTACTGGGATCCGAGGGATCCCTCCAAGAGGAAGTAACATCATGTTCTTGGATCGTGGAGGTCGCCGGAATGGGCGCTACTGAGTTGACTGAGCGGGTTGAGAGCCTGCTTGGCGCCGCGCACGTCCCGATCGAACGGGTCCGCAAAGCAAAGAAGGTCACCGATGACCTTCGGCCAAGCGTTCTTAGTCTCACGATGGAGGGTCAGGGAGCATCTCCTGGGGCCCTGCGACTACGCGCTGAGTTGGCAACGAAGCCACGAGGTGTGCGTCCGGCGGAGCTTTTGGGTGGAATTGATCCCACTCTCACGCTTGTTCGGGCAAGTCGTACTGCGCAATGGATCGAAGTTGAAGGTGGGCGCTTGGAGCCCTTGACGGCCGATGGCCGGCTCCTTGGCACCACCGCACCCCAGGCCACGGAATGTGGCCGATGACGAGAACGAGGAGGGTCTGCCCGCATGACGGAGCACGACGACACGACGACATCGCCTGGAGGCGACGGAACTGAGGGCCCGGTGGCTTCGCCGCCACCGTCGCCGGCACCCAAGGTGGGCGACACCCGACCAGCACCCCAGATTGGCGACACCAGGCCAAGCGGGCCAAGCGGGCCAGGAGCACCGGGCCATGAGGCCCCGAAGCCGGCTGCCTCAAAGCGGGTCGAGGGACGTGCACCGAAGCCCGTGACCGCTGCGTCGTCCTCAGTTCAATCCACCGATGACGAGGCTGACGACGTAGGCGAGGGAGCCAAGGGTCGAGATCGAGAGGGTGGCGGCTCCGGCCGCCGCAAGCGACGTCGTGGCGGGCGCGAACGGAAGGGGCGCACGGTTGGTCGCTACCTCATGTGCGTTCACGTCGAAGGCTCAACGACCCACATCGCCATGCTCGAGGGTCGATCACTCGTCGAGCACTACGTGGTGAAGGACACCGACGAGACCACGCAGATTGATGGGAACATCTATCTCGGTCGGGTCCAGAATGTCCTGCCGGGCATGGAAGCGGCATTCGTCGATATCGGGATCCCCAAGAACGCCGTGTTGTATCGAGGCGATATCCATTTCGATGCCGAAGACATTGAGGGTGGACGAGCTCAGGGTGCTCGGATCGAAGATGTCCTCAAAGCCGGCCAGCTGATCACCTGCCAGGTCACCAAGAACCCAATCGGCGCAAAGGGGGCGCGACTCACCCAAGAAGTCTCGATTCCCGGGCGCTTTGCGGTTTTGGTGCCGAACTCCTCGACCATCGGGATCTCCAAGCGTCTCGGTGACAACGAGAGGAAGCGCCTCCGTAAGATCCTCGACGAAATCAGGCC
>JBAXAR010000016.1:0-25530 GCA_037142475.1 Actinomycetes bacterium
TTCCCCAGTCAAGTCATTAGCAGTGACTCCGATTCGGCCGCTCTCGCACCTCTCCCTTTCCTTCTCGAACCGCGAACGGATCTGTGGCAACGACCGAAGTCAGTGCATGAAGGCTCTCGGATCGTATCGCACGCCATGCCCCTCGATCATCAAGACCGACCCCGATCAGTGGCTTACCCGGCCGACGGATGTTCACCCCACACTGAACTGGCGTTCTCCAAGATGCTCTCGTCAAAAGGCAGAACCTTCAGCACTGCGCGGGAAAGCGCTTTTGTGGAACCCGCCTTGATAAAGACGTTGACAGGATTGTCCTCAAAGACGTCGACAAGGATCTTCGACGAGGAGCGAGCACGCGTTTTCTTCGAATCGCCGATTCCCTTGACTTTGACGATCATCGAGGATCGGCCCCAACTCGAGGAGTTCACCTTAAGGACCTTGACCTCAGGATCACTCGAGAGTCGGACGAGCACCGTTCGGTCCTCGGTGGTGAAGGCTTCCGAGAAAGAGGCGTCCTTCCGATTCCACTCGTGGATCATCCTCATCCATGCCATGTGGTCGGGCCTGAAGTTCATGGAGCTCCTCGGTGGGTCGTCGGACATTCGGGACTCGAGAACCTACGGCGGCGATGTGACAACCCTTGCGACGGCGGACCCCGGGAATCACGAGAACGAAGACATCAATGGACCTGTCGCTATCTCGCCCGGGTGCCAACTGGTTCGGAACGGAGTCCTGGATCGTTCTCCTTGCCCGGCCAGCGCTCTTCACGCATTCCCCACAAGACGTGACCGCCATTCAGGGCGCCTCAGTGCGTCGAGAGTCACTTGGCGAGCATTGTTGCGAAACAGCGTTCCAAGTGCGTGAGGTCAGGACTCCCATTGGGGCATCAATCACCCCCAGGAGAGATCCCCGTTGGGCACAGAAGATCACCGACGAGCGAGGCAGCGCCACCATGTGCCTGAGTCATATTCTAAAGTTTATTTAATAATCACAGGGGCGACTGGCGCCCTGCGCGAACTGTCTCTATGGTGATGGTTACCGGTGAGATTACAAGGCACCTGACGGCATCGCCGAGAGGCGAGCGACGGGGGGGTTCCAGGTTGTCGCCACCGGTGGGTACCCAAAGACACGAGCCCGCCGCAGCGAAAGCTGAGCGGGGACGAGAGGAAGAACCATGAATCGCAAGCTCCTAACAGGAGCAGTTGCCCTTGTCCTCCCAGCAACCATGCTGGCTGTGACGGGAGCAGGTGCTTCACCCGCCAAACTCAAGTACGCCAAGGCCACCGTGACCAGCGTGACCGTGTCACACGACGCGCATCGCACATTCGAGGGCGTCGCCTCAAACCAGTACACGCCGTACGAGGGCGTTGACACGCCTGCCACAGACACCGTCGCCAATGGAAATGCGACGATTCACATCATCGGCACCGGCTTCAACGCCGAGAACAATGACACGAGCGGCACCACCACGGTTTCGATGGACGCCCTCAGCTGCAAGGGCCTTGTCGCCTTCGCAACGACCGGCACGCACGCCCCAGTGCTGAGCAACGTGACCCGGCTCAGTAAGACCGAGATCACCGCTGAACTCGGTGGTGCAACCGGAAACAACTTCTTCTACAACAAGAAGGGGAACCTTCCGTGCAAGGCGCAGACCCTGACCATCGGGATCCCGACAGTCAAGGACACAACTCCTTTGACTGTTGACAACGTCGCCAAGTACTCACTCGGTGGCACCGTTGTGGCAAAGAAGGTCATCACCATGGTCTCCAACTGTGGAGTCGCCCTGCCGACCTTGGCCAGCGCCGGAACCACTTACGGCGTTGACGCTTTCGGAAACCTGAACGTCGGAGACGTGACTGGCTCGAACGAAAAGGTTGACTACTTCGACGTGCAGATCAACGCCATCCTCGGCATCTACAACCTCTGCGCCGAAGACATCGGCTCGACGACATCTCTTGGTCCCGTGCAGTACGCGGTCAACTACCCGCTGACCTTCACAGGTACCGGTTCGACGCTGAGCACGGTCAAGACTCACCTCGGCAAGATCGACGGAATTGGCTTCAGCTTCCCTTACTCGGCGAGCACTGATCTCGCCGTCTTCGGAACCTCTGTGACCTACGCCGTCGCAGGAGCCAAGTCCATCGGGAACTGCACCGCTGGTACGCAGCCAGCAGGCGTCACCTTTGACCACTGTGACTTCGGTGCGAAGCAGGCCGTGGTCTACTCCACGGGGACCACGACCTACAGCAAGGGCGACACCATCGAAAGCCCAGTGATCAACCTCAAGCTGGTTCAGGCCAAGGCGGCAACCGTGACGGTGACCCCGACGAGCACTGCGTCGGAGATCGGTATCTCCCCGTCAGGGTTCACTCCTTCGTGCAGCTACGTGGACAACGCTTGGGTCTCTGGGCCGAACACGATCTGCGTCGCCATCCTCTTCGCCCCCCGTCCAG
Source organism: Actinomycetes bacterium (assembly GCA_037142475.1). Lineage (GTDB taxonomy): Bacteria > Actinomycetota > Acidimicrobiia > Acidimicrobiales > RAAP-2 > CAIUMH01. Next base: position 2,451 of record JBAXAR010000016.1, read on the forward strand.
GGTCGGCGAACGTTGCCTACGCTCCCCTGCGGTTCGCCGCTTCGGCGAGCTGATCAGGATGCTCTGATGGCCTGAGCTTCGCTTCAGCGTTGCAACGGTCAGAAGTGAAGAAGCCGGGTCCTACGGGACCCGGCTTCTTCGCGTTCATGAGTCCCGACGTGGGGTCCATACTTAGGTGTATGGCACGAACCACACCGGCGGAGAGTTGGCTATGCGACATGGATGGAGTCCTCGTCAGGGAAGGAACGGTGATTCCCGGCGCAGATCGGTTCCTCGCCGCCCTGCGAGACTCTGGACGGTCATTCTTGGTTCTGACCAATAACTCGATCTTCACGCCTCGCGACCTTGCTGCACGACTGGCGTCAATGGGCCTTGATGTCCCCGAGCACCTGCTCTGGACTTCCGCCTTGGCCACCGCCCAGTTCGTCGCCGACCAGAGACCCCACGGATCGGCCTACATCCTCGGCGAGGCAGGCCTTACCACCGCTATGCATGCCGTGGGTTACGTGATGACCGACAAGAAGCCCGACTATGTGATCTTGGGTGAGATCAGGAACTGGTCCTTCGAGGCCATCACCACGGCGGTCCGCCTCGTCGACGCGGGGGCGCGATTCCTTGCCACAAATCCCGATCCCACCGGCCCAAGCCCTGACGGGATCCTCCCCGCCACCGGTTCAGTGGCCGCCATGATCACCAAGGCAACCGGCGTCGAGCCCTATTACGTAGGCAAGCCGAACCCACTGATGATGCGCGAGGGCCTCAACACTCTGGGCGCCCACTCGGAGTCCACCGTGATGATCGGTGACCGCATGGACACCGACGTGATCGCTGGCATCGAGGCAGGGCTCGAGACAATCCTCGTCCTCTCGGGCGTCACCTCGGCCAGCGACATCGATGCCTTCCCCTATCGGCCGTCAAGGATCGTCGATTCGGTCGCCGATCTGATCCACGAGCTCTAGTCGGCACACTCGATTTCATTCCGGGCGAGCGGAGCGGTCCATGTCGACGTTGCGCAATGAGTCCAGACGGGACTCTACCGTCGAGGGCTTTCTCCCGTCTCTCCTGCGGGTCCGAGGGTACGTTCGCTCGCCGTTTCGCGGCTCCCTCAGTATGGTTGCCTTACCCAAGAGCTATCGGTGGAGAGAGATGCCCCCACGACATAGCCGGCACCCAGTGTTGTCGACCTGGCTCAGAGCTCGCACGGTCATCATCGCTGTCGCCATGGCCATGGCCATGGCCTCCGCCCCATCAGGTGCAAGCACTCCCGGGGCTGTGGTCCCGACAATCTCCGACGTCACGGTGACCCCCGCTGTTCTCCCGCCAAGCGGGGGTGACGTCGTAGTCCGAGCGCTCGTGGGAGGAGCGACATCATGCTCGGTGGAGATTCGGCCAGCAATCATTGGATCCCCGTTCCTCACGAAATGCTCTCGCCGACTGGCAGCGTTTGAGGTCCCTGGTGCCCGTCACAAATCAGGAATCACGTTCCGCGCCGTCGTTACCGCAAACGGACCCGGAGGGTCGAGCACCACGACTATGACCTTCACCCAAGCTGGAAGGCCCTCCGTGATGCTGTTCGGAGACTCGGTCGCCTATCAAGATGCGCCCTATGTGGGCCTGGCGCTGGGTCAGCACGATGGCATTCCTTTGGCAATCCATGCCTTCCCCGGTTCCAGTCTTTGCGACTGGGACCCCTACCTTCGAAAGCAGGTGGCGCGGACACGGCCCACCGTGGTCATTCTCCAGTTCATCGGCTACCAGAAAACGGCCTGCGGCCTCGCCGAAGGACCTGTTGGCTCGTCCGGTCAATTCGACCTCATGCGGCGCCAGTACACGTCAGTGATCGAGAATCTCCTCGGGAACGGGGTCGACCTCGTCGAGATTGTCCCTATGCCCAAGCGGCGTCCGTCTTTCCCAGCCGACGATCCACTCAAGCAAGTCGCCTTCGAGGTCGCCTCATCCTTCGGTCCACGCCATGTGCTCTTCAATGATGCTGGTGCGTCGCTTCTGACCCCCAAGGGCCACGTGGCGCTCACCCTGCCCTGTCTCCCCGAAGAGATCAAGGTGCCTGGCCACTGCATCGGACCGGTCATCAATGGGGTTCCTCGAACCACCGTGAGAGCAGACGACGGCCTCCACCTCTGTACGGTCGCGTGGCCGACGTGGTCGTGGCCACCCTATGGCTGTGTGTCGAACGCGAATTCGATCTGGACCGCCTACTACGGCTCTGGTGCCTTCCGGATGGGAAGAGCGATTAGTGAACCGATACTCGCTCGATACGGCTACTGAGCAAGCAACCGACGGCGAGGGAGAGCAAAGGCCGCCGACCAGCGTTCCTCGATCGGGGTCCTCCCGAAACGGGTGGAGCCGTCAGGCTGCGGCTTCGGTCGCCACTGCGACGAGGTCGAGGAGTTCTCGATCCCGGTCGTAGGTGACAAGAGCGCGTGCCTTCGACAATGACACCCAACGGATTTCATCGGCTTCTGGGTTCACCGTGAACTCGCCGTCAACGATGGTCATCAGCCAATAGGCGACGATCTTTGGTCGCCCCTTGCGGTGCGTGTACTCAGTGACGCCGACGAAACGATCGAGTCGACAAACGAATCCGGTCTCCTCGAGGACCTCTCGCAGGGCGCACTCCTCGAAACTTTCACCTGGGTCGAGCTTGCCCTTCGGGAACGACCAGTCTTCTCGGTGGGGCCTGTGGACCACGGCGAACTCGAGCGACCCAGACTTCGTTCCACGCCAGATCACACCGCCGGCAGCACGCATGAGATCTTGGGGAGGATTCTCCGGTTCGATCACCGCGTGCAGCGCTGTGGGCATAGAACCGACCGTACCCGTTCAGCGCAGCCCATCGGTGGAGCCCCTCATCCCTCTGTGCGATCGAAGATAAGGCGACTTGGCTCCTCAGTCACGATGAAGTGCAGCGACGCAACATCAAGGAACGACTCGATATCCGCCCACATCACACCGAAGTCAGAGGCTGCCATATGCGCCTCGTAATCAGCCATCGACTCGAACCACTGGAGCGTTACTCCATCGAATCCGGGGTCATCATCTCCCGAGTAGCTCTCGAGTGGCCGGGGGTGCTGCTCGTAGCGCACCACGAACCCACCGCAGATGCTGGCTTCGATCAGGGGTGCGTGGACCTGCTCCCAGTGCGCATGGAACTCAGCTGGGGTGGTTCCGGCTTTGCGGCGCAGAAGGCAGGTAAGGCGAACCATGGGGACTCCTTCAGTCAGGTGGTGAGGAACTCTGTTGACATTAGACCCACCGATGGACCCCATCCTGAACGGCTCACCTCATGAGCGCTCAGCGTTCGGCCGGAATCTCGGAGCGGCCAATCCGATGCAGAGGCAACAAAACCTGACCTGTTTGGTAGGGTATTGGTATGAAGAAGTTTTTCTCGTTCCCGAACCCGGTCAACGACCTTGCGGCCCGCACCGTGGCCACCGGCGTGGTGGCACTCAGCATCGCTTACCTCGTCACCGGCTGGACTTGGGTGCTCATCGTCCTGACCTACGGCTTCTGGGCACGGGTCCTCACCGGCCCCACCATGAGCCCGCTCGGTCAACTCGCCACCCGAGTCATCGCACCCCGACTCGGCGAAGCCCGCCTCACCGCCGGTCCGCCCAAGCGTTTTGCCCAGGCAGTGGGCGTGGTGTTCTCAAGCACCGCACTGGTTCTGGCGCTCACTGCAGGGGTGGGCCCGGCGCGCATCGTGATCGCCATGCTGCTGGTCGCGGCCAGCCTTGAGGCATTTCTCGGTCTATGCCTCGGCTGTAAGGCCTTCGCCATTCTGATGCGAATTGGGATCATCCCCGAGTCCATTTGCCTCGAGTGCGCTGATCTCTCGCGGCGTCACCCGCAACTGGCTTCTCGGCCCTGAGGCCTCTCCCGTGGGGAGTTCACACACGCGGGGTGATTCCTGTGACCGACCGAGTCAACACCAGGGTCCGCTCAGCAGAGAGCTCTGCCGCACGTTGCGTGGTGACGACCTGGAGCATCACCCGGTCGCCCGGTGTAAGCCGGCCCAGAATTCCGGTATCAGCATCAATCACCACTGCCACCACTGGGTAACCACCGAGAGTTGCGTGATCAACCCCGAGCACGATTGGGCGGCCGTCTGGCGGGAGTTGAACCGCTCCAGTCACCATTGGCAGTGATGCCAGTGGCTCTTCGAGGACTCCGAGGCCCCCAACACTCGGTTCAAGCCGGATCCCCACTCGATTCGATGAGGTCCCCACGGTGAACTCATGATCGGCGAGTCCTTCAATTCCCTGGAGCAACGCAGCGCTATGAGGCCCTTCCACGACTCGCAGCACTGCTGGGACTCCGTCGTCGCCTGGCAGCGATACTCGACCGCCTCGCGTTGAGGCCGTCTGTCGCGCACCGAGCTGGTCCCCAGGCGCCAACCATCCAGGGCCGATTCGGGCCAGCGAGTCAGTCCCGATGCTGCCCAACACGGGATCCACCACCGGGCCACCCACCACACCGAGGTACCCCCGGCCACCACGGCCGACGCTGACGACCTCCAGCGACTGGCCCGTGCCCAAATGGAGTGGGATCCCAGATGGCACCGGCCGGCCGTCGACCGCCAGCGACACGTCGAGGCCGGCGATCTCCACCGGAGCGAGCACCGTGAAGATGAGGCCTGCTCCCGAGATCTCGACGCATCCGGGGGCACCACCGAGGAGCGAGCGAACAGCACCAGCTCGCTCAGGGTCGGCAGCACCGCCACGGGGCACGCCCAGATGCGCCATGCCGAATCTCCCGTCATCGACGAGAGAACAGCCCGGAGGAGCCGTGAGCACCTCAAGAACCGCTGTCGAATGACTCGGTGCTGACAAAGGCGCCCTCCGCGGAATCGCCCGAGGTGGCGCAAGGCTGCCCACGACCACAAAGCGGACCCGGTCACCCGCTCCAAGCAGCGAGGGTTGAGGCCGGTCGACGTCGAAGAGCTCGGTCGCGCATCGACCGAGGAGCCACCAGCCGCCGGGCGTCGCCTGGGGGTAGAGCGCCGCCAGAGAAGCAGCCACAGCCAGCGAACCTGCAGGGACCGACGGTCTCGGCGTGGGACGCCGCGGCAAGCTTGCCAACGGGCCAGAGAGGCCCGTGAGGTATCCGAAACCCGGAGAGAAGCCAATCGTCGCTACCTCGAGAACGGCTGTCTCCAATTCATGCCCGATGGAGACTCTCGAGAGACCTGTTCGCTCCATCGCCTCCTCAAGATCATCTCCGTCGAGCGTGACCTCGATGAGGTGATCGAACGGGGCCTCCTGCGCCACTTCGAGACTGCTGTATTCAACCAAGGCTGCCGAAACCACGGCGGGATCAAGTCGATCGACAGCCTCGACCATGACAGAGCGCAAGCCGAGGACCACCTCTCGGATCCCAGAGATTGATTGGCGCAAGATCGCAGCGATCTGCCGAGCGTGACGGGGCCCTGACGCCCCGACCAGGACCGCTCGTGACCCGAAGGGGAGGACCGAACCGGCCTCAAGCTCGAGGCTCATCGCTCCCATGACAACAGGGGCATCGTCACGCTCGAGGCGCCGAGATAGCGATACCCGCAGCGGAGAGGGCAGCGCGAACATACTCGATTGATGCAGGGGCGCCAGCGGAGTCAGAGTGAACGCACAGCGACGTCACCTCACGAGTCAGGCCATCGACGACCAAGCCGTAGGTGGCGATCTCGACCGCTTGGGATGCGACGTGGGTGGGATCGAGGAGCAACGCTCCTTGCTCGTTTCGTGGCGCGATGTGCCCAGAGGGGAGATAGCGACGATCGCAGAAGCCCTCAGCGATCAGACGCACACCGTGGTGTTCGGCCACCTCACGGACCCTTGAGCCGGCAGCGAGGACGAACAGGGCACGCGGAAAGGCCTCGCTGACAGCGGCGACGACCGCCTCGGCGAGCTCTGGATCATCGTCGAGGTCGTGGTAGAGCTGGCCATGAGGTTTGATGCTCTCAACTCTGGCGCCGGCGGCACGGGCCACACCATCGAGCACCGTGATCTGATCGAGAACAGCCCCAACCACCTCGGCGGCCTTTAGGAAGAACCGCCGCCGGCCAAAACCCTGACGATCCGGATACGACGGGTGGGCCCCGAGGCGCGTGCCCGCTGCGAGGCAGGCTTGGACCGCAGCGGCCATGGTCTCACGGGACCCGGCGTGACCACCTGCTGCCACATGGGCGGTGGAGGCCGAGGCAATCAGGACTTGATCACGCTCGACGTCCGAGTGTTCCTCAGATTCCCCAACGTCAACACTCAGATCAATCACCCGCGAAGGTCCGGCGTCCATCGTCGGTGGCTGTCTCAGTTCCCCTGGTCCTGAGAATCGATCTGCCGCTGCGAGATGCGCGGGGACGCCAGTAGGGGGCCACGAGGCTGAGATGCGCCAGCCGCCGCGGGCGTGATGTAGCCGATGATCGGGTAGCCAGCACCACGCGCCATGGTGTCGGCATCGACCCACGGTGTCCGAATGACGGCCCCCTGCCAGTTGCCCGAGACCATCTGGATCAGATTGCCGCGAACGCCAGTGATGATCCCCACGTGGCTCCCGTAGTTTTGCCCATAGTCACCAAAGACCACCGCGTCACCGGGCTGCGGGTTGTTGAGTGCACCCTTTTTGAAGGTGCCATGATTCCGCCCGTAATTGACGAAAGTGAAGCTCCACGCGGTAATCCCCCTCGTGTCAGCCCCTGCGTGCAACCAGACCCACTGTGCGAAATCTGAGCACCAGGCCTCATGGCGATACTGCACGCCGTTGATGGTCGGGCAACCACTGGTGCTCACGGGGTCTCGCCGGAGTTCCGAGGTATAGGGGTTGCAGTTTGATCCCATAGGGGTCTCACCCACCTTGGCCTTGTTCTGGTCCTGACTCTTCGCCAGGGTCACAATTGCGCTGGCGAGGGTCGTCACCGGAGGCGGAGGCGGTGGCCAAAGGACGGCCCCGTCGCCTCCAATGACCTGCAGGGTGCCACCGGCGATAGTCAGGCGAGATCCAGGGTGACCGGCTGTCGCCGATTGCCACACCACGGCGCCCGCAGGCGTGTAGAGCACGGCGTTGCCGTCGGGCTGCATCACCAGACGAGAGCCACCAGAACCACCGGTTCCCGACGACCAGATCACCGAGCCGTCAGCCGTCGTGACGACAAGGTCTCCCGAGGCCTGCAGTGTCAGGCGCGTGGAGCCATCCTCGGACACAATCGCTTGATCCACCACAATTGATTGCTCAATCCCGAGTGAGCTCATTGAGGCCCCAGTACCGCCACTGGTGTTCGACCAGAGGACGATCGAACCTGGTGTCGTGATCCTGAGCAATCCCGTCGCCGTCAAGGAGAACCGGGATCCCGGGTTGCCACCGGTAGCGGTCCACCAGACGGGTGTACCGCCGGCGGTGCTCAACACAAGGTTCCCGTCAGGCTGCATCGTCAGCGCGGTGGCACCCGATCCCTTCGTGTTCGACTGCCAGATCTTTCCTTGACGCCCAGCCAAGACGAGATTTCCATTTGGCCGAATTTGGAGCCAAGAGAGTCCTCCCGGCGCAAAGAGCTCAGCGGCACCCGTCAGCGCCTCGTTTGCTTTCAGGCCCGCCTTTGCACCCGCGACTGCTCCCGCCGGTCCGGGCACGAGCAAGAGACCAGCAGCAAGGACCATCGAAAGCATGGTGGCGATCAGGCTTCGAGGGACGACAGGGCGCGCGCCGAGGACCAACTCCTCACCTTCTAAGAACGCTGACCTCATCCACTGGGGCATCCTGCAACTCCCGCTCAGGTCGCCGGGTCTGTGACTGCTCCCGACGAGAGCCCCGCCCACCGAGAACGCTACCAGCCGACCAGCTCCACTCCATAGCACTGCAGCCTCCAACAACGTGACCACAATCTGTGGGTTGGATTCACTAGCCTCTTTGGGACGGGTGGAGGTTGCACCGTCTGCGTGCGTGGAGGCGCTGGTGCAAAGACCCGAGAAGACGAGGACGACGTGAGCACAACTGGAGCCCCCGCCGGGGCGAGACGGCGCCCCTTGGCTTTCGTGGCCGCCGTGATGGGTGTTGGCAGTCTCATCGGCGCGGGAGCGTCCGCCGGAGCCGCCCCATCGGCGCCGACCACCTTGACGAGCGAACCAACAACGACAAGTACAACGTCGCCCACCACGAAGGCCACCCACCCGGTGGACCCCTCGGCTTCGAAGGCCGCCCCGAGCCGATCATCATTGCGATCGGGAGCGACCCTGAATGCCGGTGGCCAGCTCGTCTCGTCCTCGAAGGCCTACACCTTGGCGATGCAGACCGACGGGAACCTTGTGCTCTACGGACCGGGGGGAGCGCTGTGGCAATCAGGAACGGCCAACTCCACCGCCACTCACCTCACGATGCAGTCCAACGGTGACCTCGTCGTCGCCACCGCCTCGGATGTCGTGGTCTGGTCGTCACATACGTCGCCTGGCTTTGGCCTCAGAGTGAGGGTCGTAAACGCGGGAGCCTTTGAGATCACTACCCCAGGGAAGATTCCTGTCTGGCGCAATGGGGCAAGCACCGGACGTGCTGAGGATCGGCTTGTGGTCGGAGACTCCCTCGCCGGAGGACAGAGCCTCGTTTCGCTCGACGGGGCCGAGCGCTTGGCGCTTCAGGGCGACGGGAATCTCGTCGCCTACAGCGGGACGAAGTCCACCTTCTCGACCAACACGGCGGGCTCTGGAGCCACCCTCCTCGCCTTTCAGGACGATGGGAACCTCGTGCTCTACGGCGCAGGCGGCCGACCGATCTGGTGGAGCGGCACGACCGACACTTCTGCGAACGCAGCTGTCATCCAGCGCGGTGGGGTCTTCGTTATCTCAGGACCTCCGGGGCCTCTGTGGATCAATGGCACAAGTACCAATCAGATCTCGAAGACCGTAGGGGTCTATGCCTATCCCACCCCATCGTCGGCCCTTGCCGCCGGGTGGCCCTTCATTGGCGTCACCGGAGCGGTCGGAACCTGCTCGTCCCCCTTCGTCGGTCAAGGGTACGTCCCGCACCATGGCAACGATGAGGAGACTGGATTCGCCATTCAGAAAAGCGGGCGCTCCATGCCATGGCTTTCCTTCTGGACCGTGAGCGGCCCCACTGTTCCAGGATCGTGTGCTCCAGCAGCGAATCAATCACCGGGCCAGTTCTACAAAATTGGTAAGGCAGCCGGCGCTTGGGTCGCCACCCGGATCGATCGATACGCGGCCGATGGCCTCCATATCAAGCCCGACTATGTGATCTTCGATGGTGAGGGCTACCCAGATAATCATTCGGGCTTGAATGGGGGGATCAACAACCCTCGGGGTACCTCCGCTCTTGAAACGAAGCGCTGGTTCAAGATGCTTGATGGCTGGACCGAGGGTCTCCACTCAGTAGATCCCTCCTTGAACTCAGGCTTCTACGCCAACCAAGCGGAGTACCGCGCTTACCACCTGGCCCTGAGCCCACTGCCGGCGTTCATCGCGGTCGCATTCGGCTACCGCCCATCAGTCGCGGCTGGCCGCTACCCACTGATCGATCCAGTACGTCTGCCAGGAGTTGATGGCTCCAACATCAAGGGATTCATCGCCTTCTTCGCTGGGCCACCACATAGCGTCGCGTGCACATGGGTGCGCAGAGAGGCTGGACTCCTTGCTTCGTGGGGGGCACCGCTGAACACACTCCAATTCGACCCAGGACGTTCCTGCCCCCCATAGTCGGATCGGAATCGCGACCGATTCGGGAGCTGCGCTCCTGGGACCCACGACCTCGGGGATGGCCGCGTCGTAGCGGAGCGGAATCGGAGCGATCGTCCGCCGCAGTGATCTCTCACCGACGGCCACGCTGATGCCGAGCTCTTATGGCTCGCACGTAGCCATTCCACCTCGGATCAGATCAACCGATCAGTCGTCACCCTGATCGCCGCCGACAACACTGAGAAACCTTTTGCTCCACTGACCTGCCCTAACGCCCCCAGAGCGATGTGTGGCGCCGAGTTCATGCCCCAAGCGCCTACTGCATCACAGAACCGGGAGTTAGGGTGGTTTCCATGAGCGATAAGTCGGACAACGACACCAAGACGAGTGGAGTTGGGGACCTCCGAGGAATTCTGCGCCAACTCGTAACCCCCGTTATCGACCAGGTCGAGACCAGGGTCTCGACCCAGATCGACAACGAGGTCTCGACGCGGATCGACGATCTTCTCGCCACTCGCATGGCCACGATTGATCGAGCGATCGGCGATATCGACCGTCACCTCTCAGAGCTCACCGTCCGTCTTGACCGGCTTGAGCGGTCGATGAGTACCTCGATGGAGGCTCCCGTCGCCCTGGGATCCGCCGACGATGGCTCCGAGAGTGACGATATGGAGACCGAGGCTCCCTAACCACCGGCGAGCGGTCGAGGACCACTCACCCGGCACGTCAACGTGCTCGTGCCCGCCCTCTAGCTGGCACTTCCAGCGACGATTTCACCGTCCCCCAAGACGATCGATCGTCGTCGCACCGCTGGGATTCTTGGGCCGGGCACAACCGTCCCTGAGAGATTCAGTGGATCACTCGCCGCCAAGGTCACCGGCGCTGAGGGTTCCGACACACGTGAGCGAGACAGCGCCCTTACCACCTCGGGAGTGGCGAACTGCTCCCCTGAAAGTCCGGCCACGAACCGACCCCCGAGTACTTCGCCGCGTGCTTCAAGCCGCCGCAGCGCCCAGGTGATCTCCCGCCATGGGAGTCGGAACGACTCGCGCTGACTGATTTCGAAGAAGACAACTCCCCACCGACGCAGCATCTGGACTGCCACTTCCTCGGCCAACTCCTCACGGGCCAGTTTGTCGAGTTCCCCTCCTTGGGTCGGATCCAGCAGGCTCCATCGACCTTCACCGGCCCCTGATCCAGCGGGCGATCGCCGTGGAGCAAGCCGATGTGGACGTTGAACCGGACGCTGCCGTCGGGCAAACCGTTGGGTTGGTGAGAGCAGGGCCCTCACCGCCCCGAAGCCATCGGCGGTCACCAATCCTCGAGAGAGAAGGTCGAAGAGGCCCTCGTCGACCTCGACCGGGAGTCGGCCGAGAAGGCTTGGAAACTCGGAGCGGAAGCAGGCTCCCCGGTGGCCCAAGATCTCGGCGATCTCAGCACCGATCCCCAACGATGCGGAGGGGGGATCCTCGCCAAGTCTGACCGAGTCCAGCCAGATCCGGAGGTCCTCGCGGAGCATGAAGGCGATCGGTGTTGCCCGCGACGGTGTTGCCCGGGTCGAGCCTGCGGCGGCTTCGGCATCCTTGAACTTTGGCGTGAGCCGGCCCCAGGCAACTTCGCCGGCCAGGCACAGTTCATCGAGCCACCTCGGGTCATAGCGGATGAGGCGGGCAGGGAGCACCGAGGACTCCCAGTCCCCAATCGGTAATTCGATCCCACTCAGTTGCTCGAGGACGCTCAGAAGTCCTGCTCGGCCCTCCAACCTTGTCGCCGGCGCTACGTGCTGGTACTCAGCCAAGAACATCAGATAGGTCGTGATCGGCACGGCCTCGATGCCGCGCCTGCGAGTCGAACGACTCGCTCCATGAAGCCTGGCGAGGAGATGCCGCGCGCACCAGCGGCCGTCGGGGAGCTCAATCGCTAAGCCCATGCCCTCAAGACGACGAATGGCGGTCTCGGCCCGAAGCCGACGGAGGGGTGCCCCCAGGAGGGTCCCGCACGCCAGCTCCCCTGGTCTGACGAGCGTGTCGATATCGACCGGCCCCGAGCGCTCCAGATGGGCCCGAAGGCAGTCAGCGGCGACGTCATCGTCGAGATCCATCGCCGAGTAGTCCTCGGCCCGCTCAGTGGTCACCCAGTAGCCATCGATCACCCGAAGGCGTCCTGCTGCGGCGAGGGCGTCAGCCATCGCTCCCCATGACTCAACCGGCCGAATCACCACCGCGTCGAAGAGGAAGTCGTGGAGTTCATCAGGGTTGCGTGGCCTTGGCGCCACAGATTCGAGCACCCGGGCCACAGAACTCGGGTCAAGGGGTGCGAGCGCAGTGGCATCGCCGATGAGCCCCGCTATCCCGATCGGGCCGAGACCGCGAGTCTGCGGGACCGCTCTGGAGCGACGCTCCTCGAGCGGAGCATCATCGAGGAAGGTGTAGGGCCGGCCATTGAGGATCCCAAGGGCAAGGGGCGACGGCTCGGCCGACTCGACTGTGACGACCTCAAGAGATCCCGAGGCAATCCGCTCGAGGACTTCGGTTGCCCCGACCACGTCGAGGGGCTCGAAGAGTACGTCGGCCAGTGTCTGACGCACGAGGATATGATCGGGAACTGGGATGGGGCCGGCCGCCGCATTCTCCTGACACGCAGCCAACGAGGGCCAGGCTGCGGCGAGAAGGTCGTCTGCCTCCATACGCTGGAGGTGGATCGGGCGCCGCTTACCCCCCATGGTCCTGGGGATAATCAGCGCCCTCGAGAGGTTCCAGCGCCATCTGGCCGCCAGCATCGGATGGAGGAGGACCGCTTGGATGAGGACCTCCTCCAACGTTGCTGGAGTGACCATGGAGGCGACCTGCGACAACGGGAAGCTGTGATGTGGCCCTAGGGCGATGGTGACCGTGTCGTCATCGGCCGCCGCCTGGAGCTCGAAGTCGAAGGTCACGCAGAAGCGCTTCCGCAACGCCAACCCCAGCGCACGATTGATCCGCCCGCCGAACGGCGAGTGAATGACCAACTGGGTTGAATCGACATCATCGAAGAAACGCTCGATAATGATCCGATCCCTGGTTGGAAGTGCGCCGAGCGCGCTGCGAGCCGCAGCAAGGTACGCGGCCACCTGGATGGCGACCTCAGAAACCACCCCCGGGATTGCCAAGAGGTGGGCTTCAGCTGCGGGGAGTCCACCCAGGTCAAGGGCTTTCTCAATGTCGCCCCGGAGTGCGCCGACCGCCTCGGAGAGTTCCCGGGTCCTCGCTGGGGCCTCGCCAAGCCAGAACGGGATCGTGGGAGCGGCACCAGCAGCGTCGACAACCCGCACAACACCGAGCTCGACCTTGGTAATCCGCCAGGCATGGGTCCCAAGTAAGAACACGTCGCCTGCGCTCGAATCGATAGCGAAGTCTTCGTGGACAGCTCCGACCGTGATGCCCTCCGGATCCAGGATGACTCGATAGTCCCCAGTCTCAGGGATGGCACCACCGCTGGTGAGCGCTACGAACCGAGCCCCCTGGCGAGCGCGCACCCTCCCATTCACTCCATCGAGATGGAGCTGACCCCCCCGACGGCCACGACCGGTCATGATCCCCCGAGAGGCAAGCTCGAGCGCTTCGTCGAATGTCTCGTCGCTCAGCGATGCAAAGGGCGATGCTGAGCGGACGAGGTGGCGAAGATCATCGATCGCCATCTCTTCTCGGGCGGCGACCTCGGCCACCATCTGCTGAATCGCGATGTCGATCGGCGCCACGGGAGGCTCCAGCTGATCAAGATCTCCTTCCGCCACCGCCGCCAGGAGGGCCGTGCATTCGACCATCTCGTCACGGGTCATCGGATAGAGACGCCCGGTTGGGACGCCGCCGACCGCGTGGTTGGCACGACCAACACGCTGGAGGAAGGTGGCGATCGCTCGTGGAGAGCCGATCTGGCACACCATCTCCACCGGCCCGACATCAATGCCCAGTTCAAGTGATGCGGTTGCCACGAGGGCCTTGAGATCTCCTGCTCGAAGGCGATCCTCGACCTGACGGCGCCGTGGCGCCGACAGACTTCCGTGGTGAGAGGCCACGAGGAGGGCAGCGTCATCGAGGCCATAGTCAGGGCCCCCGAGGCGCTCGGCCAAAAGGTGAGCCACTCGCTCAGCCAGACGTCGAGTATTCACGAACACCAAGGTCGTTCGGTGCTCCATCACGTGAGCGGCAATTGCCGCAAGGACCTGATCCATCTGACGGTGAGAGGCGACCGAGTCGAGTTCATCATCAGGAAGTTCGATCGCCACGTCGAGAACACGGTCCCGGACGCAGTCGACAATGGTCGGCATCGGCCGATCGGGATGCGACCCACCCAGCAAGTTGGCCACCACCTCGAGTGGGCGTTGCGTGGCGGACAGGCCAATCCGCTGCAGCGCCCCGCCTGACTCCGAGACGAGAGCATCAAGACGCTCAACACTGAGCGAGAGATGCGACCCTCGCTTGTCTCGAGCCATGGCGTGGATCTCGTCGACGATCACCGTTCGGACCCCCGAGAGCATCGCCCGGCCCGAGACCGACGTCAGCAGGACGTAGAGCGACTCAGGGGTGGTACACAGAATCTGCGGTGGCCGTCGGCGCATGGCAGCCCGCTCGGAAGGGCTGGTGTCGCCAGTGCGCACCGCGGTGGCGATGACAGCTGGAGGAACACCCATACCAGCGGCAATCTCGGCGATCTCGGCCAGTGGCCGTTCAAGGTTTTCCGCTATGTCAGTGGCGAGAGCCCGAAGCGGCGAAAGGTAGAGGATCGAGACGCCTGCAGCAGACTCCTGTCCCGCTTCGGCCGCTCGGTACGCAGCATCGATGGCAACGAGGAATCCCGTCAAGGTCTTGCCGGTCCCGGTTGGGGCAGCCACGAGGACATCGTCCCCGCGTCGAATGAGGGGCCAAGCCGCACGCTGGGGGGCCGTGGGTCCACCGGCAAAGCGGCGTGAGAACCACGCCGCCACCGCGGGGTGGAACGTGTCGAGAAGTGAGTCGTCGATCTCGGGCATCAACTCATTGCAGCATTCAGGTGCATCACCAGACTCTTCAGAGCCCGGTTTGTGGGTTCTCAGGCGTGCCATCGCCCTCGCTGCGCTCCTCAAGCCACGACTCTCTCGACGCGCTGGCTCGGCGGAAGGCCCAGATCGCCACGTAGATGCTGAGTCCGACGAAGGCCACGACGAAAACACCAAAGACGATGTCAAAAGCCGGTGACGTAGCGACAAGAGCCATGGTGAAGAACCTACCGGCTTGTAGTGGCCACCGCCCATGACACAACCCTTCGGCAAGATGCACTCATGACCAGCGCAGCGATGACCACCACCCTCCTTGAAGCCCTGCGCGGAGACCGCTCTGAACGTCCCGCAAGCGATCCCACCCTCGCCGGAGGCCTCCGCGCATGGCTCGATGACGAGATCAGCACCTGCACTGCCACGATTGATTTCCGACAACCGATCCGGCTCTCGCCGCGGACGGTGGCATGCGGACCCCTCTCGATCGTCCCGCCCACCTTGGCGCTCGCCCGAGGAGCCCTCGTCGGCGCTCTCGTCGCCCAGAGAATCAGCCTTGGCGAGATCCACCATCCAATGGATGACGCATTGAGCGCCCTGGAGGCGGATCCATCACAGAGCGGGATTGTCGAGGCAGTCCATGCTCTGGATCCCCTCGCCTTCGCTCAGCTTGCCGCCGAAGTCGATGCACACGACACCGTCCTGGGTCGCCATCTCAGTGGTATCCCCGCCTCGTGGCTGCCCCGGTCCAACGTCATGATGTCCGCCAACCTCGCAGGGGGTCGCGTGGTGCTCGGCGCTATGGCCAACCTTGTCCTCGGACCTCCCGCCGAGGACGTTGCCTCTGTCTGTCTTCTCACCGTGACCACCGCAGCGCTTGACGCAACCGTGACCGACCGCCTCAGCGTGCTTGCGCTGATTGAGACGCTGCGTGCTGGCGCTGCCCCTCTCCGGGTGGCATCGCTCTCCACTGGTACCGACAAAATGGTGATTCTCAATGTCAGTGACGCCACACTGATCAAGGCGCTCACTCTCGTCGTAGCCGCCACCGTCCAGAGGACTGCCCCATGAACCTCCGGCACCCTGCCCCCATGGCTCCCAAGGCCCAGGCTTTGACCGACCTCTTGGTCAACCCCGCGCCGACGCCAGAAAACCTCGACGGTGGCCTTCACCGCACGTTGGCGAGCCGTCTCGCGGCCGCAGCACCGGGGCGAGCGCACGGACCGCTGAAGTTCGACGCGTGGCTGGTCCAAACTGCTTCCAACGTCCATCTCGGCGCTCCGCGATCGTTTCAGTGGACTCCGCGGAACTCGCGTCGCCTTCTGGGTGTCGCTGGCGCTCGTCGAGTCCTGGCCGGAACGTCCTCGAGCCCACTGGCTGGAGTTCGCGCGGAGATCGACGAGGCAGTCACTCGAGGCTCCTCGATCGGGGCCCGACCAGGGTCGTTGGGCACCTGGATCGCAGAAGCACCGCGAGGTGTCCTCGGGGCGATCGTTGCCGAAGCAGGATCGCATGCCACCGACCTTCTCGTGGCGCTGCGCTGGGAGCAACTTGGGCCGAAGGCCGTCCTCGGGGCCGCAGATCCGATCTGGGCCGTGCCCGGCGCTCCCTGGATCTCGGTCCGGGGGCGCCGTGACGCCGTGGTGCAACTCGACCCGGAGGCTCGAACCCGTGCGCTGCTGTGTGTCCGTGCAGGAAAGCCCGGTCAGGGAACCTATGACGACTTGTCCCTGGTCGCACTTACCGATGCCCTCACCCAGCGCGAGTCTCCGATACCAACGAGGGTGGTCGGTCACTGGCCATCGTGTGGGCGATCCCTGAGTCTTGAGGTGGCCCCCGAGGACCTTCGCCATGCCGCCCGGCTCCTCGTCGGTGCTGCTGAGAAGCTCCGCCAAGGCCGCGATGAGCAGCAGGCCGCCTGAATCGGCGGGGGAACCTCAAAAGGCGAAGTAGCCTTGCAAGTTCTCATGCTTACTCGCACCGACATTCGTAACGTGGCCATCATCGCTCACGTTGACCACGGCAAGACAACCCTCGTGGACGCCATGCTCTGGCAATCCGGAGCCTTCCGCGCCAACGAAGAGGTGGCCGACCGGGTCATGGACTCGGGAGACCTCGAACGTGAGAAGGGCATCACCATCCTTGCCAAGCACACTGCGGTCACCAAGGACGGCGTCACGATCAACATTATCGACACCCCCGGTCACGCTGACTTCGGCGGTGAGGTCGAGCGAGGCCTCGCCATGGTCGACGGCGTGATTCTGCTCGTCGACTCCTCCGAAGGGCCGCTGCCCCAGACCCGCTTCGTGTTGCGCAAGGCCCTCGAGTCAAGACTCCCCGTCGTACTCGTGATCAACAAGGTTGACCGTCCCGACGCCCGCATCGACGATGTGGTCACCGAAGTCGAGGAGCTCTTCCTTGACGTGGATGCCGACGAAGACCAGATCGACTTCCCAATCCTCTATGCGTGTGCTCGCGATGGCTGGGCTTCGACCACCAAGGGAGAGGTCGGTACTGATCTCGGACCGCTGTTCGACACAATCCTGAGCGCTATTCCCGCTCCCGTCTACGAGGAGGATGGGCCACTTCAGGCGCTCGTCTGCAACCTTGACGCCTCCCCCTATTTGGGCCGTCTGGCGATCTGTCGGATCGTCAATGGGACCCTCACCAAGGGTCAGCAGGTTGCGTGGTGCAAGGTCGATGGCACCATCGAGAAAGCCAAGGTGACCGAACTGGCCATCGCCGAAGCTCTCGATCGGGTTCCTGTTGACTCCGTTGGGCCCGGCGAGATCGTTGCGGTGGCCGGGCTTGATGAGGTCACCATCGGAGAGACGCTGGCGGACCTCAACGACCCTAGGCCTCTCACGGCGATCACCGTGGACGAGCCGAACCTGTCGGTCACCATCGGGATCAACACCTCGGTCTTGGTCGGCCAGAGTGGCAAGAAGCTCACCGCTCGGATGCTCAAGGATCGCCTCGATCAGGAGCTCATCGGGAACGTCAGCATCAAGGTGCTCCCGACGGAGCGACCCGACGCATTTGAAGTCTTCGGTCGTGGCGAGCTTCAGCTCGCCGTCCTTATCGAGCAGATGCGCCGAGAAGGCTTCGAGCTCACCGTCGGGAAGCCCGTCGTGGTGATCCGTGACATCGACGGTGTCAAGCACGAGCCTGTGGAGCGAGTCGCCATCGATGTTCCTGAGGACTACCTCGGCGTCGTGACCCAGTTGCTTGCTCTCCGCAAGGGCACCATGGTCGAGATGGTCAACCATGGCACCGGTTGGGTCCGCTTCGATTACCGAGTTCCCGCTCGAGGCCTCGTCGGCTTCCGGACCGAATTTCTCACCGAGACTCGAGGGACCGGAATTCTCCACCACGTCTTCGATGGATGGGAGCCATGGGCAGGTGAGCTGAAGACACGTCGGAACGGTGCCATGGTGGCCGACCGTCGTGGCGTGGTGACAAGTCACGCCCTCGAAAGCCTCCAGGAGCGCGGTCAGATGTTCGTCTCCCCCACAACCGAGGTCTACGAGGGCATGATCGTTGGCGAAAATGCCCGAACCGAGGAGATGGACGTCAACCCGACCAAGGAAAAGAAGCTCACGAACATGCGAGCGTCCTCGGCTGACAACTTCGAGCGCCTCACTCCCCCGATCCTCATGACTCTTGAGCAGGCCCTCGAGTACATCAGCGACGACGAGTGCGTCGAGGTGACGCCTGCGGCGATCCGAATGCGCAAGGTCGTCCTTGACCAGCAGACTCGGGGACGCCTCCGCTCAAAGTCCAAGAACAGCTGAGTCCAGTCGTCTGAACTTCCGCTGGTGGCCTAGCCCCTCAGATAAGGGACAAGGCCGGGAGGATCAAGGCTACCAACGTCACCGCTTGAAGACGATCACGGGTCCTACACTCAGCACATGACGAGCATCGTCTCTCTCCGCGCACCTGACGGCAGCGCACGTTCACTCCGGCGGGTCACCACGATGCTCTGGGTGGTCGCAACCCTGCTCTACGTGCTGACAGCGTCGGGCTGGATCCAGACCATCGATGTCGTGCAGTCCATCGCAGTTGCCACCCAGTTCGTCGACCACGGCGGTCGCCTCTGGGTTGATGGGCTCCACTCCGTTGGTGTCCACCAAACATGGGTTGGACCTGGCGGTGGCATCCAACCGGGGGTGAATCACCATTTCTATGTCGCGCATGCTTTTGGCGAGGCCCTCGTCATGGTCCCGGGAGCTGTGCTGCGACATCTCGGCGTGATCTCCGACATCAAGATGCAATTCGTTGACAGTCTGGTCAACCCGATTGCCGCCGGAACATTGGTCACAGTGGCGTTCCGAATCATGCATCGACTTTCAGGACGTCTCCGATCCTCGCTGGTGGGAGCGCTCCTGATCGGTTTTGCGTCGATGGTCTGGCCCTATGCCCACTTCTCGTTCGATGCGACACCCACGGCATTGTTTTTGATGCTGGCGCTGCTCGGAATCCTCGGGCTAGCCGAGGAGCCAACACGACGTCGGTCCTTCGCTGTTGGGGCCGCACTGGCTGCCGCACTCGCATTTCGGGTCGATAGCGCGCTCATGGTCACCGTTGACGTGGCGTGGCTGCTCTGGACCCTCCGCTCGCTCCCGATGGCCGATCGCATCAAGAATGCCGCCTGCGCCGCCGTTCCGCTCGCCCTCATCGTCGTGGTGACCGCCCTCTACAACGTCACTCGATTCGGTGGCATCTTCGATGATGGTCATCGCCTCGACACCAGCGTGCAGCACACCTTCCCGCTACTCCGGGGGGTGGCCGATCTCCTGATTTCTCCTGGCCGTGGGATCCTGCTGTTCAGCCCGCTCTTGGTCGTGGCTGCCATCGGCGTACCTTGGTTGTTCCGAAAAGCACCCGGACTCGTTGTGTCGCAGGGGTTGGGGATCCTCGCCGTGGTGCTCTTTGTCGCCACCCTCACCAACTTCTCTGGTTTCGCCGCATGGGGTCCGCGCTTCCTTGTCCCGGTCCTGCCGATCGCCCTCCTCCCCATCATCGGGGTCCTCGTCCGCTGGCGAGATCTCCACCTCGCCATACGGACAATTTCCGTGGTGTGCATCGTTGCCAGTGCGGTGATTCAGATTGTCGCCGTGTGCCTCCCAGTCGTCTATTTCGATTACTTCACTGAGTTCCTTGAGAAGCCGATGTCGATTGAGGCTTGGCATGGCGGTGGGCAACTTTGGCGCGCACTCCACCAAGCAGGCGAGAACCTCACGAGCCTGAACCACCTCTTGACCCTGAAATACATCGGCGTCTTCACCATCCCCGACTTCTGGTGGGCCTCAACACAGAGCACCATGGCAGCGCACCGGGGAGGAGACCTGCTTGTCGCCGGCGTGCTCGCCGTGGTACTCGCCGTGGTGGCTCGAAAACTTTGGCTGGCCGTTGCTCTTGAGAAGGGAACTTCCGAGCCCGCCACACTCCCGGACGCGGCCGTACCTCACTGGCCTCGGAGCTCGAGCCACTAGTCCGGATGGATCTGAACGGCTCGATGTCGGAGCGGGCGTCCCTGCCCCAAGGGTGTTGAGTCCTACACTCTCGACATGCCGAGTACCGCCGCCATCGTGACAGCTGAAAGCGGCACACACACACTCCGTAGAGTCACGGTGCTCCTCTGGGTGAGTGCCACCCTCCTCTATACCCTCACCGCCTCAGGCTGGATTCAGACCATTGATGTCATCCAATCGATAGCCGTTGCCACGCAGATCGTGGATCACGGCGGCAGACTTTGGGTTGACAATCTCGGGTATGTCGGGTTCCAACAATCCACCGTTGGACCCGGGTGGGGTCCAGTTCCGGGAGTGGGACACCACTTCTATGTGGCCCACTCGTTCGGCGAGGCCTTCGTCATGGTGCCCACAGCGGTCCTCCGGCATATCGGTGTCATCTCGGACGGCGTCATGCAGTTCCTCGACAGCTTGGTGAATCCCTTGGCCGGCGGCGCGCTGGTGGCGGCGACCTTCCGAGTCATGCACCGTCTCTCAGGTCGCCTCCGTGCATCACTCGTTGGCGCGCTCCTGATCGGTTTTGCGTCGATGGTCTGGCCCTACGCCCACTTCTCGTTCGACGCCACGCCGACTGCCCTCTTCTTGATGTTGGCCCTTCTCGGCATTCTTGGATTGGCCGAGAGCCCCTCGCGGCGCCGATCCCTTGGGGTCGGCGCCGCTCTCGCCGGTGCACTGTTCTTTCGGATCGACAGTGCCCCGATCGTGTTCATCGATCTGATCTGGCTGCTCTGGACGCTGCGCCCGCTCCCGTTGGGAGACCGCGTCAAGAACGTCGCCTGCGTCGCCGGTCCCCTCGTCTTGGTGGTGATCACCACCGCCCTCTACAACATTGCTCGGTTCGGAAGTATCTTCGATGACGGGCACCGCTTGGACACCTCGGTTCGACACACCTTTCCCCTTCTGCGCGGGGTCGCTGACCTGCTGATCTCGCCCGGTCGCGGCATCCTGGTGTTCACTCCGCTCCTCCTCGTGGCCGCACTCGGCGTTCCTTGGCTCATTCGGCGCGCACCTGGTCTCGTGGCCTCGCAGGCCGTGAGCATTCTGATCATTCTGCTCTTTGATGCCACCCTCACGAATTTCCCTGGCCTCATTGCGTGGGGACCACGCTTCTTGGTTCCCGTTCTCCCAATCGCCCTCCTGCCTCTCATCGGGGTACTCGTCCGATGGCGTGATCTCCGCCTCATCACTCGTGTGATCAGCATGGTGCTGATCGCCGTAAGCACGATCATCCAGATCGTCGCCGTGTGCCTGCCCACCGCGTATCTCGATTACTTCACCGACTCCCTGGCTCGCCCTCGACAGATCGAGGCGTGGCATGGCGGTGGTCAGCTCTGGCAGGCCCTGCACCAAGTATTCGTGAATGTCCGAGACGTCACGACGCTGATGCCCCGTGCTTTTCTGATCAATCCGACGATCCCCGATTTCTGGTGGATCTCACGACAGAGCGTCCTCGCAACGCATTCCGTGGTGAATTATTCGGTTGCCGCCGTCCTCGCCATCGCCCTTGGAATCACCATTCGCATGCTCTGGGTGCAGCTCAGAGATCAGACGGCCGCGACCGAGACCAGCCCAACCCCCGAGGAAGTACTTGCTCCACCGTCCACCTGATTGCCACTGACGCGATTGCCGATACTGTGATCGGCGGAGGGATGGCAGAGCGGACGAATGCACTGGTCTTGAAAACCAGCGTGGCGAAAGTCACCGGGGGTTCGAATCCCCCTCCCTCCGCTCAGGGGGCCTAGCAGAATTCGGGCCCACCACCTAGCAGAATTGGAAACATGCAGGGCAGTGAGGATCTCGTTCGGCGCAGCCCGCCGATTGCGATGCCTAGCTGACCGGGGCAACGTGCGATCACCCGCCGTTCTCGAGGCGCTGGTGTCAGCCCCGCATCAAGACCGGTGGCTGCCGGATCAGCGCCCTTCCACGAAGACCAAGCTTCCGAAGTCAGTCAGCTCGTTGATGCGCAAGTTCTTGAAGGGCTCGTAGTCCGCCGAGTCGTACCAGGCCTCGGCGACCTCCATACTCGGGAAGCGAAGGACCGCGGCCCAGTTACCGCTGAACGAACCTTCCTTCGTGATCGGCGTGGTCGAACCGGCGATCATCTCAATCCCCCAGGCGTCCAAGATGGGGAAGACATGTTGTGCGTAGCGCTCCATGAACTCCTCGGGGTTCGTCATGTTGATCTGCACCATCCCGTAGGCAGGTGTCGTTTCGTCGGTCATGGTCGGTCGCTCCTCCGTCGGGGGTCTTAAGTTGCAAATCGCAATCTAATTCGTTAACTTGCGTTATGCAAGTTAACGGCACCTTCAAGTGAGGGGGGTTCCCGGCGCAGGGAAGGTGAGACGACGAGCGACTGGAGGGATCAGCCCGGAGCCTGTTGCGGTGAAGCCAGCAGAGCGGTGCCCGGCCATCCAGACGAAACGGTCCGCTTCAGACGCTGTCGACCATGTCGGAGTGAAACCGCTTGAGATAGTTCTGCGACCATCTGCCGAGCTCCTCGAGCACGGGCCTCAGTGCTGCACCGCTGGCGGTCAGACGGTAGGCGTTGTTGCGCGCAGCTCCGGCCTGATTCGTTCGCTCGATGATCCCGAGCGAGGTGAGGAGTCGAAGTCTGTCAGCAAGGATGTTGGTCGAAACGTGCTCGGGAGACTCGCGGAACTCGGAGTACGTCCGGGGTCCGTGGGCGATCAGGTCCCGCACGATCAGCAGCGACCACTTGTCACCGAGCACGTCGAGGCCGGAGCTGATGGAGCACACCGAGCGCCAGTCGAATGCGTGCGCCTCAGGTTCTGTGACCATGACCTCTCCTCCCTTGCTACCTCGCGATGGATGCCGCCATCTCGGTGATC
>JBAXAR010000017.1:0-25394 GCA_037142475.1 Actinomycetes bacterium
GTTGAGTCTCGTGCCCGCGTCGAGCAAGGTCCCGGCAGAGGATGAGCCAGCGACCTCGTAGCATCGAGGAACCGATCGCAAGGAGCAAGCCCCCGTGTCAGTTGTCGTCATCGGCCTGGAGCACACCACAGCACCGTTCGACATGCTCGAGCGCGTCACCGTGTCCGATGCCGACGTCGGCAGTGTCCTCGCCACCCTCTCGGCGTACGACAACATTCGCGAGGTCGTTGTCGTCTCGACGTGCCTGCGCACCGAGATCTACGCGGTGGTGGACCGATTTCACGATGCGGTCGATCACGTGACCGAACTCCTCGCCGCTCGAGCGGGGTGCGACCGAGCAACCATCGAGGCCCATGAGTCAGTCTTCTTCGACCGAGGAGTGGCGACCCATCTCTTCAAAATCGCAGCTGGCCTCGAGTCTGCAGTCCCCGGTGAGACCGAGGTCCTCGGGCAAGTCCGCCGATCCCTCGAGCGAGCCACTGACGAGGGCACGACGGGACCTCAGCTCACGAGCCTCTTTCGCCATGCCGTTCACACTGGCCGCCGTGTGCGAACCGAGACAGGCATCGCCCGGGGGACGACCTCGTTCGCTCATGCCTCGGTGGAGCTCGCCGAGGCACACCTCCGCGGAGCCCTCCAGGGAGCCAAGGTGGTCATCCTCGGAGCAGGAGCCCTCGCCTCAGGAACGGTCGCCGCCTTGGTCGACGAGCGCCGGGATCAACGGCCAGGCGAGATCATCGTCGTGAACCGGACCACAGAGCGAGCAGACGTCCTGGTGGCATCGGCTGACTCAACGATTCCAATCTCGACATGCCACCTCGATGGCCTGGCCGAGGCGCTCTCGGGTGCCCGGCTGCTGATCTGTGCTGTGGAAGCTGACGTGCCACTGGTGGAGAGTCGGCACGTGGCGGATCGCAGTCGTGACGGCATGCTCGTGGTCGATCTCGGCATGCCACGCATCGTCGCCAAGGAGGTCGGTGACCTCGAGGGAGTCGAGTTGCTCGACATCTCGCATCTTCGGAGTGCGGTTGAACAAGCCATGGATGAACGCCGCAGTGAGGTGGCGGCTGCCATTGAGGTGCTGACTGAGGAGGTCGACCGATTCCTCGAAGATCAGCGCGGCCGAGGAGCCGCCCCGGTGGTGGTCTCGCTACGCGAGCGCCTCGATGCAATCAGGTCGGCGGAAATCGAGAGGCGGAGCGGTGATCTCGCCGAGCTCACGGCTCAACAGCGAGAGGCGGTGGAATCGCTGACGCGTTCGATGATGGCCAAGGTGGCCCATGAGCCAACCGTGGTGCTCAAAGAGAGTGCCGGCACGCCGAGAGGCGAGCGTCTGGTCGAATCCGTCCGCCACCTCTTCGGCCTCTAATCCCATGGCCTCGACGACCAGAGTTCGACTTGCCTCGAGGGGTTCGCCACTCGCCCTTGCCCAGGCTGACCTTGTTGCGGCCCGCCTGCGAGGTGCTCATCGTGACCTTGAGGTCGAGGTGGTGGTCGTCGAGACGACCGGAGACCGGCTCGCCACTGCACCATTGAGCGAAATCGGGGGCCAGGGGGTCTTCGCGAAGGAAGTCCAGCTGGCCGTCCTCGCCGGGGAAGCAGATCTCGCGGTCCATTCCGCCAAAGACCTTCCCTCAACCACACCAGATGGTCTCGTGCTTTGCTGTGTACCCGAGCGCCGGGATCCGGCCGATGCCCTTGTCGGACGGTCGCTGGCCGGCCTCGGTCCTGGAGCAACGGTCGCCACCGGATCGCCGCGACGCCGGGCCCTGTTGGCGGAACGTCGTCCGGACCTCTCCTTTGTTGAACTGCGAGGGAATATGGCGGCACGATTGGCTACGCCGGGATCGAATGGTATCGACGCGATTGTCGCCGCAGTGGCAGCGCTTGAACGACTTGGCGCCGCCCACCTGATCGCCGAGCGACTTGACCCCTCGAGTTTCACTCCTCAGGTCGCGCAAGGAGCGATCGCCCTCGAAGCCCGCGAGGGTGACGCAGCGATCGAGCTGACGGCGTCCATCGATGATGCTTCGGCTCGGCGCTGCGTGAACGTTGAGCGATCATTCTTGGTCGCTCTCGGTGCCGGCTGCACCTTCCCCGCAGGAGCATGGTGCACCGAGGAGAGCCCTGGCGGACCACTCCACCTCAGGGCGATCCTGGCTGACTCAGTGATCGGTTCGGTGCGGCGATTTGAGGCATCGGGTGATGACGCCGTCGCTCTTGGTCACCAAGCGGCAGTGGCACTGACGGTTCGATCATGACCGTCTATCTGGTTGGTGGCGGACCTGGTCAGGCCAATCTGGTGACCCTGCGAGCAGCCGAGCTCCTCGCCCGGGCCGACGTGGTGGTGGTCGACCGGCTGGTCGGTGACGAGGTCCTCCGACTTATTCGGGACGGGGCCCGGATTATTGACGTTGGAAAAAGCCCCACGGCCAAGGGCCATGGGGGTGACGAGTCGACTCACCAGGAAGCTATTAACCGGGTCCTTGTTGAGGAGGGACTGCGCGGCGGGGAAGTGATTCGGCTCAAGGGGGGCGACCCCTTCCTGTTTGGGAGGGGCGGCGAAGAGGCCGAGGCTCTCCGAGACGCAGGCGTCGCGTTCGAGATCGTCCCTGGCGTGTCCTCGGCCTTCGCC
Organism: Actinomycetes bacterium; assembly: GCA_037142475.1. Taxonomy (GTDB): domain Bacteria; phylum Actinomycetota; class Acidimicrobiia; order Acidimicrobiales; family RAAP-2; genus CAIUMH01. The sequence continues at coordinate 2,636 of JBAXAR010000017.1, forward strand.
CTTCCGGCGCTCGCTGGCGTCCCGGTGACGCACCGTGGCGTCTCTCGTGCCGTCGTTGTGGTCAGCGGCCACGAGCCGGTGGAGGCGTCCTCAGTCGACTGGGCTCGCCTTGCCTCGTCTGGTGCCACATTGGTGGTCTTGATGGGGGTCGGCCGGCGGGGAGCAATCGCCGATGCGCTCATGGCTGGGGGCCTGGGCCCATCGACGCCGGTGGTCGCCGTTGAGCGGGGAGCAACGCCGCATGAACGTCGTTCGTCGTGCGTGTTGGGTGAATTGGCGACGACTGAGATTTCTCCTCCGGCGGTCATGGTCATCGGACGCGTGGCCGCCTTGGACTTTCGGGATCTCCCGCACCTGTCACTGCGTGGCGTACGAGTGGGCGTGACGAGGCCAAGCGACAGCCAGGCGCTCATTGAAAAACTGCGCAGCCGTGGCGCAGCCGTTGCCGACGTGCCCTTGCTGAAGGTGAGTGCGCTTGATGGGGAGGCGCTGATGCCGCTCGGAGCGGTGCTCGCTCGGACCGATGATGTGGCTTGGGTGGCAGTCACGTCTCGCCGCGCGATCAGCGGCGTGGTGGCGGCGACGGGTGATCTGCGTCGTCTCAGCGGCGTCCGTATCGCAGCGGTGGGACCCAGCACCGCTGCTGCACTGACGGCAGTCGGTCTTCCTCCGGACCTCGTTGGGGACGCGGCTGACGGGGCCTCTGGCCTTGTCGACCTCATCGGCGTGCCTTCTGACGAACGTCGCCGGGTCATCTTTGCGAGCACCGAGGGTGCGCGTCGGGATCTCCCTGTTGGCCTGGAGGCAGCGGGGTGGATCGTTGATGAGCGCCCCGCGTATTCGAGCGTCGATGCCGTGCTCTCGTCCGACGATGCTGCGGCACTCAAGGAATCCGATGTCGTGGTCGTCACCTCCCCCCGAGGTGTTGAACGCCTGGCCGGCAGCGGTGGTGAGGCATTGATCGACATGACGACCCCATTGGTCGTCATCGGGGCGACGTCGGCTGAGGCCGCTCGAGCCGCTGGATTCACTGACGTGATCCTCGCCGATGGGGCGAGTGACGCCGGCCTCATCGGAGCCCTCGAGGCCTGGGCTGATCGCGGGCGAGATGGTGCCTAGGCTCTGAGGGGTGGAGAATCTTGCCCATCGCCCTCGCCGCCTGCGTCGAACGCCAGCGTTACGTCGTCTCGTGGCCGAGACTCGTCTCTCGACAGCCGACCTGATTGCTCCGCTCTTCGTCGCCGAGAGCCTGACGGAGCCTCGGCCGATCGAGTCACTGCCGGGCCAGTTCCAGCACACCATCGACTCTCTTCTGGCTGAAGTCACTCGCTTGGTGGATCTGGGCGTGACCGCCGTGACCTTGTTTGGCGTGCCGGCCTCGAAAGATGAGCGGGGTTCCGCAGCCTCCGATCCCGGGGGGATCATCCAGGTCGCCCTCCGTCGCCTCACTGCTGAATTGGGTGACGCCGTCGTGCTGATTCCCGACCTCTGTCTCGACGAGTACACCGATCACGGGCACTGTGGCCTTCTGACCCCCGAGGGCGTAATCGACAACGACACCACTGTGCGGCGCTATGCGGAGGTGGCGGTGGCACAAGCGGACGCCGGGGCTGATCTCGTGGCCCCGAGCGGGATGATGGATGGGCAGGTCGGAGAGATTCGGGCTGCTCTCGATGCAGCGGGCCACGGCAATGTTGGCATCCTGGCCTATGCGGCGAAGTATGCGTCAGCCCTGTATGGACCATTCCGTGAAGCAGTCGATGTCGAGATCATCGGCGGAGGAGACCGTCGGGGTTATCAGCAGGATCCGGCGAACCGCCGAGAGTCACTGCGTGAGGTCCGCCTCGATGTGGCGCAAGGGGCCGACATCGTGATGGTGAAACCAGCAGTGACCTACCTCGACGTGATCGCCGACGTGGCGGCGTCGGTCGACGTCCCGGTGGCGGGCTATCACGTGAGCGGTGAGTACTCGATGATCAAGGCTGCCGATGAGCGAGGTTGGATTGATGGCACAGCGGTGGCGCTCGAACAGCTCACTGCGGTAAAGCGGGCTGGTGCTGACATGATCCTGACCTACTTCGCCGGAGAGATTGCCGGGGTCCTCGATGCCTGAGCTGACCGGGACGAACGCTGAATGGTTCGCCCGGGCGACGAAGGTGATTCCCGGCGGGGTGGCCTCGCCTGTCCGATCCTTTCGATCAGTGGGGGGCACGCCGTACACCGTGGTCGAGGGCAGCGGTGCCTTCGTGACTGATGTTGAAGGCCGGCGGTACATCGATCTCGTCCAGTCCTATGGGGCGAGCCTCCTCGGACACGCCCACCCTCTGGTCGTCGAGGCAATCCAGTCCACCGCACTCAAGGGGACAACCTTCGGCGCGCCCACACCCGGTGAGGTCCTTCTCGCCGAGGCACTCGTCGAGCGGGTTCCTGGCCTCGAGCAGGTTCGCTTCGTCTCTTCGGGAACCGAGGCAGTGATGAGCGCGGTTCGCGTCGCCCGGGGGGCAACGTCGAGGAGCAAGATCGTGAAGTTTGATGGCTGTTACCACGGCCACGCGGACCACCTGCTGGTCGCTGGTGGGAGTGGAGTAGCGGAGTACGGCCTGCCTGGATCGGCGGGCGTTCCCCTCGCAGCGGTGGCAGACACCATCGTGGCGCCGTACAACGTCGTGCCCACGCTCGACGATGACGTGGCGTGCGTCTTGGTAGAGCCGATCGCCGCCAATATGAACTTGGTCCGGCCAGTCGAAGGGTTTCTCGAAGGACTGCGCGCCGAGTGTGACCGCGTGGGTGCGCTCCTCATCTTCGATGAGGTCATCACCGGCTTCCGTCTCGGGCGCGGGGGAGCTGCCGAGGCGACCGGGGTCACCCCAGACCTGTGGTGCTTCGGGAAGGTGATCGGCGGCGGTCTCCCGGTCGGAGCCTTCGGCGGGTCAGCCGCACTTCTCGAGGTGTTGGCTCCGAATGGGGCTGTCTACCAAGCAGGAACGCTGTCGGGGAATCCGTTGGCCACCGCAGCGGGTCTTGCGGTGTTGAACGCAGTCTCGGCAGGTGACTACGAGACTCTGTCGCAACGGGCTCAGCAGTTCGGGCGACGGCTCTGCGCTGCGATCCGCGCCGGTGGCCTCTGGTCGTGCGTCCCTTCCGCTGGACCCCTTCTCGGCTTCTACGTCGCGCCAGGAACCGCAGATCTATCGGCTCCGAGCAACTATGCCGAGGCGAAGGCGATCGTCGATCACGGCACGTACCCCGCCTTCTTCCACGCCATGCTCGACCGCGGTGTGGCAATGGCGCCTGGCGCCTATGAGGTCATGTTTGTCTCGCTGGCTCACACTGACGAGATCCTCGACACCGTGGTTGAGAAGGCGAGCGAGGCGGCGTCCGAGGTGGCCGCCTCGCTTCACTGAGGTGACGGTGTCGGAGATCGGGCCCCAACAATTCTCGGCAGCGAGGGTTTCCATCGTGGAGGCTGCGGGGCCTCTTCTGGCCGGCGTCGAGGTGTCGTTGGTCGTTGATCAGGCTGGACTATCGGTCTACGGGGGAGAACCGGCGGTTGCGTGGCAGGTTCCTTATTCGGCGATCCGGCGACCTCGTTTGGTCGTCCGACGGGACGTGATCGAGATGACGGCATGGGTGGCCGGTGCGCTGCTTCGCCTCGCCATTCCGGTTGATGCTCTGGTTGGTGGGAGGCCTGAGGATCTGGGCCAGCTCCTCGCAGACCGTTGCGGGGGCGACCCAGGGCCGGCAGTGAGGACCAACCTGACGCTCCGAGCGAAGTCCCGACGATCTCGTTGGCTCATCGTGCTGGGGGTTCTGGCACTCTGTGTCGCAGGAGTGGGAGTGGCAGCGTCACTGCTGGCGCCCTCGCCGGAATCGACGAAGCATGCCTCCGGAAGCGACCGTACGGCAGCAGCAGCGTTGAATCTTCGTTCGGGAGATCTCCCGATGACGTGGGGCCAGGATGATCCGGGCACCTCGCCACTTGCTGGTCTGCTCGGCTCATCGTCCGGATCGAAGTCCACTCCAGCCGAGAAGCGAGCCAGCGCGACGATCGTGAGCACGTATCAGCAGTGCATGAAACTCTCGAATCGAGCCGACCGCGTGTTCGGAAAGGCTGGAGTGACTCCGGTGGTCCAGGTCCCCAGCAAGCCCTTCGGGACTCTTGATGGCGGTGGCTTGATCGAGGTCGGGACGGTGACCCAACGCTACGCGTCGGCGCAGATCGTCGCCGCCGATCGTGCACAGGCAGCCCGACCCCAGTTTCGCGGTTGCTTCGGTCAGGCGATGGGCCGACTGGTGGCGGCCGGGACTGACTTGAGCCTGGCCTCGGCCGAGCCGACAGTCACCCTCACGCCACTGGGTACGCCGTTGGGGGTCTTTGTCACAGGGGCCGAGGTGACGCTCCAGATCCCTTCGGGTGGCCAGATTATTCCGGTCGAGATCGGGGTATCGGTGCTCATGGCTGACCGGACGGAACAGTACCTGTACACCTTTGCGTCACCGGGAACGTTCTCGCCGACCCAGCGCCAGGCCCTCATTGCGCTGCAGGCTGCTCGGCTTATTGGGGCCGGGAACTCCAAGAGCACCTGAGTGACACGTTGCTCATTGGTGAAGGTCAGCGGTGGCCAGCTTCCACCCAAGGGAAATTTCGCCCTGACGGGAAAGGTGGATCTGCACCCCCTCGCGCTGCAGGCTCTTGGTGTCAACGACTGCAACGTGCTCTCGATGGCTCGCCACCCAGACATCAGCGGAGCGGACTGCGGAGTCGCTCGCTGCGAGGCTGTCACACGAGGAGGCGGTGCAGAACTTGAAGAAGCGGTAGTTCCCGATCACATTGGCCACTGACTCCTGGGCCAGGACAAAGGGTGTGGAGGCAGCGATCGGAAGGTCCTCCCTGAGGTCATCAACCAGCGTGGCGAGGTGAAGAGCGTAGCGGTCGTCTTGGTGCGGATGGAGGGCCTCTGACTCGCCTTGGTACCAGTTGATGGCCCGGATGGAACCGACGACGCCCATGGCGGCGTCAACCTCGAGCGTCTTGGTGACGACCGTGACGAGCGCTTGGTAGTAGGGCCCGACCCGGGGTCGCCATTCAAAGGGGTTATTGAGGCTTGATCCGCCGAAGGCGACCTTGACGATGGTCACGTGCCTGATTCCGGCGTCACCGAAGCCGCGGGCAAGTCCAACCTCGGGGCCGATGATCACACCTCCGGGGTAGAGGGGAGACGCCAATTCGGTCTGCGGAGTCGTCAGGGGAACCGCCGTGCCCACGGGCGACGAGGACTCCGGGGGTGTCATCCCAGGTGGCTCCTTCCAGACGATGGTCGTCATGGCGTCGGCAGCCGAGCCTCGACCGTGACCGAAGACCGAGGACCCGGTCGAGGGGTCGTTGGCCCACGACTCGGTGCCGAGTGCATTCGACTGGCCCGCGACGACCACAATGCTGGCCACTCGAACTGGATCGCTGAGTGCGGACCATGGTCCCGTCAGGTCGCCGACGACAACGGCGGCCTGCAGGCGGAAGCGGGTGGTTGCCGCAGGGTTGATGATCGTGCAGGTGGTTGTCACGGTGACACAGCCAACGCCGGGTGGTTCTGAGCGCACGCTGAGCGATGCTCCCGGAGGAACCGGGCCGTGAACGTGGACGGTGAAGCCGCCGGGAATGACTGTGACGCGTGGGGTGCTCGGCGGCTCGCCAAGAGCAAGGGGTGCTGCATGCCTCTGCGAGGGTCGGTGCCCGAGGGAGGACGCGGACAGGGCCCCTGCTCCGAGTACGAATGCAGCAACCACGACGATGCCAGCGAGAGGTCGCCGAGCAGAGCTTCTGATCAGGTCCTCTGGCATGGGCCGATTATTCTTCCAAAAAACCAGTCGATCGTCCCGACGCGTCCCTTGCGGAGGGCCGGAATCAAGGCCAGAGGACGGCGGTGGGGCTCAGGCGGCTGAGCTCACCGACCGCAGATCGGCCTTTGGATCGTTGAACAATGCCTCGAGGGCGCGGTCGGGAAGGATCCGGCCCAAACCAGCGAGCGCACGGAAGCCGACTTCGGCTGGACCACGCTCGTCAGGCCGGAGCAGGTTGGCCATCAGGCTCAGCAGTTCGCTCATCAGGGTCTCGGAGCGCATACCGACGCCGACGCACAGCGCCATCAGCTTTGGCTCACTGATAAGCCTCACGAATGCCCGGGCAACGTCGTAGTAGGCGCCGTAGGCCTGGGTGAGGCGCTCGTCGTAGGTTCGGAGGGCGTCGTAGCCACCGCCCTGGAGCGACTCGGCAATCGAAGCGGCGGCAAGTCGTCCCGTCTCGTAGCCGTAGGCGATGCCCTCACCGTTGAAGGGGTTGATCGATCCTGAGGCATCACCGATGGTGATCACGTTGGTGCCTGTGTGCGGGCCCACGGAAAACCCCATGGGCAACTTCCCGCCGGTGGCGGAGCCCAAAGCGGTCTCTTTGGAGATCCCCCAGTGATCAGGGGCGAAGTCGACAAAGGTGTCCATGAGCTTCGAGGTGTTGATCCCCTTCCACCGCCGGTCGGTTGAGAGCAGGCCTACCCCGACGTTCACCCGTCCGTCTCCGAGAGGGAAGATCCATCCGTAGCCGGGAACAACATTTCCCTCCGCATCCCTGATGTCGAGATGTGACTCGATGAAGGGATCATCGTGCATCGGTGATTCGTAGTAGCCCCGGATCGCCATGCCCATTGGCCACTCGCGCCGGCGCTGCGCCCCAAGGCTCCGGCCGATTCGGGAATTGGCACCGTCGGCGACCACGATGATCCGGCCTCGAATCTCGTGGGTATCTCCTGTGGCCTTGTCCTTGACCCTCAGGCCGGCACAACCCATGAGCTGGCCCTCGATCGATGGAGCCGTCGGCTCAAGGACGTCGACTGCCTCGACACCGTTGAACACCGATGCACCGGCGCTCGATGCGTTCTCGGCCACGAGGGCATCGAGGTCGAACCTCGTAATGCAGTAACCGTGAGAGGGGAACGAGGGGTGGTCGGGCCACTTCATCTCGATCGATTGGCCGAAGCCGTAGGACCGAAGCCCCTCATAGCGGTGTCCGACCTCGGCAACCGCAGCCTCGATACCCATATCGGCGATTTGACGCACTGATCGAGGGGTGAGGCCGTCGCCGCAGGTTTTGGCGCGGGGAAAATCTTTTCGTTCGAGAACGGCAACATCCCAGCCGGAGCGAGCCAGCCAGTACGCGCACGAAGAGCCGCTCGGGCCTCCTCCGACGATTACGGCGTCATAGAGGTGATCGGAGGAGAGGGAGTTCTGGGGAGTGATCGAGGTAGCCACAATCCAACATCGTATGGGGCGAACCACGGGTTCGGCCCACTCAGCCGAAATGTGATCGAAGGTGGTGCGGCATGGTAGAACCTCATGCGTGGATCAGTACCTCCCTGTTCTCGGCCTCATCATTCTCGGCACCCTCTTCGCGTCGGGTTCCTTTGTGGCATCAGCGCTTCTCGCACCTCGGAAAAAGCCGAGCGCGGCGAAGCTCGCCCCTTACGAATGCGGCATCGTTCCTGAGATTGAGCCTCCGCAGAGGTTCCCAGTGCGCTTCTACCTTGTGGCGATGATGTTCATCATCTTCGACATCGAAATCGTCTTCATGTACCCATTCGCCGTTGTCTTCAAGCAACTCGGGACGTATGGCTTGGTCGAGATCGTGGCCTTTTCTGTCGTGGTATTCGTCTCGCTCGTGTTCCTCGTCAGCAACGGAGCACTGACGTGGGGGCCGGTGAAGCGCCTGACGCGAGGCATGCCCGCTCGGAGTTCGGAATCGACAATCGCACGAATCACCGCCGATTCCTCGGCTGATCAGGCTGCGTAGGAAGTAGTAGACGACGAATGGGCCTCGAAGATCTTCCTCATAACTTTTTGACCGGCCAGATCGAGGACCTCGTCAAATGGGCCCGGCGATCAAGCATGTGGCCAGCAACCTTCGGTCTTGCGTGCTGCGCCATTGAAATGATGGCCGCTGGTGCCGCTGACTACGACCTTGCCCGATTCGGTATGGAGGTCTTCAGAAACTCACCTCGCCAAGCCGATGTGATGATTGTGGCGGGCCGTGTCAGCCAGAAGATGGCTCCCGTGCTTCGCCAGGTCTACGACCAGATGATGGAGCCCAAGTGGGTTATCTCCATGGGCGTGTGTGCCTCGAGCGGCGGGATGTTCAATAACTACGCCGTGGTCCAGGGCGTCGACCAAATCGTTCCCGTCGACGTCTATGCCCCGGGATGCCCTCCCAGTCCCGAAACGCTGATCCACGCCATCTTGACCCTGCACGAGAGCATTCGGACCGGTGAAATCACGAAGCGCCGCCAGCAGGGGATGCCACTCGAGATGAACCACGAGCACGCCAGCCCGTGGGTGCCTGACGTCCCCACCGCAGTACGGCTCGGAACGCCTCGATGACTGACTCGCTGGGTCAGCTGGCTGGAGTTCCCCACATCGCCGGTGTCGGCGTCGATCAGATCGCGTTCCCCGGTCGGGAGGGCTATCTCCCCCTCATCGCCGCCTTGCGAGACGGTGGATTCGAGATGTGTGCCGATCTCTGTGTCGTCGACTATCTCGGACACCCAGGACGCCCCTTGCCCAACGGCGTGACGCCTGAACGTTTTGAAGTGGTCGTCAATTTGCTCTCGCTGTCAGCCAAGCGGAGGGTCCGGGTCCGAGTCCAGGTCCCCGAAAGTGACCCCTCGGTACCATCGTTGTTCGACCTGTATCCGGGCACGGAAGCTATGGAGCGAGAGGCATTCGACCTGATGGGGGTCATCTTTATTGATCACCCCGACCTGACGCGCATTCTCATGCCAGAGGAGTGGGAGGGGCACCCTCTTCGCAAGGATTACGGCAATGCTCGCGTGCCCGTTCAATTTAAGGAAGCACCAGGACCACGATGACGGCGATCGGACATCACAACGACGAGGACGACACGATGAGGACCATCGAACGTCCCTCATGGAGCCCCAAGGACACCTCTGAGGGAGCCCAAGAGCTCCTCACCCGATCTGAAACGGTCGCCTCCGAGCTAGGCCGTGAGTCCGGTGCCGTCCTCAGGCTCCCTGACGGGCAGGTTCTTGACGCCACACAGATCGATATCGATCGTCCCGACGACGAGACGATGATCATCAACATGGGGCCGCAACACCCCTCGACCCATGGGGTTCTGAGGCTGATGTTGGAGCTTGATGGAGAGGTCGTGCTTCGGACGAAGCCGATCATTGGCTATCTCCACACGGGCATGGAGAAGACGGCAGAGGACCTCACCTACGTTCAGGGCAGCACCAATGTGACCCGGATGGATTACCTCAGCCCGCTGCACAACGAATTGGTGTTCTCCCTTGCCACCGAATCCCTCCTCGGTCTCGAGATGCCCTCTCGAGCCACATGGATTCGGATGCTGATGTGCGAGCTGAACCGGGTCTCGTCGCACCTGATGTGGATGGCGACGAATGGGATGGACCTTGGGTCCACCTCGATGATGATCTACGGATTCCGTGAGCGCGAGATGATTCTCAGCTTTTTCGAAAAGACGACCGGTCTGCGCCTCAACACCAACTACATCCGCCCCGGCGGGGTCGCCGCTGACCTGCCTGACGGCTGGGAGGACGACGTCGCCGTGATCTGCGACACCGTTCTCGAGCGGAGCTTCGAATACGACGATCTTCTGACGGGCCAGCCCATCTTCCGGGAGAGGACAGAGGGTGTCGGCGGCCTCACTGCAGAGGAAGCCCTGGCACTGAGCGTGACCGGCCCACTGCTTCGATCGACTGGTGTGCCATGGGACCTTCGTCGTTCTATGCCGTATCTGGCCTACGACGAGCTCGATTTCGACGTCATCGTCGGGACCTACGGCGACAACTTCGATCGGTACGCTATTCGCCTCGCCGAAATCAGGGAATCAATCAAGATGATTCGCCAGATCGTGGAGAAGATGCCCTCCGGGGATTACCGGATTCAGGACCCGAAGGTGACGCCGCCACCTCGTGGCCGGATCGATGCCTCAATGGAGGCGCTGATCCACCACTTCAAGATCTTCACCGAAGGCTTCAAAGTACCCGAGGGCGAGGTCTACCTCCCCATCGAGTCGCCGCGTGGCGAGCTGGGTTGCTACCTCGTGTCCGACGGGAGCTCAAAGCCATTCCGGATGCACATCCGCGGACCGAGCTTCGTCAACCTCCAGGTGCTGCCCCTCCTGCTGCGAGGAGGCCTGCTCTCGGATGCAGTGGCTGTGATCTCCTCAGTCGACCCGGTGATGGGCGAGGTGGACCGATGAGTTACCTGACTCCCGACCGACGCCAACGCGCCGAAAAGACTGTCGCTCTGTACCCGCAGGCCCGCAGTGCCCTGATCCCGCTGTGCCACATCGCCCAAGAGCAGGATGGCTACCTCACCCAAGAGGCAATGGTTGAGGTTGCTGCACTCGTCGGCGTCACGCCAGCAGAAGTGCGCGGCACGGCCACCTTCTACGACATGCTGCACACCGAGCCTGTGGGCAGCTACCTCGTTGGTGTCTGCACCAACATCGCCTGTCTGCTCGCTGGCGGAGACGATCTGCTGGCCCATGCCGAAGCCAAACTCGATGTGCGTGCCGGGGGGACCACCGCCGACGGCACGTTCACCCTCGAGGAGACCGAGTGCCTCGCGGATTGCGATGTCGCCCCGTGTGTTCAGGTCAATCACCGTTTCGTGAGGACCACCACGCCCGAAGCCCTCGATGCCCTGTTCGCCGAACTCCGTGCTGGTGGCCGTTCTGATGAGATCCCCACGCATGGGAACCTGATCAGGGTCCAGCGAACCGAAGGACTCAAGGCCGATGCTGAGGTGGTTGCTGCGGAGCGCTCTGTCGCTCGAGCCGCCCAAGCTGCCCGTCAGAACCAGGAGAGCCCGAAGTGAGTCTGACCGACGCCCCGCGGATCGTCACGGCACGGACTGATCACGATGATTCGTTCACGATTGAGCGCTTCTTGGCCACGGGCGGCTACGACGGCCTGAAGAAGGCACTCTCAATGACGCCGGAGGCGGTCTGTGCGGAGGTCGACGCGGCCTCCCTCCTCGGCCGAGGTGGTGCTGGGTTCCCAGCCGGCCGGAAGTGGTCGATGCTTCGGAAGTCTGACGTCGCCTACCTGGTGATCAACGGTGACGAGTCCGAACCGGCCACCTTTAAGGACCACCTTCTCATCGAGCGTGACCCGCATCAGCTCGTTGAGGGCGTCGTGATCGCCTCATACGCGCTGCAGGTCAACCAGGCGTTCATCTTCCTTCGGGGAGAGTTCGCGCTTGGCCTTGAGCGGGTCCAGGCGGCCGTCAACGATGCCTACCAACACGGTGCTCTTGGGGCCAACATCTTTGGATCGGGGTTCTCCCTCGACATCGTGGTGCACCCGGGCGCCGGTGCCTACATCTGCGGCGAGGAGACAGCACTCCTCGAGTCCCTCGAAGGCAAGCGAGGGTTCCCCCGCATCAAGCCTCCTTTCTTCCCTGCTGCGATTGGGCTCTACGGGGAGCCAACCGTCGTCAACAACGTCGAGACGGTCTCAAACCTCCCGTGGATTATTTCCAACGGCGGGGCAGCCTTTGCTGCGCTCGGTGGAGGTCGCTCCACGGGGACCCGGCTCTTCGCTCTCTCTGGGCACGTGAAGAACCCGGGTGTCTTCGAGATCGAGATGGTCAAGCACACCTTCCGCGATCTGATCTACTCGCCGACCCTCGGCGGAGGAGTCCCTGGCGGCCGTGAGGTCAAGGCCATCATCCCCGGTGGCGTTTCCGCCCCGTGGTTCTACCCAGAGCACCTTGACCTTCCTCTTGGGCAGGATGAGGTTGCTGACGCGGGATCGATGTTGGGATCGGGATCCATCGTTGTGATGGACTCGTCGACCTGCATGGTCCGGGCTGCGTGGCGGATCACGCGGTTCTTTTCCCGGGAGTCATGCGGGCAGTGCACGCCGTGCCGTGAAGGTTCGGGTTGGCTGGAGCGGGTCTTGTATCGCTTGGAGAACGGCAATGGTCGGATGGAGGACCTCGATCTCCTCCTTGACCTCTGCGACAACATCGCCCCAGGACTGACCTGGCCGCCGCAGCAGACGACGATCTGCGTGCTCGGTCCCTCGATTCCTTCATCGATCCACTCAGCGATCTCTCGTTTCCGCGATGAGTTCCTCCTTCACATCAAGGAAGGAGCGTGCCCCTATGGCTGAGGACATTGCCCCGCAGCAGACTGCCGTCACCATCACGCTCAACGGTCGTGAGATCTCCGCGGAGAAGGGCGAGATGATCATCGCCGCCGCCGAGCGCGCCGGGACGTACATCCCTCGGTTCTGTTACCACCCGCGGATGGAGCCAGTCGGCAACTGTCGTATGTGCCTTGTTGAGGTCGAGGGACCACGTGGATCGACGCTGATGCCATCCTGCTTCATCGGTGCCGCCGACGGCATGGTGGTCGTGACCGATTCGGAGAAGGTCAAGAAGGCCCAAGACGGGGTTCTCGAGTTCCTGCTCGCCAACCACCCGCTTGACTGCCCTGTCTGTGACAAAGGGGGTGAGTGTCCCCTCCAGGATCAGACCCTCGCCCATGGTCCGGGTGAGACCCGCTTCGTTGAAGAGAAGCGCCACTTCGCCAAGCCCATTCCGATCTCAGACCTCGTCCTGCTGGACCGAGAGCGATGCATTCAGTGCAGTCGCTGCACTCGATTTGCTGACGAGGTTGCCGGCGAGGCACTGATCGATTTCGCCGGTCGTGGCGATCAGGTGGAAGTGGCGACGTTCCCTGGCGAGCCGTTCAGCTCGTACTTCTCTGGCAATACGGTCCAAATCTGTCCTGTCGGGGCATTGACGGCGACGCCGTACCGCTTCGCTGCCCGTCCCTGGGACCTCGAGCAAGTCGAGTCCACCTGCACCGGATGCGCCGTCGGGTGTCGTGTTGCTGTGCAGTCGTCGGCGGGGCGCATTACGCGACTGCTCGGCGTAGATGCCGATGCTGTGAACCACGGTTGGATGTGTGACAAGGGTCGTTTTGCTTTCGAGTCGGTCAACGGACCTGATGATGGTGGCGTCGCATTGGCGCTGAGTGATCCGTCGAAGAGGATCACCGATCCCATGGTTCGCAAGGGCGGAGTTCTCGTCCCCACCGGATGGGGCGAGGCGCTCGACGCTGCTGCTGCGATCATCAGAGACGCCACCGCAACCTCGCCGATGGGTCTTGGGGCTATCGGTGGTAGCCAGATGACCAACGAGGGAGCATTCGCATGGAACACCCTGCTCAAGGGTGTTGTGGGAACTGACTCGGTCGACGCTCAGCTGGGTGACGGCCTCGAGGCCACCCACGTGCTTGGCCTGCCCCGCGCCACGATTGACGAGGCCGCGGATGCCTGCACACTGATCCTCCTCACCGGAGACCTCCGTGAAGAGCTCCCGGTTCTTTTCCTCAGGCTCCGTGCTGGCGCAGTCGCCAAGCGATCGTCGATCGTGGACCTCTCACCGAGATCGAATGCTCTCGGCGATCTCGCTGCGGTTCGACTCCCGACGCGTCCAGGAGATTCCCTTCTCGTGACTCGTTGCATCACGGGTGATGCAGCGGCCAAGACGCAGCTTGCCAGTCACCCGGAGGGCAGGACCTTCACTGATGACGATCTTGAGCGTGCGCGCACGCTCATCGGTGACGATGGTGCTGGCGTGGTCATCATCGTGGGCCGCTCCTCCTTGGCAGAAGATGCAAGCCTCATCGAGGCTGCTGCTCGTCGTCTCAACGCTGCGTACCCGAAAGCGAAGTTCCTTCCGGCACTTCGCCGAGCGAACGTGATGGGGGCGCTCGACATGGGACTCGCTCCTGGAATTCTTCCTGGGCGCACGATGCTCGGAACTCCGTCGGAGGGCCTTGGCGCTCTGTGGCCGACGCTGCCAGATGCAAAGGGACTCGGCACTTTGGCACAGCTTGCGGCGATGGCGGCAGGCTCCCAGAAGGCGACACTCGTTCTCGGAGCAGACCTCGCCGACGTGCCCGACGCCGGACTTGTCACGGCAGCCCTCGACTCAACGGCACGCATTATCGCCGTGACCGGGCATGGTGGAACGCTCCTCGAGCGAGCCGACGTCGTCCTCCCCGCAGCAGTTGCCCATGAGCGACCGGGTACAACGACCAACATCGAAGGCAGGGTCTCGCGACTTGGCCAGAAGTTGTCGGCGCCGGGACAAGCGTGGCCTGACTGGATGATCGCCACCGAACTCGCAGCTGAGCTTGGATCGAGCAGTGGTGTCTCAACGGTTGCCGACGTCACCAATCAGATCGCCGCTGTTGCTCCGAGCTACGCAGGGATGACCGCCGAGGTCCTCAACGCTGCCAATGCTTCCGATGGTCTCGTCGCTCCGCTGAGTGGCGCGGTCCCGAGGGAGCTCAACCGCACTGACCCCACAGCGATCCCCGGCCTCGGTGCCGCTGATCGGATCGGGCTGGCGTCCTACACCGGATCAGTTCGTCCCGATCGCGACACGAGCCCTCCTTCACGGGTGGCGACCACGGCCACCATCGGAACCAGTGACCTCGAAGGGTTCGCTGAGCCGACAATTCCGTCGGCCGATAACTACTCGCTTCGTCTGGTGGCCACTCGACGTCTCTATGACCTCGGGGCGGCCGTCACGGCGTCGCCAGCACTGAGGGGTCTCGCTGACTCCGCTGTTGCCAAGGTCAACCCCTACGATCTTGATCGCATCGGGGTCACCACAGGGGATTCGGTTCGTCTTCGATCGGCTCGCACTGCTGCCGTGGTGGCTGTTGAGGCTGACGCAGAGGTGGTCCGGGGCACTGTGCTGATGGAGTTCAATCTGAGCACCGACGGAGAGCCTCGGGTCACCGTGGCAGATCTGATTGATGCCAGTGCTGTGGTCACTGATCTTCGGATGGAGTCACTGTGACCGATCTCGGAATTTTGGCCAGCAACGGCGATCCGCTCTATTTCGGTGGCGTCAACTGGGCCGTCCTGCTCATTGTCGTGATCAAGGTCCTCGTCTCGTTCGGGGCGTGCATGGGTGCGGTCACGCTGATGATCTGGTTCGAGCGCAAGGTCATCTCCGACATGCAGAGCCGGATCGGCCCAAACAGGGCAGGACCGTGGGGGATCCTGCAGTCGCTGGCTGACGGCATCAAGTTGTTCTTCAAAGAGGACTTGACGCCGGATCGCTCTGACCGGTTCGTCTTCAAGCTGGCTCCCTACCTCTCGGTAGTCCCCGCCCTCCTGATCTTCGCCGTGGTGCCGGTGGGAGGAGATGTCACGATTGCCGGGCACACCTTTGCCCTGCAGGTCGCCGATCCCCCCATCGGTATTCTGCTTGTTCTCGCCATGTCGGCTATCGGTGTCTACGGGATCATGCTCTCGGGATGGGCTTCGGGGTCAAAGTATCCGCTCATGAGTGCGGTGCGAGCCTCGGCGCAGATGATCTCCTATGAGGCGGCGCTCGGCATGACAGTCGTCACCGTGGTCTTGGTCACTGGGTCGCTGTCGACTCGATCGATCGTTGATTCGCAGGGCTGGGCGCCGTGGCATTGGAACTTGATCCGCCTCGGCGTGGTCCCCTTCGTTCTGTTCATGATCGCCGTGATCGCCGAGACGAATCGACCACCCTTTGACGTGGTCGAAGCTGAGTCTGAGCTTGTCGGTGGCTTCCACACGGAGTACTCCTCGATCCGCTTCGCCCTGTTCTTCCTCGCTGAGTTCATGAACACGATCACGATGTCGGCGGTCATGGTCACCTTGTTCTTCGGAGGCCCTGGCGGCCCGGTTCCTCCGATCCCGCACATCGCCTGGATTTTCCCGATCCTGTACTTCGTTGGAAAGACAGCGGTGTTCTGTTTCGTCTTTGTTTGGCTGCGCGGTGCGCTGCCTCGACTTCGCTACGACCGACTGATGGATCTGGGCTGGAAGCGCCTGATCCCAGCCGCACTGGCATGGATGCTCTTGGTCGCTGGCTTCTTGATTTCCCCATGGTGGGGTATCGGCTTGGCTGTCACCGTCATCGTGGGAGCAGTCATCTTGAACCGGAGTTTCCGCCTTGGCGGCGAACTCGAGGCTGCCGATCGGGCCGTGCTCCCGCCCGTTGGCCGCCGCCCGGTCTCGCCGGCAGCACTTCGTGAGATCACCGACAACGACGAAGGATCGGTTTGATCATGAGCATCATTGACGACCTCAAGCGGGAGTTGAGTTTCTTCGGGGGCTTTACCTTGACGGCGAAGCACATGACCCGACCCCGGGTGACCCGGCAGTATCCGGAGGAGAAAAAGCCCAAGCAGCCACGCCAGCACGGTCGGCACGTCCTGAATCGTTATGAGGACGGGATGGAGAAGTGCATCGGATGCGAGCTCTGTGCCGGGGTGTGCCCTGCGGACTGTATCTACGTCAGAGGCCTTGACAACCCGCCCGACCACCCGGTCTCTCCGGGTGAGCGCTACGGCTACGTCTATGAGATCAACTACCTGCGGTGCATCCACTGCGACCTGTGTGTCGAGGCATGCCCGACTGAAGCGATTACCGAATCAAAGATGTTTGAGTTCTCGTTCACGAACCGTTCAGACGCGATCTATACCAAGTCAGAACTGGTGGTCGATGACGCCGGCATGCCTCAAAAGCTCCCTTGGGAAGACTGGCGTGAAGGCGACGACCTCCTGACGTCAGGGTGGATGCGAGCCACGTCACCAGCGGGTGCCGCCGACTTCGAGGGTGAAGTCCAGTGGTCCGGTGAGCTTGGTTACGGAACGAGGGCGCCAGAAGGTGGCCAGTCGGAAAGTCGCGACGATGAGGCGACCGGGACGCTCGCGCTTCGGTCAATCCTTGAGAGCCACCTCCTGACAAAGGACATTCCCAAGGCCCATCGCGGCATGCGCGGACGCGTGTGGCGAGCAAAGATCGGCGCCGAGCGCAACAAGGCGAAGTTGGCAGCCCTCAAGGCTCGCCGCTCCGATGCCAAGGCCAAGAAGGCCGCCGCCTCCGGAGGGGACGGTTCCCGATGAATCATCTGGCACTCCTGGCTACGGCGGGACGAACCATTCCTGATGTAGTGGTGTTCTTCGCTGGAGCGGCGATGATCCTGAGCGGGGCGATCGGCGTGATTACCCTTCGGAACCCAGTCCACTCGGCGCTGTCACTCATCCTGACCCTGTTCGGGGTTGCCGTCTTGTTCATCGAACAGCAGGCAGACTTCCTCGCCGCCGTCCAGGTCATTGTCTACGCCGGTGCGATCGTGGTCCTCTTTCTCTTCGTCATCATGTTCCTCGGTGTTGATCGTCGAGAGGAGATCTCGACCGAGCCGCTCGCCAGCCAGCGACCACTCGCCATTGTCCTCGTTGTCGCCGCCGTTAGCAGCATCATCGCCCTTGGCGCAGAAGCAAAGTGGGCCGTCGGACCTCAGCACGTCAACGGTCGGACCCTCGGGCCGTATCAGAACATTGGTGCGCTGGGACGTTCCGTCTTCACGACGTATCTCTTCGCCTTCGAGGCGACCGCAGCCTTGCTGGTGATCGCAGTCGTCGGAGCTGTCGTCCTTGCACGACGTTCGGGTTCGGCAACGAGCGACGAATCGATTCCTGGGTCCGCCATCTACGAGGATGCTGCGATCGGTGAGGGGGACGACTGATGAGCATTGCTGGTTCTTGGTATTTGGTGTTGGCAGCGATCCTCTTTGGAATCGGATCGCTCGGCCTGCTGATCCGTCGGAACGTCCTCGTGATGTTCATGTGCATCGAGCTCATGCTCAATGCCGCCAATCTGACCTTCGTGACCTTCTCCCGAGTTCTCGGAGACATCGGGGGACAAGCGGAGGTTTTCTTCGTCCTCGTCGTGGCCGCAGCCGAGGTCGTCGCCGGCCTCGGCATCGTGGTGGCGATCTTCCGGAGGCGCTCCACTGCGATCGCCGATGACATCTCGAGCATGAAGGGCTGATCGACGGTGCTTCACGCTGCCTCACTGATGCTCGCCTTCCCCCTTGCGGGATTCGGCGTTCTTGTCTTCTTCGGTCGTCGCCTCGGTGAACGAATCTCAGCCATCGTGGGCACGGTGGCGATCGCTCTGTCGTTCGTTGCCGCCGCCGTCACCTTCTTGGGCCTGATGCATGAGACGCATCGAGTCTTCACCCAGACCTTGTTCAATTGGATCCCGGTGGGGTCACTGCAGGTCAAGGTGGCGCTGCTGGTCGACCCCTTGTCGATCACGATGTGCCTCTTTATTACCTTTGTCTCGGCGCTGATCCACCTGTACTCGGCGGGCTACATGCACGGGGACCGAGACGTCACCAAGTTCTACGTGTACCTGAACCTCTTTGTGGCCTCGATGTTGGTGCTCGTCCTGGGCAACAACCTCCTCCTTACGTTCGTGGGCTGGGAAGGCGTGGGGGTCTGCTCCTACTGGCTGGTCTCGTATTACTTCGACCGAGACGCTGCTGCTTCGGCAGGGAAGAAGGCATTCGTCTACAACCGGATCGGTGACGTTGGCCTTCTGCTGGCGATGTTCCTGATCTTCTCCAAGGTCGGCAGCCTGGACTACCTCACGATTTTCTCGCATACCTCGGCGTTCAGCTCGCTGGCAGTGACCATGGCTGTGTTGGCACTCATGCTCGCAGCAGCGGGGAAATCAGCCCAGATTCCTCTGTTCAACTGGCTCCCCGACGCCATGGAGGGCCCGACGCCGGTCTCGGCCCTGATCCATGCCGCGACCATGGTGACCGCTGGCGTCTACCTCCTTTGCCGAATGAATCCGTTGCTTGCCCTGTCGCCCAACGCACGGTTGGTCATCGCGGTGATCGGCGGAGCGACCGCCTTCGTGGCAGCGACGGTGGCCACGTCGCAGAACGACATCAAGAAGGTGCTCGCCTTCTCCACGGTCTCCCAGATCGGCTACATGATCATGGCCGTTGGCTCTGGGGCGTATGTCGCGGCCATCTTCCTCATGGTCTGCCATGCCTTCTACAAAGCACTGCTCTTCTTGGGCGCTGGATCAGTCATCCACGGCCTCCATGAGGAGCAGGACATCAAGCGCATGGGTGCACTGCGCAAGTTGATGCCGTGGACCTTCATCACCTTCCTAATCGGTTGGCTGTCGATCGCCGGGGTTCCACCGTTCGCTTCGTTCTGGTCCAAGGGTGACGTGCTGGACAACGTGTATCGCCGGTACCCGGCCCTCTGGGTCTTGGGCTTGGTGACCGCGTTGCTCACCGCCTATTACATGAGCCGCCTTTTCTATCTGACGTTCACAGGCAAGGCTCGCTTCAGCGAGGTCGCCCCTGACGGCCGACCGGCGATCAAGACACCACATGAGTCGCCGTGGACGATGAGGATTCCATTGGTGGTCCTGGCCGTGTGCACCCTGGGAATCGGTGCCATCGACCTGCCGTGGATGCATTCGGTCAACCTGAACCACTTCCTTGAACCGGTGTTCGAATCGCGGCTGTACGAGCCGCACGAGTCGAATGCCCTCCTCGTGCTCTTGGCGGCCGTGGATGCAGTGGTGGCGATCATTGGTGTCCTGGTCGCATGGTTCCTGTGGCGGCGCACCACTGAGCGCCCAGCGCTGGAGCGATCGTTCTTCAAGAACGTCTGGTACTGGGACGCCTTCTACGACACGATTCTCGGGCGACCCGCACAGTCGTTTGCAACCTTCTGCCACGACGTCGTGGATCGTAAGGTCATCGATGGGGCTGTGAACGGGATCGCCGGCGTCGCTGTCCGCGGGTCGCGCGTCCTTCGTCGGGTCCAGACCGGTCAAGTTCGCCAGTATGCGCTCATCCTTCTGGCAGGCGTCGTTGCCTTGCTGGTCTTCGTCCTGACAAGGGTGCTCTGATCCTGTGACACACCATCTCCTCACTTCCAACGGCTCGTTCCCGTACCTGCCGCTTCTGCTGGGACTCCCGTTCCTGACGGCGGCGATCGTCGGGCTCCTCCACAGTCACTCGAAGCAAGTGGTCCGCTGGGTTGGCCTGATCGGTTCGCTGGCCACACTTGGTGTGGCGATCGCGATGGTGGTCGCCTTCGACCCCAGCGATGGTGGGTATCAGTTCGTGACGCAGCACGCTTGGGCATCGTCGCTCGGGATCTCATGGCTGACGGGCGTGGACGGAATTTCATTGTTCCTGATCGTCCTCACCGCTCTCGTCGTCCCCATCGCCCTCTTGGGGGCTTCGGAGACACGAAGAACGAGGCCCTTCATTGCATGGATGCTCCTTCTTGAGGCGGGGTGCATCGGGAGCTTTATCAGTCTGGACCTGATCCTCTTCTTCTTGTTCTTCGAGTTGACGCTTCTGCCCTCGTACTTCCTGATCACCGGGTGGGGCGGGAAGAACAGGGCTGCGGCGGCAACGAAATTCTTCGTCTACACGTTCCTCGGCTCCGCCTTCTTGCTGATCGGCATTTTGTACGTGGCCTTTCTTCATAACCAGCAGACCCATCATCTGACGTTCTCGCTTCCTGCGTTGCAGGGCACGCACCTCTCGGGAACAGTTGGGATGCTGCTGTTCGTCGCGTTTGCTTTCGCCTTTGCCATCAAGGCACCGATCTTCCCCTTCCACACCTGGTCACCGGACGCTTACGCCGAAGCCCCTGCCGGGGCGTCGATGGTGCTCTCGGCGATCCTCGCCAAGCTCGGGACCTACGGCCTGATCCGCTTCAACCTCTCGCTGTTCCCCCACGCCGCCAGCGTCGCAGCGCCCGTCTTGTTGACGTTGGCCACAATCGGGATCCTCTATGGGGCCATCGTGGCGTGCGCCTCTCGAGACCTCAAGCGTCTCGTGGCGTACTCCTCACTGGCACAGGTCGGCTTCATCGTGCTCGGCACCTTCGCTTTCTCGAGCCAAGCCCTCACCGGTGCGGTCCTGCTGATGCTGAACCATGGCATCATCACCGCGGCATTCTTCCTCTTGATCGGTTGGATTCAGCAGCGACGCGGGACAGCACAGATCGACGATCTACGTGGTCTCCAGGGTCCGGCGCCGGTCATGGCGGCGGCCTTCACCATTGTCATGCTGGCCTCGATCGGTCTACCCGGCCTCAACGGCTTCATCAGCGAATACTTGGTTCTCATCGGAACCTATGTGGTGCACCCATGGTGGGCGCTGGTGGCGACCTTCGGTGTTGTGGTTGCGGCTTTGTACCTTCTGTGGGCCTACCAAAGGGTCTTCCACGGCAAGGCCGACGGCGAGAATGCCACCGTGCGGGACATCACCTTCGCCGAGCGTGCGGTGATCGCTCCGCTCATTGTGTTGATCGTGGGGCTTGGCGTCTTCCCAGGACCGGTTCTCGATCGAATCCAACCTGCCGTGGATCGCACGCTGAACCAGATCACGCTCGCCAACTGCCCTGCCCACCTCGTCTGTTCGGGCGCTCCGATCGGATCGCCTGACCCTGGTGGATCGGCAACCAGCCACGGAGGCACGAAGTGATGAGTTCGCTCTTGGCGACCGCAACGATTGCCATGCCCAAGATCGACTACCTCGCGATCGCTCCTGAGCTCGTCCTCCTCGGCGGGGCGATCATCGTGATGCTCGCTGCCGCCATGGTGCGCGGCGGTCTCCGTCGCAACGTCGCCACCGCCCTCACGCTGATCACGGGAGTGGGGTCACTGGTCGTGAGCCTTCTCGAGTGGCACCAGGTCACCACCCATGGGGCGAGTAACACAATCGCCCACGCCATTGCCATGGACGGATTTGCAGCCTTCATCGGGATCACGGTCTCGTGCGTCGTGATCCTGGCAACGCTCTTCGGCCACGCGTACCTTGAGCGAGAAGGTATCGCCACCTCCGAGTACCACATCCTTGCGTTGGCCTCAGCCTCAGGGGCCGTGATGATGGCGCAGGCCAACGACCTCATTGTCGTATTTCTGGCGCTCGAGATTCTCTCGATCGCCCTCTACGTCCTTGCTGCCTTCAACCCGCTGCGCGGTGAATCAGGCGAGGCCGCACTGAAATACTTCCTGCTTGGCGGATTCTCGTCAGCTCTGTTCGTCTACGGGATCGCGCTGGTCTACGGCGCGTGCGGCTCGACCAACCTCACGCAGATTGCCAGTTTCCTGTCGCTCAACGAGGGAATGTCGCCCATCGTGCGCGTCCACTCCAAGGACAACCCGCTTTTCCGCATGCACGGCGTCATCGCCGACTACGATCGCCCCGCGGCTGAGTAGCGCACTGATAATCGATTCGGTCTCGCTCGCCGCGCAGATGAGGTCGACGCCGAGGTTCGTGGCGACTGCCACCGCGAACCGTCCATCGACTTCAAGGGGTGAGCTTGAATGCTCGGCCGCCTCCAAGAGCTCGGCGCCGGCGGCCTCCCTAGCCAATGGTCCAATCAACGAAATTAGGCCCTGCTCAAGCGTCCGTTTGTGAATTTCAATCAGATATCCGATGCGGTGGCGATGGATCATCGTGAAGAGCTCTTGAAGTGTCGAACGTTCGGTGTCGAGGAAGAGTTCGTCTCCGAGGTTGAGCACGCGTAGATCGCCACGCATCTTTCCCTTCGGAGTCAGGAAGGCCGCGTAGCAGCCTTGGCCAACCTCGAGCGCTAAGACGTCATTGGTCACCTGGCCTGTTAGGAACTCTCTTGTTTCGGGCCCAGTCAAGGCAAGTTTGCCGCGCGCCGAGCGGTCTATTAAGCCACAGCCGGTTGTTAAGACGTGGTGTTCGGTGGCGAGTTGCTCGGCGTCCATCGCTCGAGGATAGCCGCACGACGGGAGAGAGCTTTGAGTGATCGTCTGATTAACAGATTTAGGCATGCCATAATCAAGAG
>JBAXAR010000018.1:0-25146 GCA_037142475.1 Actinomycetes bacterium
CCATGCCGGGCTCTCTCCGCGGCACCGCCGAGACATCGACATCCATACCGACCCGCCCCCGAGCGGCCAGCTCTGAGGTGCCACAGGCCAATCCGCCGCCGCCGAGGTCTTGAATCCCGACGACAAGTCCCTCGTCGAGAAGGGCGAGGCAGGCCTCGATCAGCCGCTTCTCCTCATAGGGGTCGCCGACCTGGGTCGCTGGCCGCTTGGACTCGTCCAAGCTCGCTGCCCCGTCTTCGCCATCGAAGCCCGCTGATGCCAGCACCGAGACACCCCCGATGCCGTCTCGTCCGGTCGATGAGCCCAGCAGGACCGCAAGGTTCCCTGGCCCGGAGGCGATGCCGAGGACAAGACGTTCCGTGGGCAGCGCTCCGACGCACAGGACGTTCACCAGAGGGTTGGTCTGGTAGCAGGGATCAAAGGTCAGCTCACCACCGATGGTGGGGACACCCACCGAGTTGCCGTAGCCCGAGATGCCTGAGACCACCCCTTCGACCAGCCACCGCTGCCGGGGGTCATCAGGGATACCAAAGAACAGCGGGTCCATCACAGCCAATGGGCGAGCCCCCATGGTGAAGATGTCGCGCAAGATCCCGCCGACCCCGGTGGCCGCTCCTTGGTAGGGCTCGATGGCAGAGGGGTGGTTGTGGCTCTCGATCCTGATCGCCACGGCGATGCCGTCTCCAGCGTCGATGACGCCGGCATTCTCTCCGGGGCCCACCAAGACCTTGGGCCCGGTGGTGGGAAGGCGCTTCAAGTGGATCCGTGACGACTTATACGAGCAGTGCTCGGACCACATCACCCCATAGAGCGCCAACTCGAGAGGGTTCGGCTCCCGGTCGAGGACCGCCTCTATCTCCGTGAGCTCCGAGTCGGTGAGACCGAGCGCCCGGTGGAGAGGCTCTTGTGCAGCTGTGGGGTCGACCATGCCCTCAAACCTATCGTGGCCAGCTTCAGGACCCGGGAGCTGGCGGCGATGCGAGGAGGGTCATCCGCCGCCGCCATGACCAGCGGGCGAGGCCGACCGAGATCGCCAGAGTGACGGCGTTGATCATGAGCTCAATGACACCATTGGTACCCGAACCCCACACACCGTGCTGAAGGTCGTACATCACGTCCATGAAGAATAGGTAGAGCCCTCCTCCGGCCCCAAGAAGCAACCAGAGAAGAGCCGTCGGTCGCTGAGTCACCAAAGTCCACGCAGCCAGAACCAAACACACCACCAAGAACCCATCAGCGGCAGGAAAGGAATTCTCGAACCACGTATAAGGAACAGAAGTCGACGTGGCCACAAGTGACCGATTCAACAGCCATGCCGTCCAGTAAGCGAGGATCACCAGGCTTGCGAGACAGAGAAGGGCAGCGATTCGCAGTCGGACATCTCGGCCGATGGTGAGGGTTGACATGCCAGAACAGTAGCGAAACAAGGGCTCTCGATCATCAAATACCTATTGAGGACAAAGCGCCGACCGTTGTCTTTGGCAACTCTCGATTGCCTAAACAATCAAATTAGAAAGAAACAAACTCTGAACTTTCGGAGTGAGGATATTCTTAAACTTGAATACGAATTGAGAACAAATTGAGAAAACTTCTCTCTAATTATGGAAATAGCGTTGACAAGAAGATGGTAAGTTCGGTAGTTGCCGAACATTATTCGACTGGAGAATCCCATGGCAGCCCGTACGAAGACCACAATGACCAAAGAACACAAGGACGCTCTCGCCCAGGGTCGGCGAGAAGGTGCCGCCGTTCGTCGGTACCTCGAGGCGATCGCCGCCTCACGAGGCAAGCGCGGACGCAAGCGCACGCCGGATTCGGTCCAGCGTCGCATCAAGGCAATCGACGCCACAATCGGAAGCGCTGACGCCCTCCAGACTCTTCTGCTGCGCCAGGAGCGCAAGGACCTCCAGACCGAGCTGCAGCGCCTCTCGAGCCGCCTCGACATGAAGGCCCTCGAGAAGGAGTTCATCGACTCTGCCGCCGCCTACGGGCAGCGCAAGGGAATCGACTACTCAACCTGGCGTGAGCAGGGTGTCGAGCCGACCGTGCTCGCCAAGGCCGGTGTCAAGAGGACCCGCCGCGCCTAACGAAAGCCGTGAGATTGGCGCTTGGCGCCAATCTGCAATGCAACACACAACCCCCTGACCTTTGCGAGAAGGGCGGGGGGTTGTTTGTTGTAGCTCTTCGGCAACCAAAATCCACCAAGTGAACTGAGACGGTCGCTGAAAGAACCCATTCCGGCGGTCTTGCGACCGAAGCCGGTTGTCGTCAGGCAGCGACAGATGCTGCGTCAAGCAGCGAGCGGAGCAGGACTGCACCATCTGATGATCCCAGCAACTCAGAGACCGCACGTTCCGGATGTGGCATGAGGCCAACGACGTTGCCCGGGCCATTGGCAATCCCAGCAATATCGGCGATCGACCCATTGGGATTGGTGGCGTAGCGCAGCACGATCCGATCCTCGTCTTCGAGGATACGGAGTGTCTCGACGTCGCAGGTATAGCTGCCTGAGAAATGATTGATCGGGACTTCGAGACGTTGGCCGACGGTGGCGCCGGACGTCAGAATCGACCCCGTTGAGGCAACCACGAGGGTGGCGGGCTGGCAGAGAAAACTCAGGCCACGGTTCTTCTGGAGCGCTCCAGGCAGGAGGTGCGCCTCGCAGAGGACTTGGAAGCCATTACAGATGCCGACAACAGGGCCTCCGGCGGCGGCGAATGCGGAGACTGCTCCCATGATGGGGCTGAAGCGGGCGATCGCTCCCGGTCGGAGGTAGTCGCCATGAGCGAATCCCCCGGGGAGAATGATTCCGTCGAGATCATCGAGTGACGTTTCTGTGTGGAAGACGAGCCGAGCCGAGCCACCGAGGGTCTCGACCGCGGAGACTGCATCGTGCTCGCAGTTGGTCCCCGGAAAGACGACGACGCCGATGGTCCCGGCCATTAGAGCGGAGCCACCTCGATAATGCTCTCCTCAATCACCGGGTTGGCCAACAGTCGATCAGCCAGCGATGCGGCCATTGATTGCGCTGCCGAAAGATCACTGGCATCGATCTCGACTCGGAAGGCCCGACCGGCGCTCACCGAGGCCACGCCATCGAATCCCATAGCGGGCAGTGCCCTCTCGATAGTGGCGCCCTCGGGATCAGCAATCCCCGGCCGCAACCGAACCTCTACTCGAGCCAAGAATCTCATGCGTTTTGACCGTACCAGTCCTCGAGGCGACGTCCGGTCACCCGCTCGTAGGCCTGCTGATAGCGATCTGCTGTCGTGGCGATCACCTCGTCAGGAACCCGGGGTGGTGGTGGCGTGCGATCCCATGGCTGGTCCGAGAGCCAGTCACGGAAGGGCTGCTTGTCGAACGCCGGTGGGGTCTCGCCGGGGACGACGGCGTCGGCTGGCCAGAGACGCGAAGAATCGGGGGTGACCACCTCGTCGCACAGCACAAGGTGGCCGTCGACCACGCCGAGTTCGAACTTGGTGTCGGCCAGGACGAATCCCGCCGCCGCCGCCCGCTTCGAAGCGGCAGCGAAGAGACCGAGGCAGATGGCCTGCGCCTCGGCGAGGCGGTCCGGACCGATGATCGTTGCTGCAGTGGTGAGATCGATGTTCACGTCATGGCCCTCGTCGGCCTTGGTCGAGGGGGTGAACATGGGCTCTGGCAGTTGTTCCGCGAGGGACAGTCCAGCGGGCGCCGCCATCTGATGGATCGTCCCGAGCTCTCGATACTCGTCCCAGGCCTGGCCGGCGAGATAGCCGCGGACAATGCATTCGATGGGGAGCATCTCAGCCCGGCGAACCAGCATGGAGCGCCCGTGCGCATCACCATGGCTCTCGAAGCCGGGGATCGCAGCGTTGATCTCCTCGGGATCGCAGCTGAGGAGGCTTCCGGGCGCGACGTCGGCGAGCTCGTCACACCAGAACGCCGTCATGGCAGTAAGCACACGGCCCTTGTTGGGCACTGGCTCGACCATGACCACGTCAAAGGCACTGATGCGGTCCGACGCCACCATGAGCAGCCGATCATCATCGACCTCAAAGAGATCTCTAACCTTGCCTGTGTGGATCCGGCGAAGACCCAGTGCGTCGAGGTCGTTGATGCTCATACGATTGAGATTGCCTCGAGGGCGGTGAGGTAGCGACCCCGATGCTGCAGCATCCGGTCGAGATCAAAGGCACGGTCGAGCTCGGCGGAACTCAGGGTGACCTCCTCGTCGGTCTCGACAATCACCCGGAACGAGCTCTGTTCCTCCACTGCTTGGCGAGCCGCCCGCTGGACGATCCGGTAGGCAGCGTCACGGGTCATCCCATGGTCAATCAAGGTCAGCAGGACCGACTGGCTGTAGACCAAGCCGAGTGACCCCTCATTGAGGTTCTTCAGGGCTCGGGCGTCGTTGATCACGAGACCATCGACAAGACCGGTGGCCTTGCGAATCACGTAACAGGTGAGCATGGTCGCATCGGGAAGGATGACCCGCTCGACCGAACTGTGGGAGATGTCGCGCTCATGCCAGAGCGCCACGTCCTCGAGACCCGCCGAGAGATACCCCCGCAGCACTCGGGCGAGCCCACAGAGCCGCTCAGAGAGGATTGGGTTCCGCTTGTGTGGCATGGCCGATGACCCCTTCTGCCCGGGTCGGAACGCCTCTTCGACCTCCCCAAGCTCAGAGCGGGCCATGTGACGGATCTCGGTGGCCAGGTGCTCGATGGTGGCTCCGACCGCAGCACAGGCCCACAGCAGTTCCGCATGGCGGTCTCGAGCAATCACCTGGGTGGCCGGGACTGGCGTGAGGCCAAGGGCACCGCAGACAAAGTCCTCCACCGCCGGGTCGATGTTCGAATACGTGCCGACTGCCCCCGAGAGCTTGCCGACTGCGACAGCAGCTCGAGCCCGATGGAGGCGCTCCCGGTCCCGTTCTGCAGCGAGGGCGAACAGGGCAAATTTTGCCCCGAAGGTGGTGGGCTCAGCGTGCATTCCATGGGTTCGGCCGAGGACGGGCACGTCGATGAGCTCACGAGCACGCCGAACGAGCACGGCCACGAACTCGGTGGACGCTTCGAGGAGAAGGTCGGCGGCCTTGGTCAGCTGCCAGCACAAGGCAGTGTCGACCACGTCGGAGGACGTCAGGCCATAGTGAATCCACGCTCCCTCAGGAGCTCCGATGGCGTCTTGGACGATGTCGACGAAGGCGGCCGTGTCGTGGTTGGTGATCGCCTCGCGCTCATCGACGGCGGCGACAAACGCGGCGTCAATCTGCGGGGCTCGCTGCCGGCAGGCGGCTGCCTCAGCGGCAGGGACGAGGCCAAGCGAGCTGAGTGCTTCGGTGGCGAGGAGCTCCACTTCGAGCATCGCTCCGAAGCGAGCCTCGTCGCTGAACAGCGCTGCCATATCTGCGGGTGCGTATCGGGGAATCATCAGCTGCTCTCCTCGTCGGCCGCTGCCGCGGCGATGTCACTTCGGCGTTGGACGCCTTCGAAATCAATCTGATGGGCGCCGTCATAGGCCCGGTTACGCGCCTCAGCCAGCGTGTCACCGAGACCGGTTACCGCGAGGACTCGACCACCACTCACCACAAAGGGACCGTCTGGGTCCGGCCGGGTGGTGCCGGCGTGAAACACCGTCACACCATCAATCGGCTCGACGAGCTGGCCATCGGCGCCAAGGCCAGAGATCGCCATGCCGGTCACCGGCGATGCCGGATACCCGGCAGCCGCCATCACCACCGTGACCGCCACTTGATCAGAAAACGTCGGTGGAGCGGTGAGTTCGCCCTTGGCGGCAGCGACAAGGAGGTCAAAGAGATCCGAGGTAATCCTCGGGAGGATCACCTGAGCCTCCGGGTCGCCGAAGCGGACGTTGAACTCAATGACCTTCGGCCCACTCGACGTCAACATGAGGCCCGCATAGAGCAGTCCTCGGTAGTCGATCCCGCGTGAGCGAAGGGTGGCGAGCGTCGGGAGCACCGCGACCTCCATCAATGCCGTCGTCATGGACTCATCGACGTGGGGCATTGGTGAATACGCACCCATCCCCCCAGTATTCGGACCGAGGTCGCCGTCAGAGATCCGCTTGAAGTCCTGCGCAGGAGCGAAGGGAACAGCAGTCAACCCGTCACACAGGGCGATCAGTGAGCACTCTGGGCCCTCAAGGCCCTCCTCGATGACCACCGTGGTCCCCGCCGCACCAAAGGTGAGGCCAGCGAGCTTGTCGGCGACGTCAGCAACTGCTTCGGCGAGATCCATCGTCACCAACACGCCCTTGCCGGCTGCAAGACCGTCGGTCTTCACCACGTAGGGCGGTGTCAGTCCCTCGAGGACAGTGCGCGCCTCATCAACGTCAGTGATAGTCCAGTGCCCGGCCGTCGGGACCCCCGCCTCGACGAGGAGGTCCTTCATGAAGGCCTTGGATCCCTCCACCTGCGCACCGTCAGCGCCCGGTCCGACGACCAGGCGTCCCTGCTCTCGGAGCTGATCGGCCAATCCATCGACGAGCGGGACCTCAGGGCCGATCACCACCAAGTCGGCGGTGATCTCAGTGGGAGGTCGAGGATCGGTCCGGATCGATCCGGCGGCGAAGGTCGCGGGCATTCCGGGATTTCCCGGAGCCACCACCACGTCCACGCCACCTTGGGCGAGCGCTCGAGCGATGGCGTGCTCTCGGCCGCCAGAGCCGATCACCAGCGCGGTGCGAGATGCGTTCACGCCGACTGGAAGGAGACGAACTGCTCTCGGCCGGGGCCGACACCGACGAGGCGGACCGGAACGCCAATCTGATCGGCCAAGAAGCCCACGTAGTCACGGGCGGCTTGGGGCAACTCGTCGGCCGAGGTCATCCCGGTCAGGTCCGTGTTCCAACCAGGGAGCTCTTCGTAGATCGGGGTGACCTTGTGGAGAATCGACTGGTGATACGGCGGGAAATCAAAGCGTTCGCCATCGGCTTCGTACCCGACACACACCTTGACCGTGTCGAAGGTGTCGAGAACGTCGAGCTTGGTGAGCGCTACTTCGGTCAGTGAGTTCAGCCGGACGGCCTGGCGGGCCATGACGGCATCGAACCATCCACAGCGGCGCATCCGGCCCGTGTTGGTCCCATACTCGTGGCCCCGGTCGACCAGCAGCGAGGCGAGGTCATCGAAGACCTCGGTCGGGAAGGGCCCGGCTCCGACACGGGTGACGTAGGCCTTGGCGATCCCAACAATCGAGTTCAAGTCACGAGGCCCGAGGCCGCTACCGGTGCAGGCGCCTCCGGCCACAGGGTTCGAGCTCGTCACGAAGGGATACGTCCCGTGATCGAGGTCGAGGAACGTGGCCTGGGCTCCCTCGAGCAGGATGTTGCGATTGTCCGCCAGGGCAGAGTGAATGAACCCCACGGTGTCGGCCACCATCGGGGCCACCCGGGGAGCGAGCTGACCAAGGTAAAACTCGGCGATCTCGTCGGCCGAGAACGGGAGTCGGTTGTAGACCTTGGCCAACAGGGCGTTCTTTTCCTTGAGCACCACGTCGAGCTTCTGGCGGAAGATCTTCTCGTCGAGCAGGTCCTGGACCCGAAGTCCGACTCGGGTTGCCTTATCGGCGTAGGCCGGACCGATGCCCCGCTTGGTCGTCCCCAGTGCCGCCTTGCCGAGGTACCGCTCCGTCACCCTGTCGAGCTCACGGTGATACGGCATGATCAGGTGGGCGTTTCCGCTCACGAGCAGCGATGAGGTGTCAACGCCCTTGGCCTCGAGGGTGTCGATCTCCTCGAGCAGCACGCTGGGGTCCACGACCACGCCGTTGCCAATCACCGGGGTCACCGACGGATACAGGATCCCGCTCGGGATGAGCTGCAGCGCAAAGGCCTCGCCCTCGACCACGATCCGGTGTCCGGCGTTGTGGCCACCTTGGTAGCGGACGACAACGTCCATCTCCTTGGCCAGCAGGTCAGTTAACTTGCCCTTGCCCTCGTCGCCCCACTGGGTCCCGACCACTACGGTTGCCGGCACGTGATGCTCCTTGGTTGCGGAATAAGGGCCGTTGCATCCTCATTCTACCGCGCCGTTCGTCACCGTCTTGAGGGTCCCGACCCCGGCGGCTCAGACAATCGGACGGGGCACCTCATTGCCGAACCCGTAGCCCGCTCGAATCAGCGGGAGGTCCGCCATCGTCTGGACCCCCGGCTCAGCCCGACAGACGGCGCCGATGGCATTGATCGCCTGCATGGCGGTCGCCACACTCGCCGCCCGCACGTGCTCGCGAATCGGAAGAGGTCGCTCAAAGGACATCAGGCTCAAGAAGTGGGCCTGCATCGATGGCTCTCCCTCGATCGTCAACGTCCATCCATCGAGTGGCGTGGGCCAGTGGCTTGGATACTCTCCCCCCACTGTCCAGAGCGTCTCGATCTCGACGAGCACTCGGCCCTTGCGCCAGCCTCTCCAGTGCCAGCGCTGGGCTGACACGGTTCCGGCTGCCAACGTGATGCCGAAGATGTCATGGTCGACACTGGCCACTGCCACCTCGACCTCCGCAGTGATGTTGTCGAGGCCAGCCCCCAGTGCCTCACCGATCAGCGCCACCTCCTCCATGAAGATCCCGCTGTTGAATCGCAGGAAGTCGCTTGCCTCCTCAGAAACCTCCTCGGGGAGTCGGCCGAAGCACATGTTGTCGAAGGTGATGTGCGTGCTCTCGTAGAAGGACCAGTCAGCCCGCTCTTGGAGCGTGACGCGCTCGATGCTCCTCGACATTCCTGACAGTGCCAGGGGCAGCACGCCACTGAGGTTCCCCGGATTCAGACCTGTCCCATGGACCGAGGTACCACCGGCAATACAGGCAGCCTCAAGGCGCTGTTGGTCCTCAACTGGAAGCGATGCCGGATGAAAGAGAAACGCCGTGGTGACCACATTCGCGCCACTCGCCAAGATCTGGCAGACCTCATCGATCGAGGTGTGTCGAGGGAAGTAGGCGACACAGTCGGCTCCGAGGGCAAGCAGTGCGTCGACGTCCTGTGTGGCCACCACCCCTAGGGGATCCCGACCAGCGATGACGCCAGCGTCAAGGCCTTCTTTGTCGTCGCTGTAGACCTTGGCTCCCACTAACTCGAGATCCGGGCGATCGATGATCGCCCTGATTGCCTCGACCCCTTGATTGCCGGTCGCCCACTGGATTACTCGAAGTGCCATGAACTCATCCTTGCCGACGCCAGCGGCCTGGCCGATCAGCTCAGGACAAATTCATCGCCAGTGACGGCAAGGTGAACCGTGTCTCCTTCGAGATACGTGCTCTCGAGAAGTTTGAGCGCCAGAGGGTCCTCCACCTGGCGCTGGATCACTCGGCGAAGGGGCCGTGCCCCGAAGTCCGGGTCGTAGCCCAAAGCCGCCAGACGAAGCTCTGCCTCCCTGGTCACCTCCAAGCCGAGCCTCCGTTCAGCGAGACGGCCGCGAAGCCGGCCGAGCTGAATCGAAACAATGACCCCAAGATCCTCTTCGGTCAGCGAGCGGAAACGGACAATCTCATCGATGCGGTTGATGAACTCCGGTTTGAAGAAATTGGCCAACTCGCCGCTCAAGTTCGAGGTCATGATCAGCACCACATTGGTGAAGTCAACCGTGCGGCCCTGGCCATCGGTCAGGCGTCCATCCTCAAGGACTTGGAGCAGCAGGTTAAAGACGTCCGGATGCGCCTTCTCGATTTCATCGAGGAGCACCACGGCATAGGGTCGTCGCCGCACCGCTTCGGTAAGTTGGCCACCCTCTTCGTAGCCGACGTAGCCCGGAGGAGCCCCGACAAGACGGGACACAGAGAACTTCTCCATGTACTCGCTCATGTCGATCCGCACCATGGCCTTGTCGTCATCAAAGAGGAACTCGGCGAGTGCTCGTGACAACTCGGTCTTTCCAACCCCAGTCGGCCCCAAGAAAAGGAAGGACCCAATCGGCCGATTGGGATCGGAGAGCCCTGACCGAGACCGACGGATGGCGTTCGCCACCGCCACGACGGCCTCTTCTTGGCCCACCACGCGCGAGTGGAGCAGCGACTCCATGGAGATCAACTTGGCCACCTCGCCCTCGAGCATCCTGGCCACCGGTACCCCTGTCGAGCGGCTCACGACCTCGGCCACATCCTCGGCGTCGACCTCCTCTTTCAAGAAACGCTGTCCCTTTTGGAGCTCGGCCAGCGAATCGGTGGCGGCCTCGATGCGATCCTCGAGGTCGGGCACCTCGCCGTAGCGAATTGCCGAAGCACCAGCGAGGTCACCCTCGCGCTCGAGACGCTCCGCGTCACCCCGGCGGTCCTCAAGCGTTCCCTTCAACTCACGGATCGACTGAATGTGAGCCTTCTCGGCCTGCCAGTGCACGGTCATCTCGTCGGACTCCTCCGACAGTTCGGCCAACTCGGCCTCGAGGCCGGCGAGCCGCTCCTTGGAGGCCTCGTCGGTCTCCTTCTGCAGCGCCACGCGTTCGATTTCAAGCTGACGCATTCGGCGTATGACGACATCGAGCTCAGTGGGCATCGAGTCAATCTCGATTCGCAACCCACTCGCTGCCTCGTCAATGAGATCGATGGCCTTGTCGGGCAGGAATCGACCGGTCACGTAGCGGTCCGAGAGGGTGGCAGCAGCCACGAGAGCCGCATCTTGGATACGGACACCGTGGTGGACCTCGTAGCGCTCCTTGAGACCCCGCAGGATCGCCACAGTGTCCTCCACCGAGGGTTCTCCAACGAAGACCTGCTGGAACCGGCGTTCGAGAGCAGCGTCTTTCTCGATGTACTTGCGATACTCATCGAGCGTCGTGGCCCCAACGAGGCGGAGCTCGCCGCGGGCGAGGAGTGGCTTGATCATGTTCCCGGCGTCCATGGAGCCCTCCGCTGCCCCGGCCCCGACGAGGGTGTGAATCTCATCGATGAAGGTGATGATCTCGCCCTCGGCGTCTTGGATCTCCTTGAGGACCGCCTTGAGTCGTTCTTCGAACTCCCCGCGATACTTCGCTCCCGCCACCAGCGAGCCGAGGTCCAGCGACATGACCCGCTTGTTCTTGAGCCCCTCGGGCACGTCGCCCTCGACAATCCGCAGCGCCAAACCCTCGACGATGGCGGTCTTGCCGACGCCAGGCTCTCCGATCAGGACCGGGTTGTTCTTGGTTCTCCTCGAGAGCACCTGGATGACCCGACGGATCTCATCGTCGCGCCCGATCACCGGGTCGAGCTTGTTCGAGGCCGCCAGGGCGGTGAGGTCACGGGCATAGCGCTCAAGGGCTTGGAAGGTGTCCTCCGGCGTCGGCGTGGTGACCCGATGGCTACCGCGGACTTCTTGCAGGGCCACCAAGAGCTCATCGCGTTGTACGCCGAGGAGATCGGCGAAGGCCAGCAAGAGGTGCTCGATCGAGACGTAGTCATCGCCCATCTCTGATCGGAGACCATCCGCTTTTTCCAAACCGTCGTGAAGGTCTCGGGCCATGGAGGGCTGCGAACCGCCCACCGCTCTCGGGAGACGACTCAACTCCTCGCCAAGGCGTCTCGCCACATCGGTGGGGTCGACCTTCAGGCTGCGCAACAACGGCGGGGCGATGCCCTCGCTCTGCGCCAGGATCGCCGTGAGGACGTGGGCGGGAGTCAACTCAGCGTGACCGGCGGCCGTCGCCTGGGTGGTGGCGGCCGAGTACGCCTCTCGGGTTCGGTTGGTCCAGCGTTCCGGGTCAATGGCCACGGTGTCGTCCTCTCTCTCGTCGTCCTAGCGGTGCAAACGTTCTCCACGATTTCTGTTCACGACGGCCCTGTTGGCCGACACGGCGGTCATCGGGTCCGTCGGATCACGCCCCGAAAAAGGGCCGGGGCTTGGTTCAGCGGGACAATCTCGCGACGATGAGATCGGTGGGCCTCATCGAGATCACGCCGGTGTTCCTCGCGAAGCGACGCCACCTCGCTACGGAGACTGGCCACCTCTGCTTCGAGCCGAAGCACACGACGAACACCTTCGAGATTCAGCCCCTCACTCGTGAGTTCCTGGATCCGCCGAAGCCGCTCAAGGTCCTGCAGCGAAAACCGCCTCGACCCACCTGCCGTGCGAGAGGGGTCAAGCAGGCCGCTGCGCTCATAGTTGCGAAGGGTCTGCGGATGGACCCCGGCAAGCTCCGCAGCCACGGAGATCACGTAGACCGCTCGGTCGGAATCGTGGTGCGATGGATTCACGCCGACACCTCCTCGGCGTCAGAACTGGCATCACTCGCGACGTCATCGCTTCCCGTGAAAGCCACCGCAAGCGCTTCAATCGCAGCACGTTGCTCGTCAGTCAACGTCTTTGGCACCGCCACCTCGATCTTGACGAGCAAGTCTCCGGCAGGCTGGGCGGAACGCCCAGTCCCCGCTGGCACCCCACGGCCTCGAACCCGGAGCATCGATCCCGGAGACGTGCCGGCCGGCACCTTGACCGTTACCGGACCATCGAGGGTTGGCACGGTCACCTGGGTACCAAGGGCCGCCTCCGGAAACGACACGGTGGTCACCGTTGTCAGATTTCTGCCTCGTCGGCTGAAGCGATCGTCGTGGCCGACATGGACCACCACATAGAGGTCGCCGGCAGGAGCTGCTCCCTGTCCCGGAGCCCCTCGACCCTTGATTCTGATGCGCTGTCCGTCCTCAACTCCCGCGGGGATGCGGACCTTGACCTGGCGGGTGGACTTCTCGTGTCCGGTCCCGTGGCAGGAGGGACACGGCGTCTCGACCATCTGTCCCCTGCCTTGGCAGTTCGGACACACCGTCGAGAGCGAGAACATTCCCTGGTTGTCGTCGAGCGAGCCTCGCCCAGAGCAGCGGCCGCAAGTCGTGGTCGCCGTCCCGGGTGCCGCTCCGGACCCTCGACAGGTCGAGCAGCGGACGTCGGAGGGGAGATTGACACTCGTGGTGACACCTTGGACAGCGTCTTTGAATGCCAAGTGCAGACCGGCTTCGAGGTCCGCTCCCCGCTGTGGGCCACGAGGTCGACGTTGGCGTCCCCGCCCGAACATCCCACCGAAGAGATCGCCAAGGTCGCCGAGGTCCTCGGTCCGGTACGAGCCCGGATCAAAGCCGCCACCTCCGAATCCCCCGCCACCGGGTCCTCCGAAACCGCCACCCACCGGACCGAGCCGGCGAACCTCGTCGTATTCCTTGCGCTTCGCCGCGTCACCGAGAACGTCGTAGGCGGCCGAGATTTCCTTAAAGCGGTCCTCGGAGCCGGGGTTGGCATCAGGGTGATGCTCCTTGGCCAACTTTCGATAGGCGCGCGTGATCTCCTTGTCCGTGGCCGACTCGGCCACGCCGAGCGCCTTGTAGTAGTCCTTCTCGAACCACTCGCGCTGCGCCGTCATCGATTCCTCAGCCCTTGACCCGCACCATCGCCGGACGGAGCACCGTCCCGCGCCATGACCAGCCAGCGCGCAGGACCTCGTCGACGATGGGGCCAGCAGCCTCGTGGTCATCGTCGGCCGGGGCGTGCATGACTGCGTCGTGGACCTGAGGGTCGAATGGCTCCCCCGCACCGGACACCGCCTCAAGACCCTGCTTGGTCAGGGTGTCAAGAAGCAGGCTCCGGGCCTGCGAGAGTGCCGCCGCCTCATCAGAGGGGTCGGTCGACTCAGCCAAATGTGCCTGGGCGAGGTCGAAGGCATCAAGGACTGGCAGCAGGCTGGTCACGATCTCGGCGGTCTGCCGAGCAGCGGTGTCCTCGGCCTGGCGAGCAGCTCGCTTGCGGTAGTTCTCGAAGTCAGCCTGAAGCCGCTGGGCAAGTTCGCGCATTTCATCGCGCTCTTTGGCCACGAGGCTGAGCTGGTCGAGATCCTCCTCGACCAGCTCGGCGCCGTCATCGGCGACCGTTGCATCGGCCACGATGGCCTCCGCCTCGATCACGACCTCGTCCTCGGGCGTTGGCTCGGAGTCGGGCGAGCCCTGTTCGTCGGGGCTCACTTGTCCTCCACGATCTCGGCATCGACGACCTCGTCGTCGTGCTCGCCAGCGTCCGAGGTCGCCTGGGTGTCACCCTGCGCTGCAGCAGCGGCCTCGTAGAGCTTCTGCGAGAAGGTCTGCGACGCCGTCATGAGGGTTTCAGTGGCCGTCTTGATCGCCTCGATGTCATCGGAGGCCAGCGCTGTCTTGACCCCTGCGAGAGCCGACTCAACGTCAGCTTTCTCGGCAGCATCAATGCTCTCGCCCTGGTCGGCCAGCAATTTCTCCGTCTGATACACGAGGGTGTCAGCGGTGTTGCGGACCTCCGCCTCTTCCTTGCGACGGCGGTCGTCCTCGGCGTGAGCCTCGGCGTCCTTGACCATCTGATCAATGTCGTCCTTGGCCAGCGATGACTGTCCCGTGATCGTCATCGACTGCATCTTGCCGGTGGCTCGGTCGGTGGCCGAGACATGCACGATGCCATTGGCATCGATGTCGAACTTCACTTCGATCTGAGGGATACCCCGAGCAGACGGCGGCAAGTCGACCAGCTGGAACTTGCCCAGGGTCTTGTTGTACATCGCCATCTCACGCTCACCTTGGAGCACGTGGATTTCAACCGAGGGTTGGTTGTCGTCAGCCGTCGTGAAGACCTCCGACCGCTGGGTTGGGATCGTGGTGTTGCGCTCGATGAGGCGATGCATCACGCCACCCTTGGTCTCGATGCCAAGGCTCAGAGGCGTCACGTCGAGGAGCAGGACATCTTTGACCTCACCCTTCAAGACACCAGCCTGAACGGCGGCGCCAATGGCCACCACCTCGTCTGGGTTGACACCCTTGTGAGGGTCGCTCCCCGTCATGGTGTGGACAAGTTCCTGGACGGCAGGGATCCGTGTGGATCCACCGACCATGACCACGTGGTCGATCTGGCCGAGGGTCAGTCCAGCGTCCTTAATTGCCGCCTCGAAGGGGACCTTGCAGGCCGCCACCAGATCAGCAGTGATCTCGTTGAACTTGGCCCGGGTCAGCGTGAGATCAAGGTGCTTGGGACCTTCAGCAGTCGCCGTGATGAAGGGCAGGTTGATCTGGGTCTCTTGCACGCTGGAGAGCTCGATCTTGGCCTTCTCCGCAGCCTCCTTGAGACGCTGGACCGCCATCTTGTCGGCCGCCAGATCGACACCTTCGGTGTCCTTGAAGGTCTTGACCAGCCAGTCGATGATCTTCTCGTCCCAGTCGTCGCCGCCCAACTTGGTGTTGCCGGAGGTTGACTTGACCTCGAAGACGCCATCGGCGATCTCGAGAACCGAGACATCAAAGGTGCCGCCACCGAGGTCGAAGACCAGGACGGTCTGCTCGGTGTTGTCCTTGTCGAGTCCGTACGCGAGCGCAGCAGCGGTCGGCTCGTTGATGATGCGGAGCACCTCAAGGCCGGCGATCTGACCCGCCTCCTTGGTGGCGGTGCGCTGGGCGTCGTCGAAGTAGGCCGGCACGGTGATGACCGCCTGGTTCACGGTGTCACCGAGGTAGGCCTCAGCGTCGCGCTTGAGCTTCATCAGGATGCGGGCAGAGATCTCCTGAGGCGTATAGGCCTTGCCATCGATGTCCATGGACCAGTCGGTTCCCATGAAACGCTTCACTGAGCGAATGGTCCGGTCAGGGTTGGTGATGGCTTGACGCTTTGCCACCTCGCCCACCAGGACTTCGCCGGTCTTGGAGAACCCGACGACCGAAGGGGTCGTGCGCGCTCCTTCGGCGTTCGGGATGACGACGGGCTCGCCCGCCTCCAGCACCGAGACCACCGAGTTGGTCGTTCCGAGGTCAATTCCCACAGCCTTGGCCATGATGTCCCTTCCTTTTTCTCTGTTCTTGGTCGAACTTCTCAACAATCGCTGTATCCGACCGTTGGGTTGCACCTTGCCCCTCAGGGCAGTTCGGGCGCTTCCTCGCGGTCGCTTGAGTACACTCTAGCAAACTTGATACGACTCGTATCATGTTTTTTATAACACTTTGTAAGAATTGCCAGCCGAAAGGGATTTTGAGGGGATTCTTCTCTAGGTCTCGTCGTCGTTCAGGGACGACGTCGCCAGAGCGACATGGGTGGTTGGCCCGCCGAACACTCAGAGAAGCAAGCCGTTATCGCCCATGGCGGCGACATGGCTACGCTCAAGGGCGTGCCTGAACTCATCCTTCTTCGCCATGGCCAGTCCGAGTGGAACGCTCTGAATCTCTTCACAGGGTGGGAAGACGTCGAACTCACCGATCAGGGTCGCTCCGAAGCCTCCGAGGCCGGACGACTTCTTGGCGAGGCGGGCGTTGACGTTCGGATTCTGCATACCTCGCTCCTGACCAGAGCGATCCTGACCGCCCATCTCGCCCTCGAGACCATGGAGCGCCTCTGGATTCCGGCCAAGCGCGACTGGCGCCTCAACGAGCGCCACTACGGCGACCTGCAAGGACGCAACAAGCTCGAGACCGCCGAGAAGTACGGCGCCGATCAGGTCAAGATCTGGCGTCGGAGCTACGCCACGCCACCGCCGGTGATCCCCGCCGGTGATCCCCGCCTCCCAGGCGGCGACCCTCGCTACCGTGACGTCGCCGCCAGTGATCTGCCAGCCTCGGAGTGTCTCGCCGATGTGGTCGTGCGGACCGTCCCGTACTTCACCGACGAGATCATCCCTGACCTCATGGCCGAGGCGGCCAAGGGTGGCGCGGTGCTCGTCGTGGCACACGGCAACTCATTGCGCGCCCTGCGCAAGCACCTCGACGGAATCGGTGATGACGAGATCGTCGACCTCGAGATCCCCACTGGTATCCCCTATCGCTACGTGCTCAGCGATTCAATGGAGATCATCGAATCTGGGTACCTCGGCGACCCCGATGCTGCCGCGGAAGCAGCCAAGGCCGTCGGACGACAAGCCGGCTAATCGGTCCTGGCCGATGGTGTCCGACGACGCCGCTGCCTTGAACGAGTTCCAGCGGGCCTGAGACCCGCGGCTCCAACGTGGGTCTCGACCTGACCGCCACGCGCCACCGCCCGGGCCGTGCACGACGGTCCGGGCGGTGGTGGTGACTCGCTGGAAGATCTACAGGGCGTCTGCACCCCGCTCGCCGGTACGAACTCGCACCGCCGATTCGACGGGGATGACCCAGACCTTGCCATCACCGATCTTGCCGGTGGAGGCAGCGTCAACGATGGCGTCGACCACTGCGTCGACCTCCGCGTCGTCGATGAGGACCTCCATGCGGATCTTGGGGACAAAGTCCACCTCGTATTCCGCACCTCGGTACACCTCGGTGTGGCCCCGCTGGCGGCCAAAGCCTTGGGCTTCGGTAATCGTCATGCCGGCCACGCCAAGGGTCTTCAGTCGTTCCTTGACGTCATCGAGCTTGAAGGGCTTGAGGACTGCGACAACGAGCTTCATGATCGGTCTCCTCTCGGGTGGGTGATGATTCTTTCGGATGGGGTGAATGGTGCTTCCATGTCAGCTCCTCGAGAGCGAGCTGACCCGCTCGGCGAAGGTCTCACGGGGGAACGCTTCTTCATCATGGACCGCCAGGTCGCCCACCTCGAGCACCTCATCCTTCTCACGAAGGCCTCGGCAGACAAACTTGACGATCAGCAGCAAGATCACCGTCGCCACAGCGCTATAGGTGATGACCCATGCGGCGGTGAGGAACTGCTCCCAGAGCTGGTGGAACGAACCGGTATAGAACCAACCACCCACGCTGAAGGAACCTTCGCCTGCGTAGTCCTTGCCCGTGACTCCATAGACGGTCATTCCGGGGTCAGCCACCAAGCCGATCATCAGGCCACCGATAAGGCCGGCGATCCCGTGGGTGTAGATGACACCGAGAGCGTCATCGACCTTGGAGAACGGCCGGATCTTCGGCAGGTAGTTCCATGCCACCCAGACGACACCCGAGCAGACCACACCAATCACGATCGCCCCGGTCCCGCTGACGAAACCAGCAGACGGGGTGATCCCAACGAGACCGCAGATCATGCCGTTGATCGCACCCAGGAACGTTGGCTTCCGCGTGCTCGAGAAGAGCATGTCGAAGAACATCCAGGTCAGGAGCGCCGTAGCGGTGGCGATATTGGTGTTGAGCACCGCACTCGCCGTGTCAGCTCCCGCGTAGTACGGAGCACCACCGTTGAAGCCGTTCCAGCCAAGCCACAAGATGCCAGCGCCAACGGCGACCATCATCAAGTTGTTGGGCAGGGCGCTCATCTTGTCCCGGTTGAGACGGGGCCCGACGATGAAGGCTGCGACAAAGCCCGTCACACCCGCCGAGAGGTGGATGACGTAGCCACCGGCGAAGTCAACTGCACCCTTCTGGGCGAAGAAGCCACCACCCCAGATGAGTGCTGCGTTGATGCAGTACACGAAGGTGATCCACAGGGGGACGAAGACCAACCACGCCTTGAACTTGAAGCGACCCAACAGAGAGCCCAGGAACAGCAATGGGGTGATCGCGGCGAAGGCCATCTGGAAGTAGGCCAACGTCGAGGTTGGGAAGTGGAAGGGAACCAAGGTATTGGTCCCTGACTCCGCTTGGCCCTGCTGAGCGAAGTGGCTAAGGATCGGGTGCGGGTGTCCAACAAAGCCTGACCAGAATGATCCGGTCGCTCCGAGGTGTGCCTGCGGTCCGAAGGCCATGTTGTAGCCCCACAGGACCCAGACCAGCACCACCAGGCTGAAGCCGGAGAAGGCCATCAGCAACGTATTGACGACCCACTTGCGCTGCACCAGGCCGCCGTAGAGGACGGCGATACCGGGAAGGCTCATCAAGCCGACCAACGTCGCGGCAACGAGTTGCCACGTGTTGTCACCTGAATTGAGCCAGGACGGGTATGGGATGTTCGTGACTGCTTCGATCACCTGTCTTGCTCCTCTCACATCATCAGGCCCTTGGGTTGGTGCTCGGCCGAGCATCGTTGGTCAGCCGCGCACATCCCCCTCGGGATCGTGTGAGTACGAGTATTGCCAGCAGGGATTTCTCCACTGTTCCGCCATCGTTACAAGAATGTGAACAGCATCAGGGCCCGAACCGGCCTCGTCATGGCGCTGAGGCCACCGACCGGCGGGGCAATCAGATGGTGATGATTCCCGGGACCCTCGGTCCGTCCTTGAGAGCGACGAGGTTCACGTTGACGTACGGAATCTTGTGTTCCTGGTGCCATGCGGAGAGATACCGGGTGACCATGTGGCTGACTTGAAAGCGGCAGGTGATCGGTGGGACGAAGCCCGCCATCGAGGCGTCGGTGATGTAGCTGAAGGAGTTCTCGTTGTAGAAGGCCACTGAGGCGGGATTCTGGAACGCTCCGCGTCCGTCAGCGCTTGGCGTCAGGCAGAGAAAGACGCCACCGTGAGCGAGAATCCGGTAGAGCTCGTTGAACAGCGCCACCTTGTCTTCGATGAGATCAATGACGTCGACCGCACGGATGACGCCCACGCTGTTGTCCTCGAACGGGAGTCGGCCGTTGAGGTCGGCCTGAATATCAGTACCCGGGACGATGTCGACACCGAGGTAGCCAGGGGGCTTGCGGTGCGCGGCTCCGAGGTCAATGGCGAGCAGGCCCTCGCGCGTGGCCCACGCCAGCGCGTTCGCCTGGAGGTGTCGCTCGTAATTCATCGAGATCTCCAAGCTGACCCGATCCGCACGCTCGGGTTGGGCTTGGGTATTTCCCGGATGAACCCGCTGGAGATAGAGGCACTCATCAATGTGATGGAACGCTCCGTGCTGGTAGAGACGGCACAAGAGGTCGAGATCGTCGAGGACGTGGAACTCGGGGTTGTAGCCGCCAACCTCCTCGTAGGCCTCTCGACGGAACGCTCTGACATGGTTTGGGGCCAGCCAGATACGGCTCACCGCACTTGGAAAGGTCGCCATCGCCACTGCTTCGTAGACCGATTGGCCATCGACGACGGCTTCTCGATACACCTTGCCGTGCTCGAGGCCGTAGGTGCCGTCGTTGCGAGAACCGTCCACGTTGATCTGCGCCATGTTGGAGTAGACGAAGACAACTTCGGGATAGTCGTCAAAGGCCTCTGCGATTCTCTGGAGGGCCTCGGTGGCGAGGACATCATCGTGGTCGAGTTCGACGAGGATCTCCCCGGTGGCAGCAGCGCATGCTTCTCGTTTGGCTGCACCGACGCCGTCGAAGACTGCTCCTTCGAGGACTCGGACTCGGGGATCGTCGGGGCCTTGCCAGGTCGCTCCGCCATTCATGAGGACGATCCACTCAAAATCGGTGTGGGTCTGTGCCAGCATTGACGCCGCAGCGGCATCGAGGAACTGCGGATCGTGGCTCGGAGTAAACACTGAGATCTTCACGGTGACTCCATCTCGATCTGGCAGAACGGGGGTCGATCGCCGACAGCGCGAGGACACCCGTGTGTCAGTGATCGGAGCCAATCCTACCGAAGCCGGACCAGCCAGCTCTCGGCAACTCGTGGAGAGGCAATCGAAGATCTCGCCCATGACATCTGGTCGCCCGGTAGCCTGAGGACATGGTCCTCACAGCGAAAGCTCAGCATGTCTCGGCAATCTGGCTCTTCTCGGAGTGCTCGGGACGAGAGTTGAAGTCAATCACCAAGGCCCTTGATGAAGTCGTGGTACCCGCCGGCCGGGTCCTGATCGAAGAGGGCACCATGGGACGCGAGCTCTACCTCATTGTCTCGGGGACCGCCACCGTCCGACGCAAGGGACGCAAGGTCGCAACGGTGGGAACGGGCCAGCACTTCGGCGAGTTGGCACTCTTGGATCATCGTCCTCGAACCGCCACCGTGGTGTCGGAGTCGGAGATGACATTGCTGGTCCTCGGTCAGCGGGAGTTCAACGCCCTGCTTGACACCACGCCAGCCCTCGCCCGTAAGTTGATGGCCGCAATGGCCACCCGCCTTCGCGACCAGGACTCCAAGACCGTCCAGTAATCACAGGCGGTGGCCACATGGCCAACCCTTCCTGAACGACCCCATGACGGCCACCACCAGCGCTGGTACTCGACCGCAACACAAGAGGAGTGCGCAACGAAGCGCCCAGCGGCGAATTACCCAGGCTGCCCTGATCACGGTTCCCGTGGTCGTCCTTGTCATCATGGGCTGGACCCACCGATGGATGTCTGACGATGCCTACATCGATCTCAGGATCGTCCGGAACGTCATCGAAGGACATGGACCGGTCTTCAACGTAGGTGAGCGAGTCGAGGCATTCACCAACCCTCTCTGGGTGGCGATCTTGGCCATCATCGGAGGCACGCTCCGGTTCCTCCCCTTGGCGTGGTGGGCGGTTCTCATCGGCCTGAGCCTCACCGCTTTCGGCATGGTGTTGGGAGGGATCGCCGCTGTGCGGCTCGGTCGGCGCCATTCGATCTCGGTGATTGCTCCCGTCGGAGTAGCAGTCATCGCAGTCACTGACTCGATGTGGACTTTCTCAACCTCTGGTCTCGAGACCGGACTCAGCTTCGGTTGGATCGCCATGAGCTGGTGGCTCCTCGTGCGGAGGCTCGAGACGGGGAACCGCACGCTGCTCGCCGCAGTGATCTTCGGTGTCGGACCCATTATTCGACCCGACCTCGCCCTGTTCTCTGGCTGCTTTCTCGTTGGTCTTCTCCTGCTGGTGGGTGCCGAGCGGAGCAAGGGAGGAAGAAGCCGATGGCGAGCCTTCGGGCCACCGCTGGCGTGCTTCGTGGTGGTCCCTGGGATCTACGAGATCTTCCGGATGGCCTATTTCGCCATGATGGTGCCCAACACCGCACTGGCAAAATCAGCGTTCGCCCTTTGGCCCGAGCAAGGCCTCTCGTATTTGGGCGACTTC
Organism: Actinomycetes bacterium; assembly: GCA_037142475.1. GTDB lineage: Bacteria > Actinomycetota > Acidimicrobiia > Acidimicrobiales > RAAP-2 > CAIUMH01. The sequence continues at coordinate 21,714 of JBAXAR010000018.1, forward strand.
CTCGGTCCGAACTGGCTTTGGATCCCCCTTGGGGTCCTCGGCGTCACGATGGCTCTTCGCTATCGGTCGTGGTGGAAGGGCGGATCCCGTCGTGACGTCGTGATCGGCCTCGTTCCTGCGGTGGGCGGTGCGCTCAGCGCCACCTACGTCACCGCAATCGGAGGGGACTTCATGCACGCCCGGATGGTGTTGCCGGCATTCTTCGCCATCTCACTGACGCTGACCCTTGACCTCGGTAACCGCCTCGAGCGCACCATCCCCTTGGTGATCACCGGGATCTGGATGGGGGTGGCGGGCTTCATCCTCCGCTACGACGTCGCCTTCATTGGGCCCAATCACATCGCCAATGAACGAGCCGTCTACATCCGCCTCTCCGGCAATCCCCATCCGGTCAGTCCCACCGACATCGCCAACTCGCCGTGGTCTCGCTATGGGCGCCGTCTCGCTGCCTTGGCGGCACGAACGCCGAAGGGGTCTCAAGTCCTCGCCGTCATCCCGCCCAAGGGCAGTGGTGACCGCCAGAGTGTCAACACACCGCTGACGCTCATCTCCGCTCGCTCACGGCTCCCCGAACGTCTCTTCGTCTCTGCTGGCAACATCGGCGAGATCGGGTGGTCCGCCGGCGATGACGTCTATATCTTCGATTTGGCGTCGCTGGCAGATCCCATCGGTAGCCACACCATCACCGAACCTCACGGGCGACCGGGCCACAACCATCGGCTTGGCCAAGAGTGGTTGATCGCCGATGTGGCAGCACCGGGGCACGATGATCGTCGCGGGCCACGTTCTCAGGCGCAGATTAGAGATGCCAGGGCGGCAATGCGATGCGACCCCCTGCGGTCGTATCTCGCAGCAATCGATGCACCGCTGACGACACGCGGGCTGGCGGGGAACCTGATCCATGCCTTCGAATGGACCTGGTTCCGATTCCCTCCCACTCCTGCGGCCGCCCGAGCGTCACTGTGCTCGTGATCAGCGACACGCAATCGAGACCCCACGTGGCCATCACCGTTTCCCACTGAGCAGCAGGGTCGCCCAGGGTCATGACGCGACAATTCCCCCCTCCCGATCGTCATCGACCGAAAGGGGGGAACTGATCGAATCCCTTATGCCTGGTCGCTCTCCTCGGGAGGAGCAGCCACGGCGGCTCGAGCGAAGAGTGACTCCTCCACCACTTGGCTGATGTCCATGACTCTCACGTCGTCGCCCTTGCCGTTGGCCTGAACCGCATCGTCCAGCATGATCATGCAGAAGGGGCATGCCGTCGAAACGATGTCAGCACCGGTGCTCAGGGCTTCGTCGGTGCGCTCCATGTTCACGCGCTTGCCGATGTTCTCTTCCATCCACATTCTCGCCCCGCCAGCACCGCAGCAGAAGCCCTTCTCGCGACAGCGACCCATCTCCACCTGGGTGACACCCGGGATGGCGTCGAGGACGTTCCGGGGCTCGTCGAACACACGGTTGTGGCGTCCGAGATAGCAGGGGTCGTGATAGGTCACGGTGCCCGAGTATTCGCCCCCAGGCGTCAGTTTCCCGGTCGAGACGAGATGCGAGAGCAGCTCGGCATGGTGAATCACCTCGAACTCAGCACCGAGGTCCGAGTATTCGTTCTTGATGGTGTTGAAGCAGTGGGGGCACGTGGCGACGATCTTCTTGACCTGCGCCTCATTCAGGATCTCGATGTTGGCCTTGGCCACTTCCTGGAAGAGATACTCGTTGCCGAAGCGACGGGCAGGGTCACCGGTGCAGGATTCCTTTGGTCCAAGGATCCCGAAGGTCACACCGGCACGATGCAGCATCCGGGCCGTCGACTGCGCCTGCTTCTTGCCACGGTCGTCAAGCGCACCAGCACAGCCGACCCAGTAGAGGTACTCGATGTCATCGGGAATAGTTCCGGTGATGACAGGGACCTCGAAGTCCAGCGCGTCGAGCCATTCGGTCCGCTTCGCCCCACCAAGGCCCCAGGGGTCCCCTTGGTTCTCGATGTTGCGCAGGAACAGGTTGGCCTCCTGCGGGAAGCGTGATTCCATGAGGACCTCGTAGCGACGCATGTCAACAATGGCGTCGACGTGCTCGATATCGACCGGGCACTGCTCGACGCAGGCGCCGCACGTGGTGCAGCTCCAGAGAACGTCTGGGTCAATGGTGGTGGGGACGAGGCTTTCGATCTCCGCTACTTCCGCTGAGCCCTCAGAGAGGAGTCGATCAGCCGAGGCGAACATGTTGTCGCGCAGACCCATGATGAGAAGCTTCGGCGAGAGTGGCTTGCCAGTTGTCCAGGCCGGACAGACCGACTGGCACCGCCCGCACTCGGTGCAGGTGGCAAAGTCCAACATCTGCTTCCAGGAGAAGTCTTCAATCTTGCCAACACCGAAGACCGTGTCCTCGGTGACGTTCTCCATGTCCATGTCAGGGGTCTTGTCCAGACCACCCAGGGCACGAGGCCGACGGGAGGTCCCGACGTTGATTGGAGCCATGAAGATGTGAAGGTGCTTCGAGTAGGAGACGAAGACCATGAACCCGGCGATAACCGCCACGTTTGCGAGCAGGGCGACGACCTCGATGACGCTGTTAATGCCAGTGCCGAGCGGGGCGAGCAGCTTGGCCACCCCCAAGGAAGCAAAGGCCCACCAGTCGTCTTGGAAGGGGAAGAACCCAGTGTTCTGCTGGGCGGCCCGGTAGATCACAAGCGTGATGATCACGAGGGCGATCAGGCCGAGCACGATCCAGGCCGCACCAGTGTGGCTGCCGTAGAAGCGGCTCTCGCGCTGCTTCTTGGCCGGGGCGTTCTTGATGCGGATGATCGAGAAGACAATGAGCGACACCAGCACGGCAGTGGCGAAGAAGTCCTCTATGAACCCAACGAGTGACCACGTGCCCACCAGCGGGATGTGGAAATCACGGTTGAACAGCGAGCCGTAGGCCTCGATAATCGTCAGCAACAGGACGGTGAAGCCCCACATGGTGAAGAAGTGGGCCAGACCCGGGATCGTCCACTGCAGGAGCTTCTTCTGGCCGGCAACCTCGATGATCTCGGCCTCAGCAGCCTTGCGAAAGCCCTGGAACGGACGCTTGGCGGGAGCGCCAGAGCGGATGAGCTTCGAAAGCCAGAAGAACCGCAGACCGGCAACCGTGAAGCAGACGACGGTAACGCCGAGTCCGATGATGATGCGAGCGAGCATGCGTCCTCCTGTAGTCAGAACGTTGCGAGGTTAGTGGTCAGTTCAAGTAGCTGGTCGGAAGTTGTGGGCGTAGCGGCTGGCGGTTGGTCCGCGCTGGCCGTGATACTTCGACCCCAGCCCTGTTGAGCCGTAAGGGCGCTCTGCAGGAGTCGTCATTTCGAAGAAACTGATCTGCCCGATCTTCATCCCGGGATAGATGGTGATCGGAAGATTGGCCACGTTGGAGAGCTCAAGAGTGAGGTGCCCATCGC
>JBAXAR010000019.1:0-24916 GCA_037142475.1 Actinomycetes bacterium
CTGTGACCCCTTGCGTGTCATGCAAGTGCGCTACCAGACTGCGCCAACGGCCCTCGGGCATGATGGTAGCACCGGTCTTCAAGCACCTCGCCCGATTCTGAACCTACGATCGAATCCATGGACGTCGTCACTCATCTCGCCTCGATCGAGAAAGTTGGTTACACGATTGTGGAGAACGTCATCGATCGAGACCACTGCGAGCAGATCAAACTGCGGGTGGCTGGGTTGGAATCTGCGCTCCAAATAAAGCACGGTGACAACCTTTTCGAGGGCTACTCCACCAGCAGGGTCTACAACTTGCTGGTCCACGGCGAGATGTTCGAGGCGATCCCGGTCCACCCTGCCGTCCTGCCGATCGTCGAAGGAGTTCTCGACAGCGAATTGTTGATCTCCTCGCTTTCCTCGATCCGAATTGGTCCTGGCGAGTCAGCCCAACCGCTGCACGCCGACGACCAACTCATCCCCCTCCCTCGACCCCACGTACCCATCGTGTGCAACACCATGTGCGCGATCGATGACTTTACCGAAGCCAATGGGGCAACTCGATTGGTGGAAGGGAGCCACAAGGATCCAGGCCTTCCGGACTACCGCCGTCCACCCGAGACAATTGCGGCTCAGATGCAGGCCGGCAGCGTCCTCATCTGGACCGGCAGCCTTTGGCATGGCGGCGGTGCCAACGTCAGCGAGGCCCACCGACTGGGGATCGCGATGAATTACTGCGCTGGCTGGGTTCGCCAACAGGAAAACCAGCAGCTCGGGATCTCCAAGGAGATTGCTTCGACCTTTCCTCCCCGACTCCGCAAACTCTGTGGCTACTCCGTGTATCGAGGTCTGATCGGTCACATCGACAAGCGCGATCCTTGCGAAGTAGCCCTCGATCTGGAGCCCGAAGCCACGATGGCCTGGGACAGTCTCAAGCGGCGCTAAACGATTGACCTGAAATCGGCCAATCACCATCACCCGGATGAAGACGAAACCGAGAATCTCGATCTCGGCCAGCGAAGTACTCATCGAGATTCCGCGCCCAGGAGTGATGCCATTCCACCTGGCGCTCGGTGAGGTTTTCAAGGGTCAATTGGCCCAGGACGGGGAATGCTTCGACCATGGGCCCAAGGAGTCCGGCTGCCGCCACTGCATCAGCAGTTGCATCGTGGGCCATCGGGTTGATGACTCCGTAATGTCGACACACGTCGCTGAGGCTCCGGCGCCCTTTGGTTCGGCGGAGTGCACGGTCTAGTACAAGCGGATCGAGAACTGGACCGTGCCATCCGGACTCAAGGAGGCCCGGGCCACCGAGAGCGACCATGCGGGAATCGATCATCGTCAGGTCGTAGCTGAGGTTGAACCCGACAACGGGGACTGCCCGCTCCGAGGCGTCGACCAAGGTGCGAGCAATCAGAGCTATGGCTTCCCGAAGGGGTCTCCCTTCGGCCTTGAGACGGTCATCGCTGATCCCGTGGATCGCCAGGGCACTCGCTGGCACCGGGACAGCAGGATCGACGAGACCCTCAACGCTTCGAACCACTCGGCCACCGATGAGTGAGACCAGGGCGAAAGAGACGGGGATATCGTGATAGCGATCGATGCCGGTGCTTTCAAGATCAAAAGCCAGCATCTCGTTGTCGAGCCACCTGCTGTTCATGGGCCGAAGTGTTCCACTGGCCTGTGACGCTTCTGCCGGACTCCGAGCTGAACGTTCGCTCGGAGCGAGATCATCAGCTCAGGCCGAGTGCCTTCTTCATCTGCTCATGGATGGCGTGAACAGCCTGAAGCGGCCGAATCATCACCTTGAACTCGGTGATCAGATCCTCATCGTCACATGTGATGATGTCGACGCCGTTGACCGAGACATCACCGATCCAGGTCTCGAACTCCAAAACCGCGTGGTTGCCATCCAGCACCTCTTTGACGTAGCGGAATCGTCGGGTGGGGTCGGCGCCTGACGCCGCTCCATCTTTGACGCCGCCGCCGGCGAGGGTCATACCCGCCGCCTCGAGGTACATCACCGTCAGCGCCTTGCCGACCTGAGGAGAGAAGACGATCGGTGAGACAAAGACAACATCATCGTGGAGAAGATCCTCGAGGCCACCTTCGAGGTCCCCCCGCATGAACTGGTGCCAGCGCTCAACCACCATCTCGATCGCCATGCGATCACCCCCCTGGCCTCCTGATGTGCAGAGCACACCACTGGAGGCGGCGCCCGGATTCGAACCGGGGTACGGGGCTTTGCAGGCCCCTGCCTAAACCACTCGGCCACGCCGCCGTGGTGCTCACCCTAGCCGCAGCGAACAGGCCTCTTTGGAACTACTTCGCGACCCTCTTGTAGGCCCAACGAACCGCCAAAAAGAGAACACCGATGAGAACCACCATCTTGATGGTCCACCAGACCGCCCCTGCAATGAAGCCGAAGAGCCAGAACAACACAACGACGCCGAAGATCGCCACGAGCGCAACCGATGCCACCTCAAGAATGCCTGTCCCTTTGCGTTCGATCTCACCCACCAGAACCACCGCCTTTCCGACGTGCTGCGAAGCGGCCACCCCGCACCCTCAATGCTACGGTCGATTCATGCTCCAAGGTTCGTTGCGTGCCTCGCGCGACCTCTTGATGTCCGATTCGACACTGACCGGAAACCAATTTTGTCGGCGGCTCTCTGACGAAACCGATTCGTGGCTCTCGATGATCGCCGAGAGAGCGGCGGGCAAGTCAGAGCGGCGCTTAGCTCTCGTCGCAGTTGGTGGGTACGGGCGCCGAGAGCTCTGTCCGTTCAGCGATCTCGATCTCGTGCTGATCCACGAAGGACGCCGTGACATCAAGGAAGTCGCAGACGCCCTGTGGTATCCCGTGTGGGACGAAGGGGTGCGCGTCGACCATGCAGTGCGTCGACCCAAGGAAGTCCTCAAAGCCGCTGGCGGGGATCTCCGCGTTGCGCTCGGTCTCCTCGATGCTCGAGTCATCTGGGGGGACTCCCGGGTCGCCGAGCCCGTCATCGAGAAGGTTCGTCACCTCTGGCGCAATTCAATCTCTCAGGAATTCATCCCCTCGCTTGAGACCCAGATGCGGGAGCGACACCGTCTCGAGGGAGATGTGGCCTTCTTGCTCGAGCCAAACCTCAAAGAGGCTCACGGTGGTCTGCGCGACGTCAGTGTCCTTCGAGCACTCTCGTCGTGCGCTCCGCGCTTGGCAGATCTCGTAGACCTCGACGTCATCAACAGAGCCGCCGCAACACTCACCTCGGTCAGAGTTGAACTCCATCGAACTTCGGGACGAGCGCTCGACCGCATGCTGCTCCAAGAACAGGACTCGGTCGCCGCCGCCTTGGGCTATCGCGACGCAGACGAACTCTGCCACGCTGTTTCCGAGGCTGGTCGGTCCATTGCTCGACTGAGCGATGAGATCTGGCGCCGGCGCACGATGTGGGCCCCCGGGAAGAATCAGAATTACGAGTTCGACAATGCGCGTCTCGACGTCGAGGCTGGGATCGTCATCACGAACGGAGAGGTCGGGTTGTCGCCGTCAGCCGAGGTAGCGACTGACTCATCGCTCATTTGGCGGGTGGCCGCCGTCGGCGCTGAACGTGATCTGCCGATCTCCCTTGGCGCCGTGCATCGTCTCGCTGACAGAACTCCACCGGCCCCATCTCCATGGCCTGAAGGGGTCCTTCAATCGCTCATCCGACTCCTTCTGTGCGGCCATCGGGCCATACCGGCGTTCGAGACTCTGGATCATCTGGGCCTCGTGACGCACCTCATGCCCGAGTGGGAACACGTACGCCACCACCATCAGCGCAACGCCTATCACCGCTTCACCGTGGACCGGCATCTCCTCGAAACCGCAGCGAACGCCGCTGGACTGGCCGAAACCGTTGATCGTCAGGACCTTCTCGTGATCGGAGCACTCCTGCACGACATCGGGAAGGGACTCCCAGGAGACCATACCGACGTAGGCATAGAAATTGTGGGCTCGCTCGCACCCCGCATGGGCTTCAACGAAGCCGATGTCCACATCCTCCAGGATCTCGTTCGCCACCACCTGCTCCTTGCCGACACCGCCACCCGTCGGGACCTCTCGGACCCTGCCACAATCGAGCGGGTCGCCGAGTTGGTGGGCGATCGGACCACCTTGGCAGTTCTCGGGGCCCTCACCAAGGCCGACAGCCTCGCGACCGGTAGTTCAGCGTGGGGTTCGTGGAAAGAACAGTTGGTGAATGACCTCGTCCGTCGAACTGACGCTCTGCTCGCCGGAGCGACCACGCCTGCTCCTTCGAACGAGCTCTCTGAGGAGCACCGGGCATTGGTCGACTCCGTCCTCACTACCTCAGAGCCAGCGCTCCTGCTCGCACCACCCACTGTGGTGGTCGCCGCCCCCGACCGCCCCGGTCTTCTCGCCCAGGTCACCGGGGTACTCGCACTTCATGGCTTAGGAGTCCAGAGTGCAGATGCAATGAGTACCGATGGGGTTGCTATCGAGACCTTCACGGTCGACGCGGCCATCGGCCTCTGGCCGACCCATGAGGATCTGCGCCACGTGCTCGGCGAGGTGCTTGCGCTCCGGGTCGATCTCACCGTCCTGCTCGAGAACCGAGAAGAGACATACTCGGGTGCCCGTCGGACGTGGTCTGCCCACCCCATCATTCCGTCAGTCACCGTTGACAACGATGAGTCAGCACAGGCGACCATCCTTGAAGTTCGAGCGGCAGATCAACTGGGTCTCCTTCACCGACTCACGTCGGTGCTGTTCGAGTGCGACCTCGACGTCACCGCAGCTCGAGTCTCGACAATTGGTGGAGAGGTTGTCGACGCCTTCTATGTCCGGGACCAGAGCGGAGCAAAGCTTGACGATGACGCACAGATCGAGCGAGTCCTCTCAGAACTCCGCGGGATTATCTCGGGTGGCGAAGGTGATCGAGCGTCCTAAGAGGAGGTTGCTCATCGGTTTCGGTAGCTCGGCTCTGTCCGCGCTTTCACCGCCGATCTGTTGTCGATGCTCCTCTCACGAAGCTACTGACGGCTCCCCTGTTGCCTGGAGCCCCGGACCCCGCCGTCGATACCACTGCATCAGCAGATGATCATGACTCGCGCTCTGGGGGTGATGGGTCGGATTCTGATCGGCCTTGGGGTACTCGTTTTGGCGTTCACAGGCTTCCAGATCTTCGGGACATCCGTCATCCAACACCGCTATCAGGCGGCCTTACGAGACGAGATCCAGCCTCATCTCACCATTGCCACGGTGCCCCACCTTCCGTTGGGCTCGGCGCCAAAGGTGGCCCCGATAACTTCGAGGCCACTCATTGGGAGTCCGATTTCTCGGCTTACGATCCCGGCGATCGACCTAGACCAAATCGTCGTTGAGGGCACCGACGCTTCGCATCTGGAAATGGGGCCGGGGCACTACAGGGGCACGCCGCTCCCGGGCCAAATCGGGAATGTGGGGATTGCTGGCCACCGGACGACGTGGGGTCGACCATTCTTTCGTCTCGACGCTCTCAACGAGGGCGACAGGATCATCGTCACCACCCAGCAAGGGAGTTTTGTCTACAGCGTCACCCGCCTTTTCGTCGTGCGTCCCGATCAAGTCTCGGTCCTCCATACGTCGAACCAGGCACTCTTAACCCTCACCACGTGCACTCCCAAGTACTCCGCCTCACAGCGACTGATCGTCCGTGCTGCGCTGGTCGCATCAACACTGTCGACGACGAAAGGCTCCATCCCCAGTTCGCCATCGGCGCCGTCGGTCCCATCGAGACAGAGTCCGACGGCTCCTCCCGCTTTCGCACTCCGTGCACAGCACGCAGCCACACCGAGTCTGTTCGGGGCGCTGCTCTGGAGCGCCCTCTGCGGCCTCATGGCTATCGCCACGATCCTGCTGGCCCGGCGGCTCTCGCGGAGATGGGTGGCGTTCCTCATCGGTGTTCCACTCTTCTTGGTCCTGCTGATTCTGGCCTTCTCGCGCATCTCGTCTCTCCTCCCAGCGAATCTCTGAGGTCAAGATGAGAGAGATGGGGAGCCATGACACGATCCGCCGGCGATGGGCCGACCTGCTTGACCCTCATGCCAGAACGATCCATCCCCTCTACGCAGCGTTGTGCGCCACGGCTCAAGGCGAGGGTCCATTGGTCAACCTCTTACTCGATGCGCCTCGTGCTCAGCAGCGCCCCAACCTGCTCTTGGCGGCGATACATGCCGAGGTGCTGAGAGATCCCTGCTCTGCCCTGATCCCTTGGTATCCAACTGCTCAGCGCCTTCACGGTGTGGACCGTGATGATGAAGCATCCTTGTCGGACGGCATCGTCGCTATCGTCGAGTTCTGCGAAGCAGCGGAGCAGCGCCTCAGTGCGGTGATCCGGACTCGCAGCACTCAGACCAACGAGGTGGGTCGATCACTACCCTTGGCCGTAGGCCTCTCACTCATTGGGCGCTCACGCGGGCCGCTCGCCCTGATCGATCTCGGCTGCTCCGGAGGGCTTAATCTGATCCCCGACCGCTATCGACTCGAATTCGACGGCCAGGTCTATGGCGACCCGTCGAGCCCGGTAACGATTCAAAGTATTCACAGTGGATCGTTCCCAGCTCCAACGAGCGAGCCACTCGACATCATGTATCGGTGCGGGATCGAGGCAACTCCGCTCGATCTTGACGACGATGACGACGTCATCTGGGCCTTGGCCTGCCAGTGGCCCGATGACGTTGAACGATTCGAGAGGACACGTGCAGCCGTCAATCTCTGGAGGGAGCAGTTCGATCGACCAACAATCATTACGGGTGATCTGCTCGACAGACTCGATGACACCATCGACGCCATATCTCCCGACCTGCATGTAGTGATCCATCACTCATGGGTTGCCGCCTACCTGGACTACGACGAACAGCACCGGCTCGCAGAGACGATCCGACGTCGGGGCGCCGAACGCCCACTGTCTTGGCTCTGGCTGGAGCATCCCAAGGAGGTACCCGGACTGAGTCCACCTCGAGTTGGTTCACGTCGAATTCCGGGGTCAAGCGTGCTGGTTCTTGAGAACCCGCCCGGACGGTCGAAGGCCCTCGCCCAGGTCCATCCTCATGGCTCTTGGATGGCCCTTGAGGCCTGACCCGGATCAGTTGGGCCGAAGGGCACATCGCGCTGCGCCGGGACCACCACTCCTCGCCGGGTCAACATTGCGGCGCTTCCCAGAGACCCTGGCCCGAACCGGTCCCTGATCTCCGCCACTGCGTCCTCGAGAGCGGCTCTGCCTTGCTGGAGCGCCGCTGGCGTCGCCGATACTGGCTCGCTTCCGTCGACCGAGCCAGGCATCTGAAGGGTCAATTGCGTTGGTTGGGAGGAGTCTTCAAGATTGCTGGCAGTGAGGCCCAGCAGCCGTACCCCTTCATCGACCTCAAGGGAACCGAGAAGAGCGATCCCCACTTCAAAGATCGCCACATGGTCATCAAGACCGCTCACCATGGTGTGCGAACGAGTACGCATGGTGAAGTCGCCCATTTTGATCTTGACCGTGATCGTCCGTCCGCGCCGGGCCGAGTCACGAAGTGCCCCCGAGACCGCAACTGCGTGGCGTCGGAGGCGCTGCTCAAGAACTGGTCGCTCAGCAACGTCCTCAAGGAAGGTCTCTTCGTGGCCGATTGATTTCGACACAAGGTCGGCCACCACTGGCCGAGGATCAATGCCGCGGGCAAGCGCCACGAGGCCGTGGGCATGGCTCGATCCAAGGTGGCGCACAAGGATCAAGGGGTCGATCTCGGCGAGATCTGCGACGCGCTCGATACCGAGTCGCGACAAGGTCGCTGCAGTTGAGGGTCCGACGCCATAGAGCGCTGCAACATCCATGCCGCTGAGATATTCGACGACCTCTTCGGGAGTGATGACGACGATTCCGAGACCATCGACGACCCCGCCGTCGGTAATTCGAGGCTTGGCGTCTCTGGAGGCCAGCTTGGCAATGAGCTTCGATGGCCCGATCCCGATGCCACACTCAAGGCGCAATTCCTCGGCTACTGCGCTCCGGATCATGCGGGCCATCTCGAAAGGGCTTCCAAGAAGCCCCCTGGCTCCCGTCACGTCAAGGAACGCTTCATCGAGGCCGAGAGGCTCCACGAGCGGGGTGATATCTCTCAGAATGCCATGGAGTTGTCGACTGACCGATGCGTAGCGGGCTATGTCCCCCGGCAGGACCACCGCTGAAGGGCACAGGCGCTTCGCAGTCGACATCGGCATCGCAGATCGAATCCCGAATCGCCTCGCTTCGTAAGAACACGACGCCACGACACCCCGTCGTCCGTCCCCGCCCACCAGGACAGGGCGACCTAACAGAGACGGATCATCTCGCACCTCAACCGATGCGAAGAACGAATCCATGTCCACCAGAAGGATCGCCGGCTCGAAGGAGCCGGAACGATCGGTCCTCAGCGAATCAGCCATCCAACTCGAGATGCCGAAAACCTTCGGCGGCAGCTGCACCAATGCCTCGGCCGTCGTCTTCGGAGCGCTGACGAATCGTTCGAGCCACCCACTCGGGATCCCCGGGAAGTTGTGAGGCGTGCGACGTCACGGCTTCAACCTTCTGATCAAGGTGCCCGGAGATATCAACAAAGGTGTCAGGCTCAAGGGTCCCTGTCAGCAATACGTCATTCACCCGATGGGCCGGACCGGCCTCCGGAAAGTAGTGAGGAAGGCTGGCGGCCGGAGCAACTGCGTCAAGGAGAGCCCAACCAGCTGCTCGATGATCCCGATGGTTCACGTACACCGATCCAAAGAAGACCGCGGTTGGGTCATGCCCGACCACCAGATCGGGCTTCAGCCTTCTGATCATTTCCACAAGCGAACCAACGAGCCAGGTCTGCTCAGGAACTTCCCCGTCGGGGATATCGAGATGGGTCACATTGGTCAGGCCAAGAACGGCGGCGGCCGTTGCCACCTCAGCTCTTCTCGTGACTCCCAGCGCTGCGGGCTCGACTGCTGGGTCTACCGTGCCCTTCTCTCCTGCGGCCATCAGCACAAGGTGGACATCTGCTCCTTCGCTGATCCAGCGGGCGAGAGAGCCTGCGCAGGCGACATCCGCATCATCTGGGTGGGCGTAGGCAGCGAGGACGACCGCTGGAGTTCTTTCGAATCGCTTTGGAGTTCCCATCACTCAGGGCCGTCGTTTAGGAGCGGTCGATTTCGTCAGGAGGCCTACTTCTCGTTGGAAATCACCGAGATCCTCGAAACCCTTGTAGACGCTGGCGAACCGAACATAGGCGACGTCGTCGAGCTCCTTCAGGCGTTCAAGGACTGCCACGCCCACATCTTGAGTGGTTACCGTGTCGTTCATTGCCCGCAGCGAATCCTCAACATCATTCGTCATCAGCTCGAATGCATCCTCATCGACCGGACGGTTCTTGCAGGCTGACCGCACGCCAGCAATCACCTTCGATCGATCGAAGGGCTCGCGGGCACCAGATCGCTTCACGACCACCAGGGGGAGTTCCTCGATACGTTCGAAGGTCGTGTAGCGCTGCGAGCAAGCCAGACACTCTCTCCGGCGCCGGATCGCCGCCCCCTCTTCGGACATCCGCGAGTCGATGACCCTGTCATCGTCCGCTGAACAGAAGGGGCACCTCACATTCCCACGATACTCGCAGGATCTCGGTGCTTACGGAAGAAGGATGTGCTCGCCTGGGACCACGGTGTCTGAACCAACCTCGGCCCGCAACTTTGCCACGAGGGCTGAGTGGTCGCCAGAGGGATTGATTGCGGTGGCGATTGAATCAATCGTGTCGCCCTCGTGAACGATGTAGAGACTTCCGTCCGACAGCCCCGCTGGCGTCCCGCCCGGTGTCGCGACCCCGGAGATGGTCGTCGCACCAAGCATCCGCATCGGCAGGAGGAGTGAAAGGACGACAACGACAAGGACCACAATCGCAAACAGCCGACGACGACGGTAGATCGAGCGATTCGTGACCGGGGCGAGTGGTGAAGCGACCGAGGTTCGGCGGGGCGCTGATTGAAACGGAAACAGCTCGACAATCGAAGCGCCGGATGTTGAGACCGGCTGTGCCGGGTTCACCAGGTGGAGCGCTGGTTCGGGCCACGGCACCTCGAAGAGGGAGAACTCCTGCTGCTCTGGAAGTGGTGCGATTGCCATCTCATTGCCTCATTTCTCTTAGAACCCGAACACCTGTTCGTTACCAGTAGAACACGAACACCTGTTCGTTGCAAGTCAATTTCCGAACAGGTGTTTGCCCCGGCCTTTGTGCGTGGCTATGGTGTACCAAACGGGTGTTCGCCATCGAAGATTGGCGCTACGGAAGGGGTACCCACATGGCAGAAGTATTGAGTGGCAAGAGGATGGAGATCCTCAAGTTCATCGGGGACTGCCTCCAAGACCGTGGATATCCGCCGTCAGTCAGAGAGATCGGTGAGGCCGTTGGGCTCAACTCGAGCGCCACGGTTCACAGCCACCTCGCTGTTCTTCAGAAAGAAGGCTTCCTCCAGCGTGACCCCACCAAGCCCAGGGCCATGACCGTCCAGTACGACCCTTCCTCGAAGGTTGCACTCCCGACCGGTCGCGTTCGAAGCGTGCCTCTGGTCGGAACCGTCGCTGCTGGTACCGGAGTTCTGGCTCACGAAAATGTTGAAGAGTTGTACTCGCTCCCCGAGGAGTTCGCTGGTACCGGCGAGACCTTCATGTTGAAGGTTCGGGGCGATTCAATGGTCAACGCAGGAATTCTTGACGGCGACTATGTCGTGGTCCGCCACCAGCCCGACGCCGATGACGGCGATATCGTCGTGGCTGGTATCCCGGATGAAGAAGCCACCGTGAAGCGGCTGCGGCGACAAGGCAACACCGTGATCCTGATTCCGGCGAATGATGCCATGGCTCCGATCGAACTTCCTGGTGATCAGGTTTCGATTTATGGGAAGGTCATCTCAGTTCTTCGTCGCCTTTAAGCGACACCCAAGAATGATGTCGCCCATCATTGTCGCAACAGCGTCGAGTTGGTATCTCTGTGGCCTGAGCTGGACGATCGGAATCGTCGTTTACCCGTCGTTCGCTCGAGTCGGAGTCGATCAGTGGCGGGGGTTCCACGCCGAGCACACACGCACCATCACTTGGGCCGTTGGCCCGATGTGGGTCATACAGGCCCTCAGTATTGGGTGGTGGCTTCTTGATCCGCCACCCAACACCTTTACTCTTGCCATTGTGGCGGCGGGACTGGCCGGACTCGCCGTGGTGGTCACCACGCTCCTCGCAGTGCCGGCCCACAACAAGCTCTCAGCACGCTACGACCCAGCAGTCGGCAAGCTGCTGCTTCGGAGTCACCACGCACGCACCGTCGCATGGACTGCAGGCGCCGTCGTCTGCGTCGTTGGCCTGCTGGCGGTCCCCTAGGTCCGAGCGGTTCTCAGTCCGCCCAGAGTTGGTCGGTATAGGTATCCGTTCCGGCGATAGTGGGCTTGAACGGCATCTCGCCCACCACGTGGCCCTTGCCCGATTCGACGAGCGTCTGACGACCCTTCTCGAAGACCGAGGCCCAAGCCTCCTTGGGGTCGGCGTCAAGAAAGAACAGCAGCATCGTCCTGGTCTCACTTGCCTCTTGGCGCGGAACATCGCCCGGTGCGTCAATGAGCAAGGGAAGCGGCGAGAACGCCCCCACGAGTCCGGCGGGCGTACCCGGGAGGAGGTTCGGAAGAAACTCTTGGCTCAAGTAATCCCAGAGTTCGTCGCGAGTCACACCCTCCGCCGCGTCAATCCAGACAGGTACGAAACCTTCGTAGGGATGATCAAGCGCCAGTTCGATCGGAACACCATCCTCGTCACGGCTGAACTCCCACTCATAGCGATAGAGCAAGGTGTGCACGTGCTCGCGGTGCTCGAACATCCGGTTCTTGGCGTGAAGTTGGCGAACCTGCCGAACGGACCACTTGTTCCACAGGTCGTGGTAGCCGTCGAGCACCCAGTACACGCCAACGTAGGAGCCCTTCCCTTGCTCTCCCGTGATTGCTGCGCTCTCCGGAGTACGGAGGGCTTTGAGATCGTGAGTGGCCACATAGCGATTTCCAGCGAAGGTGTACGGCCCAATCATCACCCCTGAGTAGAAGTGATCTCTCTCGTACCAACGGTTGTACTCGACCTCGTGTCCACGATGGGGCTCCACGACGGTGAGGAGGATTGAACCGAGCTTGATTGGCTCGGCATCGGCAATGACCTCGATGGGCCGCGACTTCCTTGGTGCGTCACTCATGAATCGGCACCGTACTCCCCCGCAGCGCAGAGTGCGAGACGCCGCCTCGGTCAGGCCAGAGATGGATCGGTCAACAGCGCCCTCAAGACGTTGTAGACCGCGTCGATCGAATGGCGTTCCACGCGTTCATCAGGATGATGAGCGACGAGAGGGTCGCCCGCTCCGAAGTTCGCCGCCGGGACGCCGAGCGCCGCAAAGGTGGCCACGTCAGTCCAGCCCACCTTGCCGGTAACTGGGGCATCGCTAAGTTCCAGCAGCTTTTGGAGCACAGGGTGGTCCAAATGAGGAGCCGCCCCCTGCGCTGCATCATGAACTTCGACAATGTCACCGAGGCTGTCGTCCACCAGGTCGGTTATCAGGCTCCGCACCCATGCTTCGGCCTCCTCGGGTGTGCGATCCGGAGCGAAGCGATGATTGATGGTCACCGTGGCGCGATCTGGGACCACGTTGTGACCTCGACCACCCTCAACTGCGACAACCTGGATCTGTTCGGCGTAGGAGACTCCGTCCAAGACCACCACTCGGGGAGCGGCGGAGGCGATCGCATCAATGACTCGCCCCGCCCGGTGGATCGCGTTCACTCCCATGAAGGGTCTCGCCGAGTGAGCAGTGATACCCCCAATCGAAACGACGAGGCGGAGCGTTCCTTGGCAACCGGCCTCAATCGCAGCGCACGTCGGCTCGCCCAAAATCGCAACGTCCCCCACAAGGAGCTCTGGAGCGGCTGCTTCGATCTCGAGCAATCCGCTCTCGGCTCGACCGATTTCCTCTCGTGCGTAGAAGATCCATGTCACGTCGACCGTGGGTGCGGCCAATTCGGCAGCCAGTAGCAGCATCACCGCCACCGTGCCCTTCATGTCCGCCGCACCGAGGCCCCAGAGGTCGTCCCCCTCGATCCGGGCGATCGCGCCACCCGTCGACACGGTGTCGAGATGCCCGGCGATGATGACTCGTCGGCTCGCTCCGTGATTGGTCCTCGCAACCACGTTGTCGCCCAGATGGGAGACCTCAAGATGGGCGACGCCGGCGAGCCTGGTGGTGACGAACTCGGCGATCTCAGACTCGTGGCGGCTCGGCGACGAGATGCCCACCAGCTCAGCGGCAAGGTCGAAGGCTTCGCTCACGTGGCGATGCCGTGATCTCGCAAGACAGCATTCAACTCGGCCTTGTCGTGGCGTTCGCCTTCGGTCAGATGCTTGAGCACGAGGACGCATGGGAGGAAGAATTCGCCCCCGGGCATCTCGCGCCGACGAGATGCGCCGACGGCCACCGTCCACGGCGGCACATGACCCCGGGACAACTCCTCACCAGTCTCGGCATCGATCACTGGGATAGAGGGGTTCAGAATGGTTCCGGCTCCAAGCACTGCCCCACGTCCGACCCTTGCTCCCTCGACAACCATGCATCGGCTCCCGATAAACGCCTCGTCCTCAATGATCACTGGCTTGGCGTTCGGCGGCTCGAGCACCCCTCCGATACCGACGCCGCCGGCAAGGTGAACATCGGCGCCAATCTGAGCACAGGATCCGACGGTGGCCCAGGTGTCGACCATGGAACGTTCGCCCACCCGAGCACCGATATTCACATAACTCGGCATAAGAACTGACCCTGGAGCGAGATAAGAACCCCACCGAGCGGAGGCGCCGGGCACAACTCGAACGCCGGCCGACGCGTAGCCACGCTTGAGCGGGAGTTTGTCTGCAAACTCGAATGGTCCCATCTCGATGGTCTCAATGGTCCGAAGGCGGAAGAGAAGAAGAATTGCTTCCTTGAGCCACTGATTGACGACCACCTCGTCCGTGACTTCGTCGACGTACGCCACCCGCTCAACGCCCCGATCCAGCAGGTCGATCGCCTCAAGGACGAGACGTTCCGCCTCGTGGTCACCCGGACGCACCGAGTCGGCATTGGCGAAGAGTTCGGAGATTGACTGTGAGAGGTCGGCCATGACCCAATCGTAGCGGGGCGCCTCGACGCCATCGCAGGACTCCGAGAGCGGTGCTCAGCCAGCGCTGAGACGCTTGGCAACGAGCTCGAGCGATGACTCCGGCTGCACCACTGCAATCCGCACGAAGTCAGCGCCCTCAGGCCCGTAGAGGTCACCGGGACTCACGAGCATGCCCGTCCGTTCCGCAATCTCCGCTGCCAGAGCCCACCCGTCGGCGAGCCGTCCTGGGACGGGGAGCCAAAGGTAGAACGTGCCACGCGGAAGCGTGGCGTCGTAACCCCCGGAGCGCAGGGCGTCGGCGAGGAGATCGAGCCTCAAGCGATACCGCTCACGCTGAAGCTCCACGTGAGCGTCGTCATCGAGCGCCGCTGCCGCCGCATGCTGGACAGGACCGGGGACCATCATCCCCGCGTGTTGACGAACGCTACGAAGGTACGCCACCAGTTCGGGATCACCGGCGTAAAAGCCGGCCCGAAGACCTGCAAGGTTGGATCGTTTCGAGAGCGAGTGGACGGCCACGACACCTTCGAGGCCGTACTGCAGGATGCTCGCAGGGCCTGAGTCCCAAGCGAATTCGGCGTAACACTCATCAGAGGCCACGACGACCCCGTGGGCACGACCCCAGGCGGCGACCGCTTCGAGATCATCGAGGTCACCCGTAGGGTTCGACGGGGAATTAGACCACACCAAGAGCGCTCTCGAGATAATCGAGGGATCAAGGTCCTCGAGCCGCAGTCGACCATTCTCGACTGAAACCGGCACTGCGGTAAGGCCAGCCAGCGCGGCCCCCATCGCATAGGTCGGGTAGCTGATCGAGGGATACAGGACCACGTCTCGATCTGGCGTCCGCAGGGCCAGATAGTGGGCGGTAGAGGCAACGAACTCCTTTGTTCCCACGCAGGCCGCTATCGCCGTCTCGGGAGCGTCAACACCGAAGCGACGGTTCATCCATCTGCGGGCTGCACCGAGCAACGCACCGCTTCCTGCCGACGTTGGATAACCCCGCTCGAGCCCGGAAGAGCCAAGTGCGTCGATCACCAGTTGCGGGGGTGGGTCCCACGGTGTTCCGATCGAGCAGTCAATGGTCCCGCCATCATGAGTGTCAGAGATCAGCCGAATGCTCGACAGGCGCTCATAGGGATACGGCGGAGGGGAGAACCCTGTTGTCATCGTGCGACCTCGAACTCCTCGAAACGTGCTCGACCTGCTTCGTCAAGCACCACGTGCATCGTCGTGGCTTCCTCGTCGTGACGCGCATCGACAACTTCGCCTTCACGATGGGCGGCGGCGACCACATCGCCCCGAGAGTGCGGGATCCGAAGTTTGATCAAGCGGTCTTGCGTTCGCAGCCGATCGCCCACGATTCGGAGAAGGTCGTCGATTCCAGTTCCCTTGGCAGCCGAGACAATCACCGAACCTGGGTAGATCGCTGCGAGTTCCTTGGCGGCCTCAGGGGCTCGATCAGCCTTGTTGATGACAAGAAGTTCCGGGACCTCGGTCGCCTCGATCTCGACCAAGACCGTGTGAACAGCATCGATCTGTGCAGAAGGATCAGCGGCTGAGGCGTCGACGATGTGGACGAGAAGGTCGGCCAACCGCACCGAATCCAACGTGGAACGGAACGCTTGGACGAGTTCGTGGGGAAGCTTCGAGACAAAACCAACGGTGTCGGTGAGCAAGACAACCTCACCACCCGGAAGCGCCAGCTGGCGCGTTCGGGGATCCAGAGTCTCAAAGAGGCGATCAGCAGCAGGCACGCCCGCCTCGGTGAGCTGGTTCAGCATGGTTGATTTGCCCGCGTTGGTGTAGCCCACGAGGGTCACCTCGCGTCGCCTCCCGCGCATCCGGGACGCCCGTTGGGTCTGGCGCGTCTTATCAACGACCCGCAGGTCAGCCTCGAGCCGATGCATACGGCGAACCAGACGGCGACGGTCAACTTCAAGTTGCGTCTCTCCGGGACCCCTGGTCCCAATGCCACCTGCTTGCTGTGAGAGCCCCCCGCTGCGGCCACGGAGTCTGGGCAGGCGGTAGCGGAGAAGGGCGAGCTCCACTTGAGCCTTGCCCTCTGGGCTCCGTGCATTCTGGGCGAAAATGTCGAGGATGACTGCCGTCCGGTCGATGGCGGTCCTCCCGAGAAGACGCTCGAGGTTGCGCTGCTGAGCCGGTGCCAGCGAGTGGTCAAAGACCACGGTGTCGACATCGTGGACCAAGCACAGCTCATGGAGCTCTTCGACCTTGCCCGACCCGAGAAACGTGGCGGAATCTGGAGCGGGACGCCTCTGGACCACCCGATCAACCACGTCAGCACCGGCAGTATTGACCAGAGCCTCAAGCTCGTCGAGCGACGCCTCAATGTGATCTGGGTCGTTACCCGGAAACACCACACCGACAAGGATGATGCGCTCCCGAAAGGAGCGGTCGATCAGTGTCGAGGGGAGAAAGTGAGTCACGCGTCGCGCTCAAGCAACACGGTCATGTCGGCTATCACCGATGCTGGTCCACTGAGTACGGCGACCTCGCCTTCGAGCGTGACGATCAGATCGCCGCCTGGATTTGCCACCCGTACTGAATCTCCTGTGAGCCCGAAGGCTCTCGACGCCATGGCAGCGGCGCAGGAGCCAGACCCGCATGCCATGGTTCGACCGACGCCGCGCTCGTAGACGACCATATCAAGGCTGCCATCGTCTCGACGAGCGATCCATTCAACGTTGATGCCACCCGGCCGGGTGTTCTGAAGCCGAAGGCCCTCGCGCTCCACGTCGATCCCTCGAGGGTCATCGACCACAAGGACCAGGTGAGGATTCCCCACTGAGAGTGTGGCGGTCAGCGCCTGTGTGTCGAGGCTCTCGACCAAGACTTCGCCCATATCGGCCGACGTCATGGCTGTCCTGCCCACGGGCTCCTCGCATCGGACCCGGCGGAGACCCGAGCCCGTCATCACTGAAAAATCACCGGGAGCCACAATTCCCGAGCGCACCACTTCATGGACCACGCACCGGAGTCCATTTCCACTGATCTCCGCAACCGACCCGTCGCTGTTCGAGAGTGTCATCGTGACCTCTCCCCCACCCGAAGGCCCAGTGACCACGATCAGGCCATCAGCGCCCACACCGGCGTGGCGATCGGCAAGTCGCCTGATCTCATCGGCCGACAAGCCCACACGCTCCTCAAGGTCGACCATAACGAGGAAGTCATTCCCCGCTGCCTCATGCTTACTGAGGGCCACCTTCACGATCGATGTACTCACCTCTCTAGTGTCCCACCCCTGAGGGGTCCCTTAGTGATCGGGCAGCCTCGATGATCGCCGACACTGCATCATCGGGCGTATTCAACCATTGAACTCGTGGATCGCGTCGGAACCAGGAACGCTGCCGGCGGGCAAAGCTACGTGTCCGGGCGATTGTTGCCACGATCGCCCCATCGAGATCATCACCATCTTCGACATGACCAAGGATCTCTCGATAACCAATCGCCTGACGGGCAGTCCGCGAGATGCCTGCGGGCCTCTCCGAAAGAGCCTGCACTTCATCGACGAGGCCGCCATCAACCCACGACTGGACTCGGGTCTCGATGGCGACATCGATTTCTGATGGGTCAGTCCGAAGACCAAATTGGAGGACGGTGGACGGTGCGTAGGTCTCGAGGCCAGGGCCAAAGGAGGAAAACGGTCGTGACGTGCCTTCAATGACTTCGAGGGCCCTCACGATCCTTCGGTCATTGGCGACCTCGACTCTGCTCGCCGCCGTCGGGTCAGATGCTTTGAGGCGCTCGAACAGGCGTTCACGGCCACCCTCTTCGCCAATCTCGTCCTCCAGCCGACGCCGGATCTCGGGATAATGGCCCGGAATTTCGAGCCGATCGATGACTGCTCGGTGATAGAGACCCGTCCCGCCGACCAACAACGGAAGCCCACCACGAGCGGTGACTGAATCAATCGCCGCCAAAGCTGCGGCTTGGAACAACGCCACTGTGCAGTCGTCAGAAGGGTCGAGAATATCGATCAGGTGGTGAGGGATCTCTGCACGATCTGCCAGTGAGGCCTTCGCTGTCGCCAGATCCATCTCTCGATACACCGCCATGGAGTCGACTGAGACGATCTCCACACCGCGTAAGGCACGGGCCACGCTCATCGCAACGGCCGACTTCCCTGACGCCGTCGACCCTACGAGGGCGATGGCGAGCGGGGTCAGCTCAGACAGCTCGCAGCTCCAAGCGTCGCAGCATCCTCGGCCCCGTGATGAACTCCCGGAAGACCCCTTCGAGATGGTGGGGAGCCCCTCGAGTGACTTCCACGGAAACGATTGCTCCCGGGGCAGCAGAGGCCTCGTCTGGGGCGTCGAAATGGACCAGCTTTCCCTGTCTCGTCCGAGCGCTCGTAATCGTCGCGTCTCTGCGGCTGGGTCCTTCGACAAGGGCCTCTTCAATCACGCCGACCCGACCCTGGTGCTTGAGAAGCGCCGAACGCTCCACGACCGCTTTGAGCCGATCGAACCGTTCGGCAATCACCTCAGGGGCGATGAACTGATCCTCGAGGTCTGCGGCGATCGTTCCCGGTCGAGGCGAGAAGATGAACGTGTAGGCGCTGTCGAAGGCTGCCTCAGCGGCCACCGACAAGGTCGCTTCGAACTCTGCCTCAGTCTCGCCTGGAAAGCCCACGATGATGTCCGTCGTGACCGCCAAGTCATCAATCGCTGCACGTGCGGCTGCAAGACGCTCAAGGTAGCGCTCAGAGGTATAGCCCCGCCTCATCGCCTTCAGCACCCTGTCTGAACCAGACTGCAAGGGCAAATGCAGTTGATTGCACACCGCAGGGGTGGTGGCCATGGCCTCGATCGTCTCTGGACGAAGATCCTTCGGGTGCGGGCTCGTGAACCGAATCCGATCGATCCCCTCGACCTCGCCCACGGCTCGCAGGAGATCAGCGAATAGTGGGCGCCGCTTCGTGAGGTCACGTCCGTACGAATTGACATTTTGGCCGAGCAGCGTGATTTCACTCACGCCCTTCTTGGCCAACACCGTGGCTTCATGGACAATGTCATCAAAAGGCCTCGAGATCTCGCCGCCGCGCACCGAAGGAACGATGCAGAAGGCGCAGGAGTTGTCGCACCCGGTCTGGATGGTGACCCATGCCGCCCAGGGCACCTCGCGAATGGCGTTCAGCGCCGGTGAGGCATCAATCATCTCCGCCGGGTCGGGAGCATCGAGAATCTCGAGTTGATTCCCTTCGGTGACCGCTTTACGCAACAACACAGGAGTACTCGCGATGTTGTGCGTCCCGACCACCACATCGACGTGATCGGCTCGAGACTGAATCTCCCCCTTGTCCTTCTGCGAAAGACAGCCGGTGACGGCGATCTGCATCCCCGGTCGGGCCGCCTTCAGGGAGCGAAGGTGGCCAAGATGGCCGTAGAGCTTGTTGTCGGCATTCTCCCGAATACAGCACGTGTTGAGGAGGACGACGTCTGCTTCATCAAGGTCCTCGGTGGGCTCGAGGCCGTCGGCAACCATCATCCCCGCCAGACGTTCCGAGTCGTGCTCGTTCATCTGGCAGCCAAAGGTGCGAATCAGAAATTTACGGGCCACAACGCGAGTGTAGATCGCCCGATCACTTCGTCCGTCAGGCGCGACGCTCAACCGATCGGTGCAGGTTCCTTGCCGCCTCACCCACGACGAGGCCTCGTCGGTCGGCTCGCATCACGAACGCTTGGCCGGGAACTCCCTCGGCGTCGAGCGCCAGGCCAGCATGGGTCGCGACGGCGGCTGCCTCTCCGGGCCCACACATCGCCAGGAGACTCGGCCCCGCCCCTGACCAACACGAGGCCCGCGCTCCCCCATCGACAAGTGCCTTGAGCAGTGCGGGGGCCTCCGGAAACAGTGGCGCCCGGTAGTCCTGATGCAGGCGGTCTTCGGTTGCTTCCTTTGCCAGGACTCGATGGTCGGCCAGCCCGGCAACCAGCATGCCCATTCGTCCGATGTTGAAGATGGCATCCTGCCTATCAATCTGACTTGGCAATGCCTGGCGGGCGCTCTTGGTCGGGAGGGTTCTCTCCGGCACGACCACCACGAACTCAATCTCCTCGTCAAGAGGCAGCCGAACGACTCGAACGTGACCCTTGATGACACAGGCACTGACCAGCCCACCAATGACGCTCGCGGCAGCATTCTCAGGGTGGCCGTCGAGCCGAGCGGCCACTGCCAGCGGATCAGGCGATCCAGCCGCCGCAGCTGCCGCCACTGCCAGGGCGGCCGAAGATCCCATGCCGCGAGCAACCGGAACTTCAGAGCGCACCGTGATCGCAAGCCGATCGTGGCCTGCAACCTCGATCGCAACTCGCGCCGCAAGGTGTGTTGCGTTGTCCGACAGGCCTGCTCCTTCGCCCTCACTTCGGACAATGAGCTTCGATGCTGGCTCAATCTCGACTTCGATAAATCGCTCGAGGGCCAACGCCAGTGCGTCAAATCCGGGTCCGAGGTTGGCGGCGCTTGCGGGTGCACTGGCGATCACGTTCTCACCCTACGTGCTGGCCCACGCGCTGTTGGGCATCATGCCCGCCACTTTGTTGATCAAGAAGCAGCTCAGGAGCACCTGCGGGCGCCACGAAGACCTAGGCCAAGTCGTCGAGTTCCTCCACCGTCATGAGCACCGCTCGTGCCTTCGAGCCATGGGACGGCCCAACAACGCCCTCCTGCTCGAGAAGGTCCATGAGCCGGCCGGCCCGAGCGAAGCCCACTCTGAGCTTGCGCTGCAGCATCGACGTTGATCCGAGCTGCGATCGCACAACCTGCTCTCGAGCCTGCCGGAGGAGCTCGTCGTCGTCGTCGCTTCCACTACTGCCGGTGCTGACAGCTTCAAAGTCAGCCGCTGCGCTCGGCCCACCCTTGGTCATCGCCACCGTGAGTTCCGAGCGACCACCTTGAGCCCGCCAGAAGGCCACAGCAGCACGGACTTCCTCCTCGGAGACCCAGGGTGCCTGAATGCGTCGCGCCACGTTCGACGAGGCCGTCAACAGCAGCATGTCGCCCTTCCCGACGAGACGCTCGGCACCGGGCTGGTCCAAGATCACCCGACTGTCGGCCAGAGAAGAGACCGAGAAGGCCATCCGACTGGGGACGTTGGCCTTGATCACACCAGTGATGACGTCCACTGATGGTCGCTGTGTGGCCAGGCAAAGGTGAATCCCGACGGCACGAGCCATCTGAGCGATGCGGACCACCGACTCTTCAACGTCGCGCGCTGCCACCATCATCAAGTCGTTCAACTCGTCAACCACGATCACGATGAACGGCAACGGATCGAGGCCATCGGCAGGATCTCCTGCTTCAAGGGCTTCGGCATCGAAGGGCTCTCCGTGCGCCGCCGCTCGAGCTTTGGCAACGATGACATCGGTCTCCGCATGGACGTCGCTGGGACCCGGTGGCGTCAGCGTTCCCGCCCGGAGTGCCTCGTGGTAGCTCGTGATGTCTCGGACACCGTGTTCCGCGAGTAAGTCGTAGCGACGCTCCATTTCCTTCACTGCC
The DNA here is from genome assembly GCA_037142475.1 of Actinomycetes bacterium. Lineage (GTDB taxonomy): Bacteria > Actinomycetota > Acidimicrobiia > Acidimicrobiales > RAAP-2 > CAIUMH01. Next base: position 21,686 of record JBAXAR010000019.1, read on the forward strand.
CAAGCCAGCGCATTCGCTGCCTTCTTGGGGTCGACCACCACGGGGCTGAGGAGGTGTGGGAGATCGTTGTACTGACCCAGTTCGACACGCTTCGGGTCAACGAGGATCAGGCGGACCTCATCGGGGGTCGTTCGCATCAGAAGCGACGTGATCAGCGAGTTGATCGCCGAGCTCTTCCCGGCTCCCGTTGCACCCGAAATCAAGACATGGGGGAACTCGGCCAAGTTCTGCATCACCGTCCGGCCGGCGATGTCACGACCCAACGCCACGAGCAGCGGGTGGGGAGTATCCATGGCCTCTTCCGAGGAAAGCAGGTCTCCTAGAGTGACCAGCTGACGCTGTCGGTTTGGAACTTCAACCCCGATTGCCGATCGGCCGGGGATAGGAGCCAGAATCCGCACGTCAGGTGACGCCATTGCATACGCGATGTCCTTCGACAGACTCGTCACCCGGGCCACCTTGACCCCCGGACCGAGTTCAAGTTCGTAGCGGGTCACCGTGGGACCGACCGTGCACCCCACCAGTGTGGTGTCGACACCGTGCGCAGCGAGCGCCGTGACCAACTCGGCACCAGCAAGATCCACTGCCCGCTGATCATGCCGCTGTACTTCAGTCGTACGCAGCAGATCCAGCGGAGGCAAGGACCAGTTCCCGGGCGCAGGAGAAGCGGCCTTCTTCGCCTTGCGACTCGAGGCTTTCGAAATCGGCGTGACAATCTCTGCGGGCACCTCATCAGGAACGATCGAGAGCGTGACAGGCTCGCGAGGGCGTGCCTCCTCGGCTTGGGTCGACACCTTCGGCTCCGGAGGCTCAGTTTCCTCGAGGTCGTCCGATGGCCCGGGGCGAGAACCCAGAGGTCCGCCGGCCCACCAAGAGCCGAGGAACGACGAGATGCTCCGGACCCCGCGACCAAGTGCGGGTAACGCTGTCTTCAGGGGGATCCCCGTAAGGACCACCAGCGAGACAGCGAAAGCAGCGACGAGGACCACCACCGCTCCCACCGTGCCAATAGCTCTCGACGGAAGATGGCCGCTGATCGCTCCGACATAGCCGCCAGCGCCCTCAAGGGCCTTCGTCGAAGCAGCGATCGCCGGGTTGCCGCCGCTAAGACCAGCGAGGCCACACAGAGCAACCACGGCGAGGCCGCCGCCGAACCACAGCCGAGTCGTCTCAGCCTCCTCGCGATTGACCAACAGCGTCGCCACGCCTGCTCCAGCGATGAGCGGGACAAGGTAACGAACCTTGCCGAACAAGATCCCAAGAAGATGATCGAGGCCACGACCCACCGGCCCGAGTGCTCCGAACCACACCGCCAAGGCGCAAAGCACCGAGGCGGTGCCGAGTGCCAGGGCAACCAGATCGACCGCATGTTCGGCGATGATTCCCTGTTGTGGGGATTGGCGGCCTGCCCTTGTCGATGGCGCCCGCGATGGGGACTTTGCCCCGGCTTTCGACGATGCCTTCCGATGCTGCGGGGACTTGGATCCAGACTGAGCCACGATGAGACGAACCTAGCCCCACGCTGTACCTCACCGGGGGACGCAGGGCCACACGATACCCTGACGATGCAGAAGAATCCGAGCCGGCTGGGATGCCGGACGTCTTAAGGAAGTTCGCCGTGCCCACTACCCCATCGACAGATACCGCCAGTCTTTTGAGCCGCCTCGAGGGAGTCGCTGCGTACCAACTCGAGATCACCGGTCGTTCAGACCTCAGCCCATCGCTCATCGAAGTCATCCTGGCCGGCAATATCGAGACCCTGAAGGCCCTCCCAGGCAACGACCTGATGCTCGCCGTCCCGGTTGAAGGAGGTGACGGATCATTCCGTCGGCGCTACAGCGTCCGCTCCCTCGATTCCGCCGCAGGGACAGTCACCCTCTGGATTGACACGGTCGCGGGAGGGCCCGGTGCTCGCTGGGCGCAGCACGCTGCAATCGGATCGTCAATCGAGTGCATCGGACCGCGCGGCAAGGTCACCCTGGATCCCTTGGCTGATTGGCACCTGTTCGTGGGGGATCTCAGTTTTCTCGCCGCCGCCTCATCGATGGCTGAGGCCATCGAGGCTCCCGGACAAGCGATCTTTCTTTTCGAGGTCGACGAGCCTGATGACCTCATCTCCCCCTCGCTTGATGACGGTATCGGCGTCACCGTCGGGGTCATCGAGCGCTCCGGGCGTTCCAAGAGTGACCCAGTTGGCCTGATGGCCGGGCTCGCTGCACTCGAGTTCCCCGCCGACGAAGGCCACTTCTATCTCGGGGGCGAGCTCAGCGTGGTAGCCGCGCTGAAGACGGCTCTCCTGCAGCGAGGGGTCGAAACTGCTCAGATCCATGCCAAGCCCTACTGGCGATCAGGCGTTGCCAACCTGGCTCACGGCGAGCCGCGCAAGGACGACGTCAGCCTCTGAGGTCCTCGACTGTTCGGCTCAGGTGGCCACGATGACCGGAACGATCATCGGCTTCTGACGAGTCCTCGTGCCCACAAAACGACCCAGCGCACGTCTCGCAACCCTATTGAGTCCCTCAATGTCTGCATTGCCGTCAGCCAGAGATGACTTCAGCGCTTGGGCCACTGAAGCGGCAGCCTCGACGGAAAGCAATTCCTCGGATGTGGGACCGGCCCAACCACGGGTCAGTACCTCCGGGCCGGCAACGACCTCTCGGGTCTGAAGATCCACTGAGGCGACCACCATCACCATCCCCTCGGAGGCGAGGACCTGGCGATCACGGAGGATCCCATGATCAATATCACTCGCCGCTCCGTCGACGTAGAGATAACCAGCAGGCACCGTCGACTCCTTTCGGATCCCCCGGTCGTCGAGCCGGATGACATCTCCATCAGTCGCCTGGATGACATTCGACGGGTCAACGCCCATGGTCTCGGCAAGCGCCGCGTGGTGCTTCAAGTGACGGAACTCACCATGAACCGGGACAAAGCAGTCGGGCGATGTGACCGACAGGAGCGTGGAAAGCTCGCCGCGACGGGCATGGCCCGACACGTGGACCGGCTCGTGCGCCGAATGGATCACCTCGGCCCCGCGTCGATGCAGGCCGTTGATGACCTGCCCGACCGACCACTCGTTCCCGGGGATCGGATGGGCAGAAAGGACCACGACATCGTCGTCCCCGAGGTCAAGCCATTTTGACTGCCCTGCAGCCATCAGCGACATCGCCGCCATCGGTTCGCCTTGCGAACCGGTCGACAGCACGCAGATTTCACCAGGCGGGAGTGAAT
>JBAXAR010000020.1:0-24579 GCA_037142475.1 Actinomycetes bacterium
ATACTCGCGGTTGGTGATGAGTACTTGGCACTCAGTATGAGAGAGATCCCGGGCGAGTTCGTCACCTCGGTGAGTGGGATTGCCGCCGACGATGGTGGCGCCGACGAGTGCGGCGGCCTCAAGCCACGACACGTAGTCGAGGCCGTTGTCGAGGAGGAGTGCAACGTGGAACGGAGCGCCGGGGATCCGTTGCGAGCGGAGCCACGCAGCGCGCTGGGCCGCCGAGGCGATCGCTTCGGTGTGTGAGAGTGTGCCTTCCGCCGTGATAATTCCAGGCCCCTCCTGGTCCGCCAGCGCCATGACGAGTCCGGCCACCGTCTGCGAATCGAGCATTGCTCCTCCTGAGGCATTAATCACCCACATCGGGCGCGGTCAGGGCTGAATCTAGACGGCAGGTCGCCTGCTCGTCACAAGCTGGTCGAAGCTCCGAGGAAGGCGAGGGCCACCCCGGCGGCGCCCGAGAACACCAAGGAACCAACGATGCTCCTGCGAGCCACAAGGAGCCAGAGGGCCCCGAGACCCAAGAGGGGGAGTTGCCAGACGTGCGCCATGCCTGCTGCGAGCGCAACGGCGGTGCCGAAGATGGCACCGATTGCGGCCGGACCTGCCCCTGCCAAGAAGGCGAGGGCGTGAGGTGACGTCCGCAGCCGCTCGAATGATCCGGCCCCCAAGATGACGAAGACGAACGAGGGAGCGAAGGCGAGGAGTGCGGCAAGCAGCGCTCCGCTCAGTCCTGCGGCGGCGTAGCCAACGACAGCGACGGTATGGACCACGGGTCCTGGCGTGAGCTGGCCAAGGGCCACTGCGGCCAGAAACTGAGGAGCGGACATCCAGTGATGCCGGCCCACAGCGTCAGCCTCCATGAGCGGGATGATGACGAAACCACCTCCGAAACTGAGGGCCCCAACCTTCAAGGCGGTCCATGCCAGCGGAGCCAGCGTGGCGAGAGGGAGGCCGATCGCCATGATGGAGGAAAGACCAGTGGGTGCTTGGCGCCGGTGCCGCGCCTCAAGGAAAAGCTCAATCAGACCACAGGCCAGTAGGCCGAGCACCAAGGCGCCACCCATGGTGAGGCACGCAATGGCACCAAGGACGACCCAGAGGCCCCAGCGAAGCCGAGCTCCAGCGATACCTTTCGTCCGCTTGAAGGAGGGAATGAGGAGATCGACCCCTGCTCGGAGGGCAACCGCTGGGACCACGGCACCGATACCGAGAGCGGCGGCTCGTACCCACACTGGTGCTCCTGACGCCAACACCGCTGCTCCAAGAGCGATGATGGCGATGAGTCCGGGGGTGATGAAGCACAGTCCGGCGATGAGAGCCCCCGGAGTCTTGCGGAGTCTCCATCCGCAGTAGATCGCCAACTGTGTCGACGATGGTCCGGGCAGGACGTTGGTGGCGGCGACGGCGTGCTCGAACTCCTCGGCGCTCAGCCACTGGTGTCGCTCAACCGTCAAGGTGCGCAGAAGTGCCACGTGGGCGGGCGGGCCTCCGAAACCAGTGATCCCGAGCCGCAGCCAGTTCTTGGCGATGCTCAGGAGGGGTGGACGGCGTGCGTCTCGTTCCCACTCGGCGTCGTGTGCCGGAGTCATGGTGTGGCGCTAGGGCCCTGCAGTGCGGTTGGCGGTGCATGACCGCGGATCCCATTCGGCGAGGTCGGAGGTCGCCGGAGTGGTGGGTGAGAAGCCTGCAACTGTCGTTGTCGTGGTGGTTGAAGGAGCAGACACGGTTGTCGAAGGACCACCGGACGCCTTGGTGGTGGTCGTGGTGACGGGCGGTGCAACCGGAGCGATCACCGCGAAGTGCGTACCCGTGATCACAGTGATCGGAGCGGTCTCGTTGGGCTCGTAGGCGAGGACCACCTGGCCACTCAACGAGCGCAGGACTCGCTGGGCCTGAGCGATGACCTCAGGTTTGGTCGAGTTGTAGGCGACAAACGTCTGGGCTGGGTTGCCGACAGGGGTCCGATCGCCAATGGTGCCGATCTTGTAACCGAGCTGGCCGAGCTCGGCGGCGGTGGAGGCCCCCTGGTTGTAGGTGCCTGATCCGTTCAGCACACTGACGGTGATGGTCGAGGGTTTCGGGAGTGCTCGCCCAGTCATGGTGTTGGTGAGAGCCGACACGCCAAGGAACTCCTGGATGGCAAGGAGATCAGGGACGTTGTCGGGGAATTCGACATTGCCGTAGTCGTAGCCCTTGTAGACGTAGCTGTATGAGTTCGAGGGCATCACGGGGAGCGTGAGTTGGGGCGCCTTCTGAGCATCGACGGTGTGAAACGCGAGGATCAGGTCAGCCATGTGGCTCGTCGAGAACCCAGAGTCCACGGTCAACTGAGGGGCAACGGCGGCGATCAACTTGGCATCGGTGATCGGGTTCCCGAGGCCCTGCTTCGAGACGGCTGCAGCCAGGACTCTGAGGAACTCGTGGTTCCTACGGATCCGAGCGAGGTCGCTCTGGGGTTCCTGGGGCCAGTTGGCCGGGTTTGAGCCGTAGGAGGCGTTCGGCTGGTACTGGAGGTGGCGAGCCCGCACGAGGGTCAGGGCATGGAAACCATCGAGATGGACACAGCCCGAGGTGAGTTGCTTCAGCTGCGAGAAGGAGTCGTAGACGGGGCGGGGAAAGTACATGTCGAGGCCACCAAGGGCATCGACGACTCCGGCGAATGTGTCGAAGTTCAACTCAACGAAGTGTTGGATTGGTATCCCGAAGTCCTGCTGGATGGCGTTGACGAGCTGTGCTGGACCTTCTGCCAGAGCGGCATCGATCTTGTTTGCTCCGTCTTTTCGAGCGTTCGGAATGAAGGTGTCCCGGGGGATCGAGAGGATCGAAATCTTCGACTTGGCCGGATTGAGGTGCAGAATCATCACGACATCCGAGTTGACGCCTGTGACTCCTTGGGAGCAAATGCCGTAGATCGGATTTTGAACCTTGAGGCTGCACCGGTCGGTGGATCCCACCATGAGGATGTTCTCGGTTCCCTGAGAGGTGCCGTTGCTCGGACCGTCGGTCAGGCCGTTGACGGCCACATGGTTGACGCGGTTCGCCTCGTACCAGACGTAGCCCGAGTAGCTGGCCACGGCAACAACCATGACGAGGCCGATGGTGAGAGTGACCTGGACCCAGCGCTTGCGTGGCCAGAACCTCCGCCGCCGGCGTGGCGCCGCGTGCCGCGGTCCGCGTCGGACCGGTGGCTCGAGATCGGAGGGGGACATAGCCCTAGACGCTATCGGGCTTGGTACCCATTCCCTCGCAAAGAGCACCGATTATCTGCTCGGATGTCGCCAGGGTGGCGATCAGAGCGATGGTCTCGCGGAGTACGGAGGCGGCATAGTCCTGCGGAACCCCACAGACGGCATCGGTCGCGACAACGACTTGGTAGCCGAGGTTGACGGCCTCAATTGCCAGTCCAAGGACGCCGAGGTTCACCGAGACGCCGGTGACGATCACGGTCGAGACACCCAGGTTCCGAAGAGTGACGTCTAAGGCGGTACCGCTGAAAGGAGAGGCTCCATGGCGTCGTGGCACGACGAGATCAGACTCTTCGGGCCCGAGTTCGCTGATCACTTCGACGCTCGGTGTTCCCTCGAGGAGGTGCTCGGGGCGCCGAAGCACGGCACTGTGGAGGGGCGTATTGGCGGCTGATCCTGCTCGGTCGGCCCGGAACTCGGCGGTCAGGTGAACTACAGGGATGTCGAATGATCTGGCCGCATCGAGAATGCGCTTGGTATTGCCAATCAGGCCGACCTGCTCGGCGGCCTCAGCAAGGGCAGGAAACGAGGCGAGATCACCCATGACACCCCGTTGGAGCTCCATGGTCACCACAGCGCACGGCAACGACGCCGTTCGACCCTGGCCGAGGGCGACGCCCCGAATGACCTCGGCCAGTGAGACCGCCATCTCAGTCTGCCTGGAGATGCGTTTCGACGATCTCGGTGGCCCACCGGTAGTCGGGCTTGCCTGAGGGCGACCGCTCAATGGCGTCAACGACGAAGAGCCTGCGAGGGATCTTGTAGCCGGCGACGTTTTTGCGGCAATGCTCCTGGATCGCAGCCAGGGTGGTGCTGTGTCCCGCACGAGGGGCGATGATGGCAGCGACCGTCTGGCCCCAGCGCTCGTCGGGGGCCCCGCACACGATGGCGTCGAAGACATCAGGGTGTGAGCGCACGGCCGACTCGACCTCTTCGGGGTAAATCTTTTCGCCGCCGGAGTTGATCACCACTGAGCCGCGACCCAGCAGGGTGATGGTCCCATCGGCCTCCACGGTGGCGAAATCGCCGGGCATGACATAGCGAGTTCCGTCGACCTCGAGGAAGACCTCGGCGGTCTTCACCGGGTCGTTGTAGTAGCCGATTGGGATATCCCCGGAACGGGCGATCTTGCCCGTCACGCCGGAACCAGCCTCGACTCGCACCATGTTCTCGTCGAAGACCACCGTGTCGCCGAGGGCATTGACGGTTGGGCCGGACTTCATGGCGGTCTCGCCCTTGGAGACCACGATCATGCCGTTGTTGCCGCCCTCCGAGGAACCAATGGCGTCGGTAATCATGATGGTGGGGAGCAACTCGAAGTACTGGTCTTTGACCGGAGCGCTGAAGAGTGCGGCAGAGGACACGACGGCGAAGAGCGATGACAGGTCGAGATCCTCGACCCTGTCGGCCAGTGCCTCAACCATGGGCTTTGCCATGGCATCACCGGTGACCATCACTGAGTTCACCTTTTCATCGGCCACCGTGTTCCAGACCTTGTGAGCGTCGAATTTCGCAGTCAATATGATCCGGTCACCCACGAAGCTTCGACCAAGGACCGACCATTGGGTGGCGCCGTGCATGAGGGGGGCAATGGGGAAGTGGGTCAAGGCGAAACCAGCCTGACCCTTCTCAACGAATTCCTCTGGCCTGGTGACCCGAACGTTGCTCATCGGGTCGACGCCCCCGCCGAGGGCGTAGAGGACATCGACGTGACGCCACACCACGCCCTTGGGCATCCCGGTGGTTCCCCCGGTGTAGAGCATGTAGATGTCGTCACCTGAGCGTTGCTCAAAGTCTCGATCTGGAGACTCTGCGGCGAGCGCATCTTCGTAGTGGACAGTTTCAGATGTGGGGTCAGCCAACGCCGAGCCATCTTCGATGATGACGAGGTGCTCAAGCGTCGGGAGATCGTCGATCAGCGCAGCGACGTGATCGGCGAACTCTCGCTGGAGGACGAGTGCCTTGAGATCAGCATTGGTGAAGAGATACCGAAGCTCCTCTGCGACGTAGCGATAATTGATGTTGATCCACACCGCCCGCAACTTGAAGACTGCCCAGGCGGTCTCAACCCACTCGACAGAGTTGTACGAATAGATCCCGACGTGGTCCCCGGGGCCGATTCCCGCTTTGGCGAGATGATGGGCTAGGCGATTCGCCCGATCCTCCATCTCTGCGTAGGTGCGGCGAACGCCATTGGCCACGAGGTACTCGCGGTCACCGAAAGCATCGACGGCTGCTTCAAAGAGGTCTGCAAGGTTGAACTCCATGCCCGCAGACTAGAACACGTTCCGTTTCCGGATGCGCTCCACGGTCTTCAAGGTCCACGCGCTACGACGAGGCGGACTCGACTGCCCACTCTGAGGCTTCGGCCTTGTGTCGGCCGTAGTCCATCTTGCCGGACGGAGAACGCCCGATCGTCTCGACCACCCTGATCTGGCGGGGAGCCTTGTAGCTCGACAGATGGTTTTTCACATGGGCGATCAGCTCCTCAGTGCTGGGGACATCTGCCCCAGTGCCGAGCTCGACCGACGCCACGACCCGCTCGCCGGTGCGAGAGTCGGGGACGCCGACCACACACGCATCGACCACAGCCTCGTGACGCTTCAGGATCTCTTCGACCTCTTCGGGGAAGACCTTCTCGCCGGCGGTGTTGATGCACTGAGAGCCCCGTCCGAGCAGTTGGATTGTTCCGTCAGCGGCCACGCTGGCGAAGTCGCCCGGAACGCTAAACCGTTCGCCGTCGATGATCCGGAAGGTCGCTGCGCTCTTGGCCTCGTCCTTGTAATACCCAAGCGGGTTCCGGCCTCCGAGAGCCAGAACTCCAATCTCGTCGGATCCGGCCTCGACGTCGCGTCCATCCTCGGTCAGCACTCGGACTTCCGGGCCCAGCGTGAACTGCCCAGTGCCCTTCTCGTTACCGGCGGCGGAGACGGAACTTCCCATGCCGAGTGCCTCGGATGAGGAGAATGCGTCGATCAGGACCATGCCCGCGTGGTGGGCGAGGAGGCCTCGCTTGATCTCCTCGCTCCACATCGCCCCTGAGGACATCATCGCGACAAGCGAGGAGAGTTCGAAACGTGCTGGGTCGATCTGGATTTCCTCGAGCAGAGGTCGGGCGAAGGGGTCGCCGACGATGACCGCGACGTTGACGCCCTCGGCGTCGATGGTGGCAGCCAATTCCGAGGCCATGTAGCGACGGTTGGTCAGAAGGACGACTCGGCCACCCTCGGCGAGGGTCTCGATAGCGGTAAACATTCCAGTCCCGTGCATCAGTGGACAGGCGGGCAGGAGTGCGAGACCCGGGCCTTCCGCACGGATCGCCTCGACCACACCCTCGACCCCTCGCTCGGCATCCCAGCGCCGGAAGCCGGCGGGGTTCAGACGAGCGAACAGGTCGTCCTGGCGCCACATCACGCCCTTGGGCATCCCAGTGGTGCCCCCGGTGTACAGCATGATCAGATCATCAGGTGTGCGCTCCCAAGGCATCGACAGCTCGCTGACGGTAGCGGTGGCGGCCTCCTCGAAGGGCGTGGCCCAAGCCGGACAGGGCCCCGAGCCATCGTCGACCCAAAGCCATCCCTTGACCTTGGGCGCCTTTGTCCGGATGGTCTCAATCCGGTCGCTGAAGGTTCCGTGGAACACGACGGCCGCTGCATCGGCGTTGTCCCAGAGGTAGAGCAGTTCTTCGTCGCCGTAGCGATAGTTGGTGTTCACCGGAACGAGACCGATGCGCAAGGCTCCAAAGACCGCCTCAAGGTATTCAGGGGCGTTGTACAGGTACAGCGCGACTTTGTCTTGGTGGGCGGTCCCGAGCGACAGCAGCCACGCAGCAATGCCGCGTGCTCGCTGCTCGAAGTCCCCCCAACTCACTCGCCGGTCGCCCTGGACGATTGCCGTTGCCTCTGGCTGGACGCCTGCGATTGCTTCCCAGACCTCTGCGTAGTTCCAACTTGTCACGAACGCCCCCATTCGTCGCCTGCGGCGGTGAGCCTACGCTAGGACCGTGACCCATGACACGACGCAGATCGCCCCTTCGAGAATCAACGCATGGCTGGCCGACCATTCGAACCCAAGCGGGGCCGAGCTTGCCGAAGCCGGCTACGTCGTTCCGCACTGGCCAGCGCCGTGGGGGCTCGGAGCTGAGCCATCGGAGCAGCTGGAAATCGACGAGGCGCTTCGCCATGCCGGTGTCCGCCGCCCGATCAACCCCATTGGTATCGGCTGGGCCGGGCCGACAATTTTGGCGGCCGGAACCGAAGAGCAGAAGCAGCGGTGGCTGCCCCGATTGCTCTCTGGTGAGGACTTCTGGTGTCAGTTGTTCAGCGAGCCTGGAGCCGGCTCCGATCTCTCGGCGCTGAGCACGAGGGCGATTCGTGATGGCGACGAGTGGGTCGTTTCAGGCCAGAAGGTCTGGACGAGCTATGCCCATGTCGCCCGATTCGGAATCTTGCTGGCTCGCACCGACCTCGAGGCCGAGCGCCATCACGGCATTTCGTATTTCGTTTGTCCGATGGATCTTCCCGGGATCGAGATTCGCCCCTTGGTGGACATGACGGGCGACCATGCCTTTAACGAAGTGTTTCTCGACGAGGTTCGCATCCCCGCTGACTGCCTCATCGGGGAAGCCAATGACGGCTGGCGTTTGGCCAAGGTGACATTGGCCAACGAACGCGTGTCGCTCTCAGGCGAAGGCCTTCTCTGGGGGATGGGCCCAACATTTGATGATCTCCTCGGCGAGATCCGAGCGTCAGGTCGCCTTGATGACCCGGTGATGCGCGATCGCGTCGTACGTCTTTGGGTTCGCGCCGAGGTGATCCGAGCGCTGAAGCTTCGCTTGGTGGCCGCTGCGGTCACAGGGAGGACACCCGGGCCCGAGGCCTCAGTCCGCAAAGCCCTTGCCGATGACCTTGGTCAGGCGGCGATGAATCTGGCGGTGGATCGAGCTGGTGCGGAAGGAATGCTCGAGCAGGCACCGGGTACTCCAGAGCGTGTCTGGTCTCACGGATTTCTCTACTCGCCGGCGCTCACCGTCGGAGGCGGCACTTCTGTGGTTCAGCGCAACATCATCGCCGAGAGGGTGCTTGGCCTTCCCCGTGATCTTGAGGCGTCACCTCAGACCGTCGCGTCGACGACCTGACGGCTCAAACTCCTCAGCGCTCGATAGCCCCTGCGTTTCCGAAGCCCTGGCGAATGCCCTTTCCGGCACGGGCCACAAGCTGGTCGGGATCGAAGAGCATCCAGTAGGCGTTCCTGGCGTGATCCTTCGTCCGGTTCTCGAAAACTGATGCCAGCGTCGCGTCGTCATCGGCCTCATCTTCGTAGACGAAGACTTCGAGGATGGGGGTGCGGGTCATCAACTGCGCCTGCATGATGCCCTGGCTCGCTTCGTGGGCACAGACCTTGTCGATATCAGCGCTGCCAGGCATGCCGCAGGCCACCACGATCGATGCTCCGTCCTTCTCGATGGTGTTGACGGCGGCGACGGCCAGATCCTTGAACCCAGGAACGGTTCTTCTCAAGACGGTGAAGGTCTCGCCGTAGCCCTCACAACTCGCGAGTTCCTCAAGAGCAGCGGCACCCATGTTGTAGCGGGCGAACATGGTGTCAATGACGCCAATGGTGATCATGAGGCCTCCTAGGTCGGCGAGATGCAATCTCACTTCTAGCAGGATCATCCCTCGTCTGGATCCGTCGGTGGTCCTGGTGTTTGATGTCTCCATGGTTCATCGCCCCACAAGGATCGCCGTTGTCGTCGGAACCGGGACTGAGGTCGGCAAGACATGGGTCTCCGCCGAGGTGCTCGGATCACTGCGCACCGCAGGGCTGAAGGTGTCAGCTCGAAAGCTCGCTCAGTCACACGAAGCGACCGATGACCCCGCAGGGTTCGATGCTGCGGTGCTCGCTCGGGCAACGGGGGAGGATCCTGAGATCGTCTGTCCTGCTGCGTTGACCTTTCCGGTGGCCATGGCTCCGCCTATGGCTGCTGAAGCGCTTGGTGTTCAACCTCCCACCATCGCAGAGCTCTGCGACATGGCTCCGTGGATCGAAGGCGTCGATATGGCTCTCATCGAGACGGCCGGGGGTCTCCGCAGCCCTCAAGCAGCCGACGGCGACTGTCTCGACGTCATCGGGGTGGTGAAACCAGATCTGGTCGTCCTCGTTGCCGACGCTGGTCTTGGCACCATCTCGACCGTCCGGCTGTGTGTCGATGCGCTGAGGGCCAACGCTCCCACTCTCGAGATCGTCGTTGTTCTGAATCGATTCGACTCGACGTCAGATCTTCACCGCCGCAACAGGCACTGGTTGAAATCCATCGATGGTTTCGAGATCTTCTGCACCCCAGAGGAAGTGCCGAGTCTCTCGGAGCGTCTGCAGGGCGAGACGCCTCAAGCCTGACTTCATACCCGGACCAACGGCGACACCGAGGCGATTTCGGAGATCGATGCCCAGGGCGCCTCGGCCTGCCAGCGCGTAGCGAGTCGCCGATGTTCGAGGCCTCACGACCGACTACGCGGGAGGGCTCGCTCAGCGTTCGGCACCCGCTCCACCAGGCGTCGTTCGAGTGGAACGGCCATGGCGTGGCGTCGGAGTCGAGGTCCCTCTCGGGAAAGGGAGACGAAGCATCGATGCCACGTTCTACCGGTGCGAAAACCCCATCATCAGCGGTCTCGAAGAAAACAGAAACAAGCGCTCGGATCAGTCAAGAAGCCCCGACGTACTCACGCCGGTGCCGTGTTCGACTTCACCATGGTCTCGACACCGTGCGCTCCACCCTGTTGGGGTGACCAGAACCGCCATCCATGCACCGCACTCGGGACAGTAGTGGGGAGGGTCGTTTTGGTTGCACCCCGGGCAGGCAGGATCCTCTCGGCCACAGCCGGTGCAGAAGCGGTGCCCGTCCATCACAGAACGGCGCTGAGCGCCCCGATCGGCATCTCAAGATCCGAGAGCATCTGAAGATCTTCGTCAGGTGACCGACCGAGTGTGGTCAAGTAGTTCCCAACGATCAGAGCGTTGATGCCTGCGGTCATCCCGAGGATTTGCAGTTCGCGCAAGGTGACCTCTCGGCCTCCAGCGAAGCGGAGGATGGTCGAGGGGAGGGCAAGGCGGAACAGAGCGATCCACCGAATCGCCTCGAGGGGCTCGACGGTGGGTCGGTCCCCGAGTGGGGTCCCGGGGCGCGGGTTCAAGAAGTTGAGAGGGACCTCCTGAGGCTCGAGGCGCTGGAGGTCAACGAGGAGCTCGAGGCGCTGCTCATCGGTCTCACCCATGCCGAGCAGGACGCCACAGCACAATTCCATCCCGTTGGAACGGACGAGTTCGCAGGTGTCGAGTCGCTCGTCGTAGGTGTGCGTCGTGACGATCGAGGGGAAGAACGATCGGGAAGTCTCGAGGTTGTGGTTGTAGCGGTGCACGCCTCCGGCAGCCAAGCGCTGCGCCTGGTCGGCGTCGAGGATCCCCGCGCTGATCGCCACGTTCAATCCAGTTGCCTCTTGGACCACGGGGACGAGCTCGAGAATCCGACCCATGGTCTTTTCGTCGGGACCGCGCACCGCCAGCACAATGCAGAACTCGCTCGCCCCGAGGGCTGCGGTTTCCTTCGCAGCGGTGATCACTTCGTCGGTGTCAAGGAACGGCGTCGCTTTGACGGGTGTCTCGAAGCGGGAGCTCTGCGAGCAGAAGTGGCAGTCCTCCGGGCAGCCACCAGTCTTGGCCGACAGGATCCCTTCGATCTCTACTTCGGGACCACACCACTCGAGCCGGACCTCGTGGGCGAGGGCAGCGAGGGCTGCGGTGGCGGCGGGATCGAGGGCGACCAGGGCGGCGAGCTCATCGGGCGTCAGGGTGCGGCGCTCGTCCAGCAGGGCCACTTCGGCGGCTCGAATGATTGATCGCTCCTCAGGAAGGAGGGCTCGCGCACTCGGCGGTGTGGTCCGCCGGAGCGTGATCGTGCTACTGATAGGAGTGGAGGCTGCGTCGTTCGGCACAGCCACACGGTAGCGGCCCGAGCGGGCCTGATGATGAGGAGGCCACATGGCCTGGGACTTCGAGACCGAACCAGAGTTCGAAGAGAAGCTTGAGTGGATGCGCGGATTCGTCCGTGACGAGATCTTTCCGATCGAAACTCTTGAGCTTTCCTACGACCAAGTGGCGGCCGTGATCAAGCCACTCCAAGAGCAGGTCAAGCAACGAGGGCTGTGGGCGGCCCACCTCCCCACCGAGCTTGGTGGTGGCGGCTTCGGGCAGGTCAAGCTCGGCCTGATGCATGAGATTCTCGGGCAGAGCCCCTACGCGCCACTGGTCTTCGGGAACAACGCTCCTGATTCCGGCAATGCCGAACTCCTGGCCGTCGGCATCGAGATGGCTGATCGGGACGACCATCGGACCAAGTGGCTTGAGCCGCTTCTGAATGGGACGCTTCGCAGCGGCTTCTCGATGACCGAGCCCAACACCGCGGGTTCGGATCCGACGTTGCTCTCCACGAGGGCAGTCCGAGACGGTGACGAGTGGGTCATCGATGGTCGCAAGTGGTACACGACCAACGGCTCGGTGGCGAACTTCCTGATCGTCATGGCGGTGACCAACCCTGACGTTCACCCGTATCAGGGCTCCTCGATGATCATCGTGCCGGTCGACACCCCCGGACTGACGATCCTGCGCGACGTCGGCTCCATGGATGACCCGTCTGTGGTCTACGGCAAGTTCGGCAACCACGCCGAGGTTCTCTACGAGTCGGTGCGTGTGCCCTACAACAACCTCGTTGGTGACGAAGGTGCAGGTTTCGCTCTCGCCCAGGCTCGCCTCGGGCCCGGTCGGATCCACCACTGCATGCGCTGGCTCGGCCAGTCCCAGCGGGCCTTCGACATGATGTGTGAGCGGGCCCTGTCTCGCTACACCCACAAGTCGCTGCTGGCGGAGAAGCAGACCATCCAGAACTGGATCGCCGACTCGATGGCCGAGATGCATGCGGCTCGCCTCATGACACTGCAGGCCGCGTGGAAGATGGACAAGGTCGGCGCCTCCGCCTCACGAGTCGAGATCGCCATGATCAAGTACTACGGCGCACAGGTGCTCTACAACGTGATCGACCGTTCACTCCAGACTCACGGATCGCTGGGTTATTCCTCCGACATGCCACTCGAGGCGATGTACCGCGCCGCCAGAGCCGCTCGGATCTATGACGGCCCCGACGAGGTTCACCGCCAGACGGTTGCTCGCTCCGCCTTGAAGCGATACCAAGCAAGTGAGACCCCCACCGAGCACATCCCGACTCGACAGGCCGCAGCCAAAGCCAAGTTCGCCGAGATGCTCGAGATGCTCACCGCCGACCAGGGCGCCTGACCTCGAGGCGTAGCCACTGATCAGGCTCCGGCCCGATCAGTGGCTGTGTCGAGATCAGATGAATCGCAGGTGTGCCTCTGTGGTGCCAGCGATGATCGAACTTGGGCTCCGAGACACAGAACCGGCGAGTTCGATCGAGGTGAACCGATCGAGAATCTCCTCGAGGATGATCCTTGCCTCGAGACGGGCCAACGGCGCTCCGAGACAGAAGTGGGTGCCGAAGCCGAGGCTCAAATGCGGGTTGGGGTCTCGGGTGACATCAAGGTGCTCGGCGGTGGGGCCGAAGACCTCAGGGTCCCGGTTGGCCGCCGCATAGATCATGAGGACCGGGTCACCCTTGGCAATGGCCTGGCCATGGAGCGTGGTATCGGTCGTGGCAGTGCGCATGAACGAGATCACAGGGGCCGTCCATCGGAGCAGCTCTTCGACAGCCAGGGGGATCGCGGAACGATCGGCCTTGATGATCTCGAGCTGTTCAGGGTTCTCGGCAAGGGCGACGAGACCTCCTGAGATCAGATTCCTCGTCGTCTCGTTGCCTGCGACCAAGAGCTGGATCAGAAACATCGCCAACTCGGCCTCGGAGAGTTCTTCACCCTCAATGGTGGCGGTGGCCAATTGAGACGCAACGTCGTCGGTCGGGTTCGCTCGCCGATCTGCCGCCAGACCGATGAGGTACTCCCACATAGCGATCTGGCTCAGACCTCGTTCCTCGTCGGTGAAGTTCCCCGCACCCGGAATGGCAGCTTCGGACCATTCGAAGAAGGTGGGCCAGCGCTCGGTGTCGGTTCCGAGGAGGGCGCAGATCACCTGAAGCGGATAGGGCACCGCCAGGGTTGAGACAATGTCGACCGCCTCACCATTGGGAAGCTGGTCAGCCAGCGTGACGGCCATTGCTCGAATCGTCTCTTCGAGGGGACGTACTGAGGTTGGCTTGAAACTCGGCTGAACAAGCCGTCGGTAGCGGGTGTGAGCCGGTGGGTCGGTGTGCATCATCGTCGGCGGCGTGTCGTAGGAATGGCCGATCTCGTCGAGGAGGATCCCTGAGCCGGAACGGAACCGTCCAGGATCGACACTGACTTCGCTCACGACTCGGTGGCCCGTCAGGGCCCAGAAGCCCCTTGATTCGCACCAGAGCACCGGGCTCTCGGAGCGGAGGCGGCGATAGAGGTCGTAGGGATCACCCAAGTGGAGCTCAGGGTCGAGGAGCTGTTCGGCGAGAGCAGACCCAGGATGCGAGACCGTCATCCGATCGCCGCCACATCACTGAAGCCGATTGCCAGCTCGAGCGCTCCGGTGGCCCGCAGGACGGCGAGATCAGCATGCTGCGGCCCGACCACCTGCATGCCGATCGGCACGCCACTCGAGGCCATGCCGACACACACGCTTGAGGCGGGCGAGCGAGTCATGTTGAAGGGATACGTCATCCGAACCCAGTTCACGTCCGTTTCGCCGTTGATGAGCCCGAGTCCGCCAAGGGCTGATGGAGGGACGACACCGGCCATGGTGGGGGTCAGCAGGAGTCGGACATTGTGGAACATCTCGACGAGGCGAAGATTGAGGAGGTGGGCCTCATCAAGAGCACGTACGAGATCGATCCCGCCGCTCCCGGCCCCTCCGTCGACGATCATCCGCAAGATGGGGTCGGTCTTCTCGTAGCGCTCATCATCGGCGAGGTGGGCCATCGAACGTGCGAGGCACGATCCGACGATGGTGAGCCACGAATCGACACAGTCCTCGTCAAAGGGGCCGGAGATCTCAACGACCTCGACACCGAGATCGTCGAGTTTGGCCAGCGCCGACTCACACGCAGCGAGGACTTCGCGATCAACGGGTGCGTAGCCAAGGTCCGGGGACCAGCCAACGCGTGCGGGCAGGCGAGGCTCGATCATGGCATCGAGGTAGGACGCCTCGGGCTTGGGGAGCGAGCCAAGATCGCTTGGGTCAGGACCGATGACCACCTCGAGAGCAGCCGCGACATCGAAGATTGAACGTGCCATCGGACCTTTCGAGCTCAACTCAAGCCACCCTGGGGCGTGGGGGCCTCCGTTGGGGACTCGGCCGAAGGACGTCTTCATTCCACTGAGTCCACAGGCGGCCGAGGGAATCCGGATCGATCCGCCTCCATCGGAGCCTGTGCCAAGCGGAACCATGCCTGCGGCGATGGCTGCAGCGGTTCCACCGGATGAACCACCGGGGGAGTGATCGAGATTCCAAGGGTTACGGGTGAGTCCGTGAAGGGCGTTGTCCGTTCGTGAGGTCCAGCCGAACTCGGGGGTGTTGGTCTTTCCCACCACGACACATCCCGCTTGACGAAGGCGGGCTACGAGAACCGAGTCCGACGTGGCGACCGCGACGTCGGAAAGTAAGGGTGAGCCCTGGGTCGTCTGGAATCCAGCAGCGTCCTCGAGATCCTTGACCCCAATGGGAATTCCGGCGAGTGGGCCGGGGTCGCCGCCAGCAGCCACCAGCTGGTCAATGGCTGCCGCCTGCTCGAGCGCGTGGGCCTCATTAACCGCCACGAACGCGTTGATCGAGTCGTTCAGCGAAGCGATGCGCTCGAGACTGTGCGTGGTGAGCTCAGTGGCGGATACCTCACCGGTGCGAACCTTTGCGGCGAGATCGGTGACTCTGTCGATGCGGAAGTCCATACCCCTTGATTAGCACTCGCCCGGGTTAGGTGCTCGGCGCCGTGACCTCGGTGAGCCAACTGATCAGGGCATCGCCTTGTGCCTCCAACGTCGGCTTGTCGACCTTGGTCTTGGGGAGTCGAAAGAAGGATCGCTCTCGCCGGTCCAGCCACAGGTGCCCGCCGGGAGGACTCCCGGAGTCGCCGGTGGCGAGCCAGACCAGCGTGTCGACGCCTTCTCTGGGGGTCCGAAGAAGCGGGCCGAGGATGGAGTCAAATCGGGGGAGCGATGAAGCCACGCCTGGCGTTGCTGCCCACCCTGGGTGCACGAGATGAAAGTCAATCGTGGCGTCAGGCTGGCGGCGCTGCCACGCGGCGGTCAAGACGACTTGAGCTCGCTTGGCCCGGGCGTAGGCCACTGAGCCTCGATAGCGCTCGGCGGACATTTCGAGCGTCCTGAGGTCAAAGGCCTCGGAATACATGCCACCGGATGTCATGGTGATCACCTTCGCTCGATCTGCAGCGTCGAGTAGTGGTCGGAGCAACTCGGTGAGGAGGTACGGGCTGAGGACATGGACCGTGACCGTCACTTCGTGACCCTGGCGGCCGGTCTGGTACTCGTTGAGCAGTGCGCCGGCGTTGTGGATCAGAACATCAATCCGATCAACGTGACCCGCGAGGCGCTCGGCAAGGGCTCTGGTGTCATCGAGATCAGCGAGGTCTGCCCGCTCGAGGATGGCCACGCCTCCAGCGTCGGCAATTTCGCCCCCAACCTCTTCGAGACGTTGTGCGTCTCGCCCGATGGCGACCACGGTGCAGCCCAAGGTGGCCAACTCGCGAGCGGCTTCTCGACCAAGACCGGAGGTGGCGCCGGTGATCACCACGACACGACCAGGAGTGGGGGAGGGCGTCTCCCATTTCCCAAGTCGACGCCGCAGGACTGGTCCGATCCGAGTGAAGCTCGCAGCGATGGTGGCCTCGAGCGCCGAATCGACGACTCGAGCGATGCCAGTTGGACCTGACGGTTGTTGCGATCCGGGATCTACTCGATGTTCCATGGCGGAAGCCTATGAGTGAGGGCTGTCCCTCAACCCATCGCCGAGGGACTCAATTCGCGGACCGCTTCGGCGAGGTCGACGCCGAAGGGGATGACAGCCAAGGCGGGGATATCGACACCGGCGGCCATGTAACGACCGATGTGGTCACGACACTCGGCGTAAGAGCCGTGGATGATGAGTTCGTCGACGATCTCGTCGGGGATGACCTCGAGGGCGCGCTTGCGGTCTCCGGCGGCCCACGCCTCCCACATCGGCTCGAGTGCTGGTCCACGTCCGAGCCAGCGGTGGAAGGCGGCGTAGGCATCGACGTTGAGGTACGCCGTGATCATGCGGCGACCGACCATCCGCGCCAGATCGGCGTCCTCGGTGGGCAGAACGAAGAGCCGAGCGGCAACTTCAGTGTCGCCGCCGGTCTCATTGAGCACAGTGGTCACGTCGGTGGCGCTGAGCCAGTTGAGGATCACCCCGTCGGCTTCAGTACCCGCCAGGCGGAGCATGCCGGGCCGAAGTGCGGCGAGGAAGATCTTGGGCGGGACCTCGACCGGCCGGGCGAGGCGGAACCCGCGAACCCGGAAGGTCTCGTACTCGTGATCGACCTTTTCTCCAGCGAGGGCGGCCTTGAGAAAGCGAAGGGTATCCCGCGTCTTTTGGAATGGCTGGACGTAGGGGATGCCGTTCCACCGATCCACGATCACGGGGCTCGAGGCGCCGAGACCGAAGGTGAAGCGACCGGGTGCGACCTCGGCAAGAGACGCAATGGTCTGGGCCAGGAGCGCCGGGCCTCGGGTATAGGCAGGGGCGATGGCAACGCCGAGCTGCAGGCGGGGTTCCCACGCTGCGGCCAAGGTGAGTGGTGTGAACCCGTCGGTGCCGTCTACCTCGGCTGACCAGACGTCGCTGTAGCCAAGGTCCGCGAGCGTGGAGAACCACTGGCGATGATCCGGCAGGGTCACGCCGTCGAAGGGGATGGTGATGCCGTAACGGGAGGGGGAAGTCACCTCGATACTCTCGCACCCACCGGGGCGCTGTGCCAGCGCAGGGCCCCGAGGTCAGGCTCCGAAGTCCTTGCCCTCAGAGGGTGGCGGCTCGATTCCGGCGGCAGTCATGCCTGCCTCGAACTGGTGGATCACCTGCTCGATGGCAGCCACTCGGGCGAGATGCTTTGACTCAGCGGGGATCACTGTCCATGGAGCTGATCCGGTATCGGTCCGCTGCAGCATGTCTTCGATGGCGCCTTCGTAGGCCGGACGTTGGGCACGATTGCGCCAGTCCTCATCGGTGAGTTTCCACGACTTGAGGGGGTCGTCGCGCCGGGCCTCGAATCGCCGGAGTTGCTCATCGTCAGAGATGTGGAGGAACAGTTTCACAATGACCATGCCCTCGTCAGCCAAGCTCCGTTCGAAGCTGTTGATCTCGTCGTAGGCCCGTGTCCACGTTGCCTCGTCGATGAGGCCTTCGACACGCTCGACGAGCACCCGCCCGTACCAGGAGCGATCAAGGACCGTCATCCCTCCCCACCCTGGCAGCGAGGGAAAAAACCGCCACATGAAGTGGTGTCGGAGTTCCCTGGGTGTGGGAGCCGCAAACGGGGCCACGGTCACGTGGCGGGGATCGAGAGGCGCGACGATCCGCCGAATCGCCCCTCCCTTGCCTGAGGCGTCCCAGCCTTCGGTCAGGACGAGGAGCGGCGGACCGAGTCGACCGTCTCCGACCAGACCGCCGCTCATTAGGCGGAGGTGGAGAAGTCGCCGTTGGGCTCGCAGGAGCCGCTCTTCGGATTCGACTCTCGACAAGCGCAGCGAGAGGTCAGCAGAGGAAAGGCTGGTAGGCATCGGCCTATCTTTACCGACCCGGCACGCGACAAGGGCGCCGACTGGTCGTCGGCGCCCTTGTCGAATCTGATGGCTCGAGAGCCATCCGCCGCTTAGGCGGCGGCTGGCGCCTCTTCTGCACTGTTGCGTCCGAAGATCCCGATGTGGGCGAGGGCACCGACGATGCCTCCGACCAATGGGGCCACGATGAAGAGCCAGACCTGGTGCAGGGCGGAACCACCGACCACCAGTGCCGGCCCGAAGCTTCGAGCCGGGTTCACCGAGGTCCCGGTCAGTGGGATGCCCACGAGGTGGACAAAGGTCAGGGTGAGGCCGATGGCCACCCCGGCGGTCACCGCGTTGCCGACCTTGGAGGTCACCGCAAGGATCACAAAGATGAACACGGCGGTGAGAATGACCTCGACCAAGAAGGCGTGACCCATGTCGATCCTGGTCATCGAGTTCGCTCCGTACCCGTCAGCACCGAGACCGGTGATCTGGCGGCGGTACAGCGGTGATCCGCTGAACACGCTCCAGAGCAGGAGTGCCCCGGCGATGCCACCGGCAAACTGAGCGACCCAGTAGCCAATTGCCTCGACGATCGAGATCCGCCCTGCAACGAGCGCTCCGATGGTCACGGCTGGGTTGACGTGGCAGCCCGAGACTGACCCGATCGTGTAGATGAGGCCAAGCAGGACGAGGCCGAAGGCCAATGAAGTAGCGACGACGCCAGCAGCGACGATGCCGTTGCTGAAGTTGAACCCCTTACCGAAGCTCAAGGTGGCGACCCCACAGGCAAAGAAGACCAAGATGGCCGTGCCTAAGAACTCAGCTCCCAATTTCTTTCCGAATGCCATGTGCTGCTCCTTTGCAGTAGGTACGTCATCTTTGACACTACGACTCGTCCTGTGCAGAATTGTGGATTTCGGCCTTGCTGGAGGGCCGACAGCGGCCAGCACGAGCGAGGGGCTGTGGCACCATGGGGAGGTGCGGACCCTGCTCCTGATTGCGTCGAGTTTCGCCGCCAGCTTGGTCGAGATGGTCGAGGCGCTCACCATCGTTCTCGCGGTCGGGGTGACCAAGGGCTGGCGCACTGCAATGACGGCGACGATGACGGCATTGGTGAGCCTTCTGGCGATCATTGTTGTCTTGGGTCCCTTGCTCTCAAAGCTGCCGCTGCCGGTGCTCCGCCTGGCGATCGGTGCGCTCTTGCTGGTGTTCGGCCTGCAGTGGCTTCGAAAAGCCATTCTCCGGGCGAGCGGACACAAAGCCCAGCATGACGAAGCGCAAATTTTTGCCGATGAGGTCGCTGCTCTTGGTGACGCGACGAGTCGGGCTGACCGCATCGATGGGGCGGGTTTCGCCGTGGCCTTCAAGGGTGTGCTCCTCGAGGGCCTTGAGGTGGCCTTCATCGTCGTGACCTTTGGCGCCACCCAGCATCGAGTGGGCGTGGCAGCGCTCGGCGCTCTCGCTGCGGTGATCGTGGTGGTCATTGCCGGGTTGGCTCTCCATCGACCCCTGGCTCGAGTGCCAGAGAACTCGCTCAAGATGGTGGTGGGAATCATGCTCACGTCGTTCGGCATGTACTGGGCCGGCGAGGGTGTCGGTGCCGCCTGGCCTGGTGGTGATCTCGCCCTCCTTGGAGTTATTGCCTGGACCTCGCTGGTGACAGGGATCTCAGTGGCGACCTTGCGGGTGCGGATCCCGGTGATGGCGTGACCGAGAAGCGCCAGAAGGGGCTCGCCAGCCGGTTCGCCTCCGGGCTCTGGGATTTCTTCGTCGGCGATGATTGGGTCTTGGCCATCGGTGTCGCCGTGGTGTTGGGCGTGGCAGGCCTGATCTCGGGCATGACCGGATCGTGGTGGGTGCTCGTCCTTGGCATCCCCGGAGTCCTGACGATCTCCCTCCTTCGAGCGGTTCGCCTGCGCCGGTGAGTCGCCTCTGTGTCATCACGCTGTGCGAGGTCGACGCTCCGCTCGCCGATGGTTTCGTGAATCGAAATCAACTCATCATCCGCGCTCTTCGCCAGAACCATGACGTGACGGTGATCGGACTTGCGCCAGACGAACGATCGGTCCTGCCCGGCGTTGACCTCCCCCTTGTTGAACCGGCGGGATTCGATCGTCGATCACCGCGCTCTGATCGGCTCGTGCGTGTGCTTCGCCTGATGCTCGGTCGCCTTGGTCTTGACCCTCTGGAGCGTCGACTCCGTGCCACGGTCAAGGCTCTCGAGCCCGACGTCGTGTTGTCCCTGACCTACCGCCGGGTCGAGGTTGTTCGAGCGGTCCGTGATCTGGCGCCGACTGTCTTGTTTGCCGAAGAACCCGCCTCGCCCGCTCCAAGCCCCGTCGGGAGCCGGCTCGGCCGGATGATCGGCTCGAGCTTGGATCAGCTCCGTCGACGGGCCGCATCGGGTCTGCCCCTCGTCACGGTCATCGGCCCTGCGGAGGTGGCCTGGGCGGAGCAGCGATTTGCCAGCCCTGTTGTGGTGGCGCCACAGGGCATCGACACTGGCTACTGGGCTTCAGAGGGACCGCGTGACGCCACCGCTGGACCCTTCGATGTCGTGACGATTGGAAACTTCCAACTCGAACGCAATGTTGAGGGTCTTGTGGCGATTCTTGATGCGCTCACTGAGCGCGGATGGCCAGAGGGACTCCGGATTCGAGCGGTCTCAGCTACCGGTCATCACCCGTCTCTCAAGGAGCGGGAATCACCTCAGGTCATCCTTGATGGGCCCATGGAGGACCCGCGGCCCCTGTACCGCTCGGCGGTGGCGACCGTCGTCCCCGCATTCGAGGCGATCGGCGTCAAGAACGGGATTATTCAGGGGTGGGGGTCACGCTGCGTGGTGGTGACCACCCCAGCATCGGCAGCCACCACCGGTGGTATCGACGGCGAGGATCTCCTGATCGGCGAGAGTCCTATGGCCATTGCGGAACTCGTTGCTGGTCTGCCTCGTGACGACCGACTGGAGGCGATCCGGGCGGCCGGCCGAGCGCATCTCGAGCAACGTTTCGCTGAGGTGGTCCACGATGGAGCGCTCAACGAGATTGTCGAGCGTTTCGCTGGCCGCTCAGGTTGACTCTGGCCGCCAGGTAAACACGGCGGAGCGGCGCTCGGCGAACGAGGCCAAGCCCTCGGCGAGGTCAACAGAATCAGTGGCGATTTTCTCAAAGGAGGCGACCGTCGCCGCCAGGTTGGGATCGGAGTCGACGAGGGCATTCACGGTGGCCTTGGTGGCCAGCTGGGTGAGCAGGGAACGTTCCGAGAGGGTTCGGCACAGGGCTGACACGGCATCGTCGAGGTCACCGTCGGCCACCAGATCGTCGAGGAATCCCAGTCGCAGCGCTTCGTCACCGTCGATCAATTCGGCGGTGTAGAGCAGCCGCTTCGTGGCCGACGGGCCGACGAGTGCCACGGTCCGCCGAATGGCCTCTTTGGGGTAGGTAATACCGAGTTTGGCGGGCGTGATGCCGAGGAGGACCCCACGTTGGGCGATGCGGAGGTCGCAGGCCGAGGCGATCTGCCAGCCACCCCCGATGCAGTTCCCTTCGATCACGGCGATGGTCGGAAGAGGGAAGTTCGTCAGGGCCGCTTCGGCGGCCGCATTCACTTCTCGATATCCTCCGGGCGTTCCGGCATCAGCAAGTCGGCTGCCGAGGCCAGTGATATCAGCACCGGCGCAGAAGTGTCCACCGACGCCGCGCACGATGAGGACTCGGGCCGACGTGGCTGCCACCTGGGCGAGGCGGTCCGGAAACTCCGCCCACATCTCGTAGGTCACGGCGTTGCGCTTCGCCGGTCGGTTCAGCCACAAGGTGGTGACCGCACCGTCGGTACTCAGGGCAATGGGGTCCTCGGCGAGGTCATCGGGGCTCATAGTTCCTCTTCGTGGCTGGGTTGGTCTCGGGTGGGTTGTCGTGATGCCCTGACGGCATCGCGAATTGCGGCATCGGCGAGAAGCGGCTCGGGGCCACGGTCGTAGACGACATTGAGGCCATGGTCAGCGACAGCCGCCATAGCCCGTTCAATCGTCACGTCGTCGTAGTGCGCCGACCAAGAGTCGATCCATTCCGCTGAGGAGGCTTGGTCTCGGCGATACGTCGTTGAGGAGGGATCGGCGAACCTTGCCTCATTGGGAGTCCAGTTGGCCCAGGCCTGCCCCGAGCGCTGAAGATGGTCTCTGATGAGATCCAATTGTCGCCTCGGGTCCCTCACGGTCGCCTCGTAGGTGAGGATCAGTACCTTGTCGCAGGCGTCATGGCGAATGGCCCATGAGTAGGCCTCCGACCATCGTGCGACCTCGGCGATCAGGGCTTCGGCTTTTTCAGCGGCCGAGTCGCCCAGTGTCGTTCTGTCCGAGGATCGCCGGCTCCAGCCAAGGTCGACCAATGAGTGGGCAGTGGCGATCGGGTGGCGGAGGAGGAGAATCAACGGGACGTCGGGGGCAGCGGCGGCGATCCACGGCAGCACCGGGACGGTGTCGACATCCTTGACGATTCGCCTGGTAGCCCAAAGGGTCCGGTCGAACTTCTCGGTCCACGGGTCTTTGAGACGGCCTGAGAGTGCATCGAGCAAGATCTGGCCAAGGACGCCGAGATCATCACCGGGACCAGCGAGATTGAGGGGATCGCGGTCGCCCCCTCCAGTGGTGATCAGTGGGACCTGGCGAAGGTTGGCTGGCTCGAAGACGAACCTGGTCCGAGGGTCAGAGGCGATCACCTCGGAGAGCCATGTGGACCCGGAGCGCTGCCAGCTGGTGAGATACGCGGCCCTCGCAAGATCGTGGTGGACATCGTGGCGAGCGACGGGCCTGATCTGGCGGTTCAGGTGCCAGCGTGCAGCGGCGAGACCGCGACGAATCAGCGACACGAGGCAGGGTGTGTCATCGAAGACCGGCGTCATCGAGCGACTGCCGGAGAGCATTGAGCCAGCCGTGGCCGAACTCCTGATCGGGTTCGAGATAGTTCCCCTCGCCCCATTCGTTCCACGATCGGATGATCAGTGTCTGCTCACCGTCGGGGGCTTGGCGGGCGAGATCGATCGCTCCGGGGAGTTGGGAGGCGAAGCGCTCCGGGGTAGCCCCGGTGATGACGAGGCCGTCGCGACCCCGCCGAGGCGTGTTGTCCCAGTTCGGCGTCACCACCGGCATGATCGTGCCGCCAAGGGTCGCCGGGGGCACCCCAGGGAATCCCTCGGCGTAGGGGTGCCGCTCGGGTCCGCGCAGAATCCCGCGGCGCTGCAGGAGGCGTCGGGCGCGTGGAACGAAGGCGTGTTCGTCGATGGGAAGCCGTCCGTAGGCGGCGGCGTCGAACCCATCGGCGACATGATTGGCATAGTCAGAGCGAACCAGCATCGCCACCAGATATAGGCCGCCGAACTCCTCGGCCAGGGTCTGCCACCGCTCGACGAATGCCGCTGGATCGGGAAGTTCCCCGGGGGAGAACACGTAAAAGACCGGCTTGCCTCCGATTCGCAGGTACCGGGGATCAGCAAAGGCAGTGCGAAGCAGGTTGTAGTGAGCTTGGTCATCCTCGGGGCCCGGATAGGTCTGTTCGAGCAGCATCTGCCCGCGCTCGGACTTTGTTCCCCATCGCCGCTCCCACGAGTGGTTTGCCCATGCCAGGCAGAAGGGGAGGTCCGGCTCACCGCTCGCGAGGACCTCAGCGAATGGTCGCTCAAGAAGACGACGGCCACCAAGCCAGTAGTGCCAGTAGATGAACCCGGTGATGCCGTTCGCTCGGGCCAAGTCGGCCTGCGCCGCTCGGAGCTCGGGGACCCGGAGGTCGTAAAAGCCGAGGTCTCGGGGGAGGTGAGGCTGAACATGTCCGCGGAACAGTTGCTCGGCGGCAGTGACCTTCGTCCACTCTGTGAAACCGGGCTCCCACCACTCATCGTTCTCGGGAATGGGGTGATATTGCGGCAGGTAGTAGGCGAGGACCTCCATGGATTCCGACGCTACCGCTCAGTGCCCACTGGCCCGAGCCCGGAGGCCATGGCGGCGATTGCGTCGGTCGCGCTGAGGAGGGGCCGCGGACTCATGGCGTAGAGACGGTCCATGCCGTAGGCGCCGAGGATGAGCATTGCCTCGTCAAGAGTCTCTGCGTCGTAGCGATCGGTCCACGTTTCGATCCACGTCGCCGCGTTCGCAGTTGAACTTCGGCGGAAGCTGGTCGCAGACGGGCGAGCGATGCTGGCCGGGTCGGGCGTCCATGTCCGCCATGTTTCGTGGAAGCGGCCGACGTGGTCGCCGAGTCGTTCTAGCTCGCCGCGGGGGTCTTCGACGAGGTCCTCGTAGAAGATGACGTGGACCGATGATGCTCCAACGTGGCTCATTGCCCAACTGTGGTGCGCCGCCCATTGGCCGACCTCGACGAGCAACGCGCGACTCCGGATTCGGGCTCGCAGGACGGGATCGGTGACCCCGCTGTCGGGGTCGAGCAGTTCGGCACTGGTGCTCCACCCGAGCTCGAGAATCGAGTGAGCCACGG
>JBAXAR010000021.1:0-24317 GCA_037142475.1 Actinomycetes bacterium
CTCAAAGGCCATGACCATGGTCGGGACCGAGATCCCGGCGAGGTCGGGAAGGCGGCCCGAATAGGCGAGGTCGGCCTGCAACTGCCCGACGGCCCCCGGTCCTTTCTCTGGCTGATGCGCGGCCATGAGTTCCAAGAATGGCCCAATGAAGGCATCGTCGAAGAGCCGGCCAGGGGAGAAGATCGTGTAGGCCGTCCGCATGGCTTCGAAACTGCCGGGCAGCTCGATTCCGGATTCGATGAGCTCGATCTGCGCTGAGCACCAGGCCCGCCCGATGGCCGGCTGATCAGCGAGGGTCCCCATCATGACCCCGGCCTCGACAAGGTCAGGGCGTTGCAAACACAGCTCTTGGGTAATGAACGCCCCGAGCGAGAATCCGGCGATGAGCACTGGACCGAGATCGAGATGATCAAGCAGGGCGGCGAGATCCTCGGCGAGGAGGCCCACTGTGTAGGGCCCCGAGGTGGACTCCGATGGAGCCACGCCTCGGTTGTCAAACGTGATGACTCGAAATCCGGCTGCGACGAGAGGCGCCACCATGTTCAGTTGCCAGGTGACGGCTGGCTGGCCGGTTCCGCAGACGAGCACCACGGGTCGTCCTTCACCGAACATCTCGTAGTCGAGGCGAACCCCGTTGACCTGTGCTGAACCCATCGTCGACTCCTTTGCTCCAGCGTGTCTGTGAGGCTAGCGACCGAGAGCACCGTGCGGCGTGGCCAGCGATAGGGTTTCGGCCATGAGTATTTTCGACGCACCCATCCATACACTCGCCGGCGAGGCCTCTTCGCTCAAGGATTACGAGGGCAAGGCCCTGCTGCTGGTCAACGTGGCATCGAAGTGCGGCCTCACGCCTCAGTACACAGGCCTCGAGGAGCTCCACGAGTACTACGAGGACCGTGGGTTCGCGGTCATCGGCTTCCCCTGCAATCAGTTCATGGGCCAAGAGCCTGGCACCGCTGAGGAAATCCAGAGCTTCTGCTCCACGACCTATGGCGTCACCTTCCCCCTCTTCGAGAAGATCGATGTGAATGGGGAAGGCCGTCACCCGATTTACGCAGAGCTCACGGAGGCTCCCGACGCCGAGGGTGCAGCAGGCGATGTTGCCTGGAACTTCGAGAAGTTCTTGGTCTCGCCTTCGGGAAAGATCGTCGGCCGATTCCGCCCGCAGGTCGAGCCTCGTGATGCTGATCTGGTGGCGGCCATCGAGGCGCAGCTCCCCGTCTGATCGTCATGGCCAAACCGCTTCGGGCCTCCATCTTCGATATGGACGGGCTGCTCATTGACTCGGAACCGTTGTGGCACCTTGCCGAGTCCGAGATTCTCGGCGGGCTGGGGGTCCCACTTGACCGGGCAGGCACCCGCCAGACCAAGGGGATGTTCGTGAGCGAGGTCATTGATCACTGGTTCGCCAAGCATCCATGGACCGGGCCGTCTCCGGCACAGGTCGCAGCGATGGTGGTTGAGCGCGTCGGGGAACTGACGATTGAGCGGGGCATGATCCTCCCCGGGGCGCGTGACACGGTCTTGGCGATGGCTGAGCGGGGACCAGTCGCTCTCGCATCATCGACCCCTCATGACCTCATCGCTGTTGTTCTCGGACACATCGAACTAGCAGGAGAATTCGAGACAATCTGCTCCGCCGAGGATGAGGAGTACGGCAAACCCCACCCGGCCGTCTTTCTCACCGCGGCGAAAGCTCTGGGTGTGGCGCCGCAACGGTGCTGCGTGTTTGAAGATGCACCAGCCGGCGTGTTGGCGGCAAAGGCCGCCCGGATGGTGTGCGTTGCGGTACCCGAGGCAGGGGAGCGCGAGCGACCTGAGATCGCTCTCGCCGACGTGATCCTCAACTCACTGACTGATCTTGATCTCGACGAACTCGATCGATTGGTTCTCAGCGGAGCTGTTTGAAGAAGCGGAGTGATCCGTCGTGGTCGCTGATCGGCACCGGAAGTTCGTCGACTTGCTCCCATCCCTCTGCTCGATAGAGGGCGGCAGCACCAGGTTGGAGCGGGCCGGTCTCAAGGACCAGGAGGCTTCGCCCGACGTCGATGGCGGCCGATTCCGCCGCTCGCATCAGAGCGAGGCCGATTCCAGATCGCCGCAGGTCCGGCCGCACCCAGAGCCGCTTGACCTCAACCGCCTCTTGAGACACCGCTCGAATCCCAACGCCACCGACGAGGTGCGCGTCACGACGACCAACGAGGAACGCTCCGTGGGGAGCCTCGAACGTCGAGGGCTCAAGAGCGACCGGGTTGGTCTCTGGCCCGTAAAGCCGATCGAGTTCATCAGCAGCGGCGGAGATCATCGCTTGAGCAGCGGGGGAGGCGAGGGGAACCGTCTCGATCACGAGTGGGAGGGACGACACATTCCAATCGTAGGAGGTGTGGATCGCGGATGGATCGAGGTCGGCAGCGGACCTCGGTAGGCTGTGGACTCATCGCGCCGAGGAGATGCTGTGTTCCGTCCAGTGAGTTCGAAGATCGATTTTGTCGCGATCGAGGCGGATGAGCTCGACCGGTGGCGTACCCATGAAGTCTTCGAGCGGTCGATCACGAACCGCCAAGGAGCCGATCCATGGGTCTTCTATGAGGGGCCTCCGACCGCTAACGGCCGCCCTGGCTTGCACCACGTGTGGGCTCGTTCCTACAAGGATCTCTTCTGCCGTTTTCAGACCATGCGTGGCCATCGAGTCGATCGGCGAGCCGGTTGGGACACCCACGGTCTCCCCGTCGAGGTCGAAGTCGAGAAACGCCTCGGCATCTCAGGGAAGAAGCAGATCGAGGACGAGGTCGGCATTGCCGAGTTCACCCGGCTCTGTAAGGAGTCAGTCCTTGGGTACGTCGGCGATTGGCGAACCCTGACCGAGCGCATCGGCTACTGGACAGACCTCGACGATG
Source organism: Actinomycetes bacterium (assembly GCA_037142475.1). Taxonomy (GTDB): domain Bacteria; phylum Actinomycetota; class Acidimicrobiia; order Acidimicrobiales; family RAAP-2; genus CAIUMH01. The sequence continues at coordinate 2,898 of JBAXAR010000021.1, forward strand.
CGTACTGGACCTTCGCCCCCGAGTACGTCGATTCGGTGTGGTGGCAACTCAAGGTCATCTTCGACAAGGGACTCCTCTACGAGGACCTCAAGGTGATCCCGTACTGCCCTCGCTGCGGGACCTCACTGTCGAGCCACGAGCTCGGACAGCCCGACGTGTATCAAGACGAGGTCGATGAGTCAGCCTTCGTCGCCTTCACCCTGATCGATCCGGATGCCGATGTGGTGGGCGACGCGACGGCCCTTGTGGTGTGGACCACAACGCCTTGGACCTTGCTGTCGAACACTGGCGTGGCGGTGAATCCGGATCTCTCGTACGCGGTGGTCAATGGGATGATCGTCGCGGAGGACCTCGTGGGCTCCGTCTTCGGTGACGATGCGGTCATCACCAGACGGATGACCGGTGCATCACTCCTGGGTCTTGGCTACCAGCGACCCTTCGATGATGTGCAGCTTCCGGGGAACTCGGTCTCGGGAATCGTCGTTGGGGCGGACTACGTGACCACAGAAGACGGCACCGGACTGGTGCACCTTGCCCCCGCTTTCGGAGAGGTTGACCGCCAAGTCGGCCGGGCTAACGGTCTCGCAACGGTGAATCCGGTGGGTCCTGATGGGTGCTTCACCGACGAGGTTGCATGGCTCGAGGGGGTCGCCGTTCGCGAGGCGAATACCCAGATCAACGACGCCCTCGAGGCTCGCGGCTCCCTGGTGCGCCGTATGGCCTACACCCACGCACTGCCGCACTGCTGGCGCTGCAAGACGGTCTTGATCTACTGGGGTAAGCCAAGCTGGTACATCGCCACCTCCCAGGTGGCGGCCAGGATGGTCGAGGAGAACCAAGAGGTCGACTGGCATCCTGAGCACATCCGAGATGGCCGATTCGGAGAGTGGCTGGCGAACAACGTGGACTGGGCGCTGTCTCGGGACCGCTACTGGGGCACACCCCTGCCGATCTGGCGGTGCGAGGCGGGTCACCTGACCTGCGTGGGGAGCCGGGCTGAGCTGAGCGGCCTCACTGGGACCGACGTCTCCGGCATTGACCCACATCGGCCAACGATCGATGCCGTGACCTTCGAATGCCCTGAGTGCGCCGCCGCCGGGACCCCAACGACGGCCACGAGAGTGACTCCGGTGATCGACGCGTGGTTCGACTCCGGCTCCATGCCCGCAGCGCAGGTGGGGTATCCCCACGTCGAGGGCTCGGCTGAAGGACTTCAGTTCCCAGCTGACTTCATCACTGAAGCCATTGATCAGACCCGCGGTTGGTTCTATTCGTTGCTCGCCGTGAACACCCTCGTCTTTGACGCTGCGCCGTATCGCCATGTGATGTGCCTCGGTCACATCGTTGACGCCGACGGCCGGAAAATGTCGAAGTCTCAGGGCAACATCATCGATCCCTACGAGATCCTCGACACCATGGGCGCCGATGCTCTGCGCTGGTGGATGTATGCGCAGGGCTCGCCGTGGACGCCGACCCGAGTCTCGCTCCCCGCGATCCAGACCACCATGAGCGATGTCCTTGGGACCCTGTGGAACACCTACAGCTTCTTCACCACGTATGCGTCGCTCAATGAGTTCGATCCCTCTGACCCAGCCATCCCTGCCCCACTGGACCGCAGCGAGCTCGACCGATGGATCCTGGCTCGGCTCAATGCCACACTCGTCGAGGTCACCGCACAACTCGAGGGCTACGAGCCTCTTGCATCAGCCACGCCAATCGCTGCCCTAATCGACGACCTTTCGAACTGGTACGTCCGACGGTCACGTCGTCGATTCTGGAGGACAGATGCCTCGGCTCCCGCCAGCGACTCGCTTGCGGCGCAGGCCACCCTGCTTGAGGTCCTGACGGCCATTTCGCTGCTTCTGGCACCGTTCTGCCCCTTCTTGGCGGATCACCTCTGGCGGAGCCTGACCGGTGCCGACGAGAGCGACTCAGTCCACCTTGCTGACTGGCCGACGCCAGATACGACATTGCTTGACGCCGACCTCGAGGCGTCAATGGCTGTCGCTCGGCGGCTGACCTCGCTTGGACGAGCTGCTCGGGCCGAAGCAGGCGTCAAGGTCCGCCAGCCCTTGGCTCGTGCGCTTGTCTTCCTGCCACCGGGATCGCCCAAGCCGCCCGTTGGAATTGTGGAAGACGAGTTGAACGTCGACGCGCTCGAAGAAGCTGGTGAACTCTCTGAGGTCTTGCGCTTCGAACTCGTCCCCAACTTCAAGGCAGTTGGTCCTCGACTCGGTGAGGCCGTGAAGGACCTCAAAGCAGCCCTTGCCTCGGTCGATGGTGCCAGCGCGGCAAAGATTCTCGAGGGTGGCCAGAACATCACGGTCGAACTTCCGAATGGCCCGATCGAGCTCGGTGGCGATGATCTCGAACTGCGAGTCCGCTCCCAAGAAGGATTCGCTGTCTCCCGCGAAGGAGGCGAAGTGGTGGCTCTCGATCTCACGCTCGACGAGGATCTCCTCCGCCGAGGCCTCGTTCGTGATGTGATTCGTCAGATCCAAGAACTACGCAAGTCCACCGGCCTCGAACTCTCCGATCGGATCGATGTGGTCATCGACGGCCTCGACGAAATCAGCGATGAGGATCTTGAAGGCCTCAGCACAGAGGTACTAGCGGACTCGGTGATTCGTGGAGGCGCATCAGGCGACGGCCACTCACTCGATCTTGAGGATCGAGAGGCCACGGTCTGGATCACGCGCGCAGGAGCGCCGTAGAGCTTCAGTGCCTTGACGGCGCCGGATGATCAGCCGCCGCAGATCGTGGGACCACCGTTGAGGCGGGTCAGCACGGCGATCATGAGATCGCGCTCGTCGGCCGAGAGGTGGCTCGTCAGGTGCCGATCGAGATGTTCAAGGTGGACAGTGGTCGCTTCGCCGAGAGCGATTGCTCCGTGAGCGGTGAGCTCGACGAAGGTGGTGCGCCGATCGGTCGGACAATTTGTCCTGCGGATGAGTCCCGCTTCCTCGATCCGGTCGACCAGTCGTGTGGTGCCGCCCGAGGTGTAGACGGTCTGGTTGGCGATTTCAGACATCGTGAGATATCCGGCAGGCGAGCGAACGATCCTCACTAGGACCTCGTACCACCCGAGTGGGAGGCCACAGGCCTCCTCGAGTTCGGCGCCGACGACCCGGTGGAGCCGTGCCGTGGCCTCGGTCAAGAGGCCCATGAGGACGAGGCGATCGTCATTGACGACCGAAGGGCAGAGTCGTGCGGCCTCGGTCGTGGCCGAAGGTCTGTGGTCGGCGTCCATGGGTCAGAGAATACCAGATTGCTTGCGGAAACAATAGTTGCTTGACAAGTATCTGTAGAAGCAGATAAAGTGCGATCATCAGGTAATGACAAACCCACCACATCAGGAGAACATGCACATGAGTCAGCTTCCCGCCCCCGGCACCTACGCCGTTGACACATCCCACTCGACGGTCGGGTTCTCGGTCCGTCACCTCATGGCCGCCAAGGTGCGCGGTTCGTTCACCGAGTTCGAGGGTTCGGTCGAGATTGGCGAGACCCCCGAGGCATCCACAGTGACGGCCGTCGTCCAAGCAGGTTCGATCACCACCAACAATGAGATGCGTGATGGTCACTTGAAGTCCCCTGACTTCTTGGACCTCGAGAACCACCCAACACTGACCCTGGTATCGACCTCGATTAGCCCGAAGGGAGACGACCACTACGCGATGGTGACTGACCTGACGGTGCGCGGTATCACCAAGCAGGTCACGTTCGACCTCGAGTATCACGGAAGTGGCCCCGGGATGGCTCCTGGCGTGACGGTGGCCGGCTTTGAAGCAACGGCAGAGATCGACCGACGTGACTTCAACGTCAATTTCGAAGGAACCCTTGAGAACGGCAGCCTCGTGGTGTCGCACAAGGTTGTCCTGAGCTTCGACATCGAAGTCGCTCACCAGGCCTAGCTCTACGGATCTGCCCGGTGCCCCGGTAGACGGCCCTTCGGGGACGTCGTGCCGGGGCACTGTCGCACCCGGTTCCCGAGGATCAGATCCGCTCGAAGTTGCGCGCCAGCTCCCAGTCCGAGACGTGACTGTTGGCCTTGGCCCACTCCTGGCGAGCGGTGTTGGTCAAGTGGCGATGAACGGTTTCGCCAAAGATTTCAGTGGCGAGTGAGCCCCGCTCAAGAGCCCCAAGAGCGTCAGCGAGGGTCGAGGGAAGCCGCGGGACGCTGCTATCAACGTAGGCGTTTCCCTCAAAAGGTTCTCCCAGCGAGAGGCCGTGTTCGATCCCGTAGAGACCCGCACCGATCGCGGCGGCGAGTGCGATGTAGGGATTGACGTCCGCTCCGGGGACCCGGTTCTCAATCCGCCTGCCCGCCCCGTGTCCGACGATCCGAAAACCACAGGTGCGATTGTCCTGACCCCAGGCGATCGCTGTAGGTGCCCAGCTGTCTGGCACATAGCGACGGTAGGAGTTCACATAGGGGGCAAAGCACCATGCAAGTTCAGTGGCTGCATGCATCTGACCGGCAAGGAACTGCTGGCCGATGAGCGACAAACCGCTCGGATGGGTTTGGTCGTCCATGAGGGGAGCGCCAGAGCTCGCATCCCACAAACTGGTGTGAATGTGGCACGAGGAGCCCGCCTCGGCCATGGTCCATTTGGCCATGAAGGTGGCAGCCCTGCCCTCTTGGGCGGCGATTTCCTTGATGCCGTTCTTGAAGACGAGGTGGCGATCGGCCATTCTCAGCGGGGTGTCGTAGGTGAGGTTGACCTCGTGCTGGCCGCGGCCGGCCTCGCCCTTGGACGATTCGACCGGAAGGCCTGCCGCCAGCATCTCATTGCGGATTCGCCGCAAGATGTACTCATCGCGGGTGGTCTGGAGTAGTTGGTAGTCCTCGATGGAGTCCATGTGAGGGTGCAGGTCCCGCCAGCCCTGGGCCGAGGCCTCTTCGAATGATTCCTTGAAGAGATAGAACTCGAGTTCGGTGGCGCACTGCACCGTGAGACCCCGTTCAGCGGCCCGTTCAATTTGGCGCCGCAGGATCTGTCGGGGAGACACCTCGACCGGCGCACCTGATGTGTCGGTCAGGTCACACAACACCATCGCCGAGCCGGGCTGCCACGGGAGTTCGAGGTAGGTGGACGGATCGACGGTGCAGAGAAAATCGCCGTAGCCGCGGTCCCAGTTCGAGAATTCATACCCGGGCAGCGGATCCATGTCGACGTCGACTCCCAAGAGGTAGTCGCATGCCTCCATCCCGTGAGCGACAACGTGGTCGAGATAGAAGCGAGCGGTCATCCTCTTGCCTACAGGGCGACCCTGGAGGTCGGGGAATGCCACGATGACCGTGTCGATGCGACCGGCCTCGATGGCCATCGTCAGTTCGTTGAGATCCATGACTGACTATTACGCCGATCATGGGGTCCCGTCCACTGCCCTAGGTAGTCTTCGACGATGCGGATCCCCTCGACCATCGATGTTCCTCGGCCATGAGCGCTTCGGTGCCGCTCGTTGGCTTGACGACCTACACCGCCCAAGCGGCCTGGGGGCCGTTTGACCAACCTTCCGCCGTCATTGGGTCGAGCTACTACGAGCTTGTCGCCTCGGCGGGTGCCCGGCCGCTCCTTCTGCCGTCTGTGACAGAACTCGAGGGGGGCCCTGCGGCGGGATCGAGCGAGATCATCGAGGTTCTCGATGCCCTTGTGCTGATCGGTGGCCTCGATGTCGATCCCGCCCGCTACGGAGCGGAGCCCGACGTCAACCTTGGCCGGATCGATGCAGCTCGAGACGAATCCGAGATAGGCCTTCTCGAAGCGGCACTCCGTGCCGACATTCCGATCCTGGCGATTTGTCGAGGTCACCAACTCCTCAACGTTGCACTGGGTGGAACCTTGGTCCAACACGTACCCGACCGGCTTGGTTCGGATCACCATCAGCCCGCACCCGGCGCCTTCGCTCATCACAAGGTGGCGTGTGTCGAGGGGACTCGAACGGCATCGATATTCGGGCAGACGCCGATGGTTGCGTGTTCGCATCATCAGGTTATCGACGAATTGGCCAGTGATCTTGTGGTGACCGCCTGGTCAATCGAGCTCGAGGGCCGACAGCCGGTTATCGAAGCGGTGGAGCGACCAGCATCCCGATTCTGCGTTGGGGTGCAATGGCACCCCGAGGAGACCGCTGACGTCCGACCATTCGCAGCGATGCTCGACGCCATCGAGTGACTCCCGCTCTCCGCTCTGAGGCATCATCGCTGCGTGACTGCAGCGGTCTTGTCGCCGTCGTGACGGGGACCTCTCGAGGCATCGGGAGAGCGACGGCGAGACTGCTGGCCGAACGTGGGGCACGCGTCCTCGGTTGCTCGTCACAACCCTCGGAACCCATCGACGGGGTAGAGCAGATCATGGTGGATCTCGCTGTACCCGGCGCAGTCGAAACCCTCATGGAACGATCGCTTGCCATCGCCGGCTCGGTGGACTGCTGGGTCAATAACGCCGGCAGACTCGCACCAATTGGTGCGCTCGCCGAGGTCGATACCGAAGAAGTCCGAAAAGCGATTGAGGTCAATGTGCAGGCGGTGGTGCGTGCCACGTCGCTCTTCGCCGCCCACGTGGCCTCTCGTCCAGGAGCAGGCGTTCTGATCAATCTCTCGTCGGGTGCGGGCTCGACTCCCTACGAGGGCTGGGCGCACTACTGCGCTGCGAAGGCTTTTGTCGACATGCTGACCGAGGTGGTCGCTCGGGAGGGTGCTGCGTCAGGACTTCGGGCACACAGCGTCGCTCCTGGCGTGGTCGACACCGAGATGCAGCGGCTCATTAGAGCGACGCCATCGTCAGTATTCCCGGCGCAGCCACGCTTCGTGGCCCGATACGAAGCGGGCGAGCTCAAGAGCGCCGAGGAGGCGGCTCGCCAGATCGTGGACCTTGTGATGGATCCCGGTGATGTTCCCGTCGTGCTCCGACTCCCCTGAAGGCGAGGTGCCTCGCGGCGCCTTGGATGAGGGTGGCCTCCGCGAAGGTTGAGGCCACGGTAGGTTTCATGCGTGGCAAAGAACTCGACTCGAAACGTGGCAAAGCCGGTCGCAGGTGCACTCGGTGTGGTGGCAACGATGGCCAGCGTGTGGTGGTTTGCGCTCCGCCCACGGGCCAAGCGGAAGAAGTCCTAACCCGAGTCAGTCTTCCATCGTCAGGCCGCCACAGATCCCGACAAGTGCCTCGGTTATATCGCCCCTGATGACGACATCGGCAAGTGAGTCCAGTGCTGTCTCGCTGCCATTGACGATGATGACCACCGCTCCGGCATCCTTGGCGATCGGCACCACCCCAGCGGCCGGATAGACGCTCAGAGTCGAGCCGATGGCCATGAGCAGGTCGCATCGCTCGGCCGCCTCCTCTGAGCGCTCAAGATCCTCAACCACAAGTGACTGGCCGAAGCTGATAGTGGCCGATTTGATGATTCCGCCACACCGAGTGCCGTCGATGATGATCTCGCAGTGCGGATCAGGGTCACCAGCCTCGACTCGGGCGACGGCATCAGCCATTGGCCCCCGGGCTCCGCAGGAGATACAGAGGTGCTCGTTCGCGTTCCCGTGGATTTCGACGATGCGCTCAGGGTTGAGTCCGGCCGCCTGATGGAGACCATCGATATTCTGAGTGACCAGTAACGAAAGGCGCCCCGATCGGTCCAGGTTCACGAGTGAACGGTGGCCGTCGTTGGGAACGGCTGTCCACGCAGGTGAGGTTCGCCGTATCTCCCATGCCTTCACCCGGACCGAAGGGTCGTTGACGTAGTGCTCGTAAGTGGAGAGCTTCTCGGCCTCGGGATCCTTCGTCCAGACACCGGAGGGGCCTCTGAAATCGGGAATCCCTGAATCCGTGGAGATACCTGCGCCGGTGAGCACCACGATGCGCTTGGCGTGCTCGATGAGGGTTCGCGCTCTTGAAATCTGTGACTCCATGGTCTCAAGCATGACACTTCGGTTACGGGACACACGGTGCCGTCGCTAGCCTTCGGACTCGTGGCCACGATCCCGATTCGCGTCGATCTGCTGAGCAGCGCCGAGGCAGAAGAACGAATGGGATCGGCCGCTGCTGGGCTCCTTGGCCTTGGTCTCGGTCGGGGAGACCGAGTGGCGTTCTGGCTCAGCTCTTCGGCTGATCTGCTGTGTGCCGTTCTCGGAGCAGCACGCGTCGGGATCATTCCGGTCCTTCTCAATGCCAACCTGCTTCTTCACGAGCGCGACGATCTCATTGTCGACTGTGGACCCGCTCACGTGGTGCTCGATGAGCATTCACTCGCCGACCTTTTTGTCGAAGATCGGGCACCGATGTCGCCCTATCCCCTGACGCGACCGATGCACTACACATCGGGAACCACCGGTCGGGCCAAGGGCGTGACCACTGGTGTGTGGGACGAGGAGACGGCTCAGGCGGTCCACGATGACGAGGTGGCGGCCTGGAACATCGTGGCCGATGACACGCACATGGTGTGCTCGCCGATGTACCACACGGTGGCGATCCGCCTCTCGGCTGCCACGCTGCTCACCGGAGGGTCATTGGCAATCCTGACAAGATTCGATGCCCCAACCGCCCTCGACGTCCTCCGGACCGTCCGGCCGACCACGGCGTTTCTTGTGCCGACGCATCTCCATCGCTTGCTGGCCCTGCCTGATCTCGGCGACGACGAAGTGTTTGATTCCCTTCGGCTCCTCATGCACGCGGGAGCGCCCTGCCCGCCGGTGTTGAAGCGCCAAGCCATCGAGCGGGTCCCGCCGGGTGCACTCTGGGAGTTCTATGGAGCAACTGAGGGTCAGTTCACGACCTGCTCCACTGAGGACTGGCGGGCCCGACCGGGCACCGTGGGACGGGCCCGGTCGGGTCGAACACTGTTCATCGAGCCACTCGAGGATCACGAGGAGACCAGCGACGCCGGCAGCGTGGCCCAGGACCCTGAGGTCGGGACGATTTGGTGCCGTGTGCCGCCCTTTGGGAACTTCGAGTACTTCGCCAATCCCGCTGCAACAGCGTTGGCGTGGAGGGGCGACGCCTTCAGCGTCGGGGATATCGGCTGGCTCGATGACGACGGCTACCTCTATCTCACCGGTCGCCGCTCAGATCTCATCATCTCGGGTGGCGTCAACGTCTATCCGGCGGAGGTAGAGGCGGCGCTCTGCGACCTTGATGATGTCGATGAGGCATGTGTGTTCGGCCTTGACGACTCAGAGTGGGGCCAAAAGGTCTGCGCCGCCATCGTCGGGGCGCCGGGAGCGACGGCTGAGGGAATCATGAGCCAGGCTCGTGAAGTGTTGGCTCCGTTCAAGCGACCAAAAGCTGTCTTTCTGACGGCTTCGTTGCCGATTGGACCGACCGGCAAGGTGCTTCGGCGTCAGATCGTCGAGCACCTCGGACTGGCCTGACCCCAGTTCGGGCCTGTCATGATTGGTTCATGCCTTACGTCTCGACGAATCCGGCCACCGGCGAAGTCGCCGCCACCTATGACGACCACACTCCCGAGGAGGTCGATCGACGGCTCGGCCTTGCGGCTCACACCTTCACCTCGTGGCGCCAGACGTCATTCCTGGAGCGTTCCCGGCTCATGAACACTGCAGCGCAACTCCTCGAGGGCGAGGTGCCAGTCCTCGCTCGACTGTTGAGCGACGAGATGGGCAAGACCTTTGCTGCAGCCAAGGGTGAAGTGGCCAAGTGCGCCATGACCATGCGGTATTACGCCGAGCACGCCGAATCGATGTTGGCCGAACAGGCTGTTTCGTCGTCTGCCACGCGGAGCGCGATTCGCTACGAACCGATTGGGGCGGTCCTGGCAGTGATGCCGTGGAACTTCCCGCTCTGGCAGGTGGTTCGCTTCGCCGCACCGGCGCTGATGGCTGGCAATGTTGGCGTGCTCAAGCACGCGTCGAACGTCCCCGAGTCGGCATTGCTCCTCGAAGGGCTCTTTCGACGAGCGGGCTTCCCGGAAGGCTGCTTCGTCAACCTCTTTATCCCGGGTTCCCGCGTCGCTGAGGTCATCGCCGACCCCAGGATCGCTGCGGTCACATTGACCGGATCCGAAGCGGCGGGGATCTCAGTCGCCTCCGCTGCTGGCTCAGTACTCAAGAAGTGTGTCCTCGAACTCGGGGGCTCGGACCCATTCGTGGTGGCGGATTCCGCCGATTTGGATCGTTGTATCCCGTTCGCAGTGACCGGCCGGGTCCAGAACAACGGTCAGTCGTGCATCGCAGCCAAGCGATTCATCGTGGTGGCGTCAAGGGCGGAGGAGTTCATTGGCCGCTTCTCCGAGGCCATGGGTGCCGTCGTCGTGGGTGATCCTCTCGACCCCGCCACAATCGTGGGACCACTCGTCTCTGCCGCCCAGCGAGATGAGGTGACGGCACAGGTTGCTGATGCCCTCAGCAAGGGGGCAACGGCCTCCGTCGGAGGGTCTCCGATCGATGGGCCCGGCTTCTTCTATCCGCCGACGGTCCTCACCGGGGTCACCTCCGAGATGAGGGCAGGCGTCGAGGAGATTTTCGGTCCCGTCGCCGTCGTCTCTGTTGTTGATGATCTCGCGTCGGCGATCGCACTTGGCAACGACACGCCATGGGGCCTCGGCGCGAGCATCTGGGCGGAGGATCCCTCAGAGCAGCAGCAGGGTATCGAAGGCCTCGAGGCTGGCATGGTCTTCGTGAACTCCATCGTGATGTCGACTCCCGAGTTGCCCTTTGGCGGCATCAAACGATCCGGATTCGGACGAGAGCTCTCTGATCTCGGCATCAGGGAGTTCTGCAACGCGAAGACTGTCTTTGTTGCCTGATCTCGCCTCATCGGTCTTCCTCGACCACGCAGCGGGATCGCCCCTGCGGCAATCGGTGGCGGCTGCGATGGCTGAAGCGACCGCGGGTCTTGTCCCAAATCCATCGGGAGCCCATCGATACGCACGTGCTACGAGGGCTGTCCTCGAAGAGGCGCGTGAGCGAATCGCAGCCGTGTTGGGAGTGAACTCGCGTGAAATCGTTCTCACCTCAGGGGGCACCGAGTCATGCAACCTCGCACTCCTGGGCTCTCCGAAGCCCACCATGGTGGCGATCTCGGCCGTGGAACACGCAGCAGTCCGTGCGGGGGCAGAGCGAGCGGCCCGGGTCCATGGAGTTCCGTTCGTCGTTCTCCCCGTGACGACCGATGGCCTTGTGGATGTGGACCAGGCCATCGCGATGATCACCACTGGAGCGCTGGTCTCAGTCATGGCGGCGAACAATGAGACTGGCGTTCTCCAACCCCTCGATGCACTCGTGGCGGCTGCGGAGGCATCGGGAAGAACGATGACACTCCACGTTGACGCCATCGCATCTGCTCCCACCAAGGACACCGCTGCCATTTCGTCAGGCGCGGCGATGATCTCTGTGGCCGCTCAAAAGCTAGGAGGCCCGGTGGGAACAGGGGTCCTCGTTGTGCGCTCAGGGCTCTCACTCGATCCGATGATCACTGGCGGAGGCCAAGAAGGCGGTCGGAGGGCAGGGACCGAAGATGTGGCTGGTGCGGTTGGCCTCGCCTGTGCGCTTGAAGAGGCCCGAGCCGAGCAAATCGCTGGTGCACCTCTCGTCATGAGAGGGCGACGGGATCGCCTCGAATCATTACTCCTTGATGCAGTGGCTGGCTCGTCGGTGACAGCGCAGCGCTCCGAGCGACTCGATGGCCACGCTCATCTGACGTTCGAGGGGATTCGCAGCGAGGAGCTGCTTGTCTTGCTTGATCGGGAAGGAATCGCGGCCTCGGCGGGAGCAGCCTGCGCCTCGGGAGCCCCTCAGGCGAGTCACGTCCTCCTCGCGATGGGGGTGGATCCGCAACGGGCCCGAGGTGCGCTTCGGATGACGCTTGCGACGACGACCACCGATGATGACGTGGCGCGCGCTGCGGCGGCAGTGATCCGCTCGATCGAGGCGCTCACAGCGCAACGATGATCGGTGTCGGGCGTCGCTGGCCGGTGGCAGACTAACGGTGTGAGAGTGCTTGTTGCGATGTCGGGAGGCGTGGATTCGTCCGTGGCCGCATCGATGCTTGTTGAGCAGGGCCACGAGGTCACCGGGGTCACGCTGAAACTCTGGGGTGGGCCTTCGGACTCGGGCTGCTGCTCGGTTGCTGACGTCGAGGACGCACGCCACGTCGCCGCCCAACTCGCCATCGATCACCATGTCTTCAACATGGGCGAGGAGTTCGAGGAGCATGTCGTGGCCCCGTACGTGGCTGCCCACGCTGCGGGCCACACGCCAAATCCTTGTGTCGAGTGCAATCGACATCTCAAGTTCGACGCCCTGCTTGAGGTAAGCCGGCGGCTCGGGTTTGAGGCTCTCGCCACGGGCCACCATGCCCAGGTCGTTCGCCACGATGGTGTCACCGAGCTTCGCCGAGGGGCGGATGGTGCAAAAGATCAGTCCTACGTCCTGTCGATGCTCGAGCAGGAACAACTGTCCGAGATCCTTCTCCCGATTGGCTCGATGACAAAGACCGACGTGCGCGATCACGCGTCAGCCCGTGGCCTCCGCACCTCGAACAAGGCGGAAAGTCAGGACACGTGCTTCATCGAGTCCTCGGGGGGACGGCGCCGTTTCCTCGCCGAGCGAAGCACGCTGCATCAGGGAGCGATCATCGAGCAGGCGACCGGTCGGGTCGTTGGTTCGATTGATGATCTTGAGCTCGTCACCGTCGGCCAGCGCCAGCGGCTCGGCGTCGATGAGAACGGAGAGCGCCGCGTGGCGGTGAAGATCGACATCGGACGTCGGGCGGTCCTCGTGGCCTCACCTGCGGATTCGCTGATCTCCGAAGTGGCGATCGACCTTGGCACTACGACCGCCACCACTGGCTCTCTCGAGGATCGTGAAGCGGTGCTCGTCCAGTTTCGCTCCCACGGAGAGGCGGTCGCTGGGACGCTTCAGGGTGATCGAGTGATCCTGGACACCCCGATCAATCCCGTGGCTTCCGGCCAGACCGCTGCGTTCTACGATCCGGCCGATCCGGCTCGAGTCCTCGGTAGTGCACTCGTCCGATCGTGATCCTCGATGGTCTTCCCGAGGCTTCCGTCGAGAGAATCGCGGTGCTCCGTCAGCTCGTGGCACATCACAATGAGCGCTACCACGCACTCGACGAACCAGAGATTCCGGATGCCGACTTCGACGTCCTCGTCACCGAGCTTCGCCGCCTAGAGGCCGAGCACCCTGATCTGGCTGATGCGGCAAGCCCCTCGACGTCGGTGGGGGCAGCTCCGTCGGGACTCTTCTCCCCAGTCATCCACCAGGTTCCAATGATGAGCCTGGACAACGCCTTTGATGATGAGGAGATCAGGGCATGGGGCGGACGTCTGGCCCGAGCGCTGGACCGGGAGTCCGTCGACGATCTGGTCTTTTCGGTTGAGCCGAAGGTTGACGGCGTAGCGATCTCGATTACCTACGTCGCAGGTCGACTGACGTTGGCAGCGACCCGTGGGGATGGGGTGACGGGGGAGGACGTCACCGCCAACATCGCCACCATCGCCTCGATTCCGCACCAGCTCGACTCGAATGACGGTCCGCTGCCCGGCGTCCTTGAGGTCAGGGGAGAGGTGTACCTCCCCACGGCAGACTTCGCATCCCTCAACGAGCGCCAGATCTCCCTCGGGGCGAAGCCCTTCGTCAATCCCCGTAATGCCACCGCAGGCTCATTGCGCCAGAAGGATCCTGCAGTGACGGCGACCCGACCACTCGCCCTTCTCGCCTACCAGGTCGGCTTCATCGATGGTGAACCCGAGGGGAGCCACTTCTTGGCGCAGTCCCACCGAGCAGTCCTCGCAGCGCTGCGTACGGCGGGGATCCCGACATCGCCGGATGTGGCGTCAGTGACCGGCGTCGACGCCGTCATTGAGCGGTGTCACGACCTTGAACGGCGCCGTCACGACCTCGGGTACGAGATCGATGGTGTCGTGATCAAGGTTGATGACCTTGGGCTGCGCCAGCAAGCTGGCTCTACCAGCCGGGCGCCGCGATGGGCCTTGGCTCGCAAACTCGCACCCGAGGAGCGCTCCACGCTCCTTGTCGACATTGAGGTTTCGATCGGTCGGACGGGCCGCGTCACTCCGTTTGCAGTTCTCGAGCCGGTGTTCGTCGGTGGCTCGACCGTGACCTTCGCCACGCTTCACAACGAGGATCAGGTCGCAGCGAAAGACGTTCGACCGGGCGACGTCGTGGTGGTTCATAAGGCGGGCGACGTGATCCCCGAGGTGGTGGGTCCTGTCCTCGCCGGCGACGAGCGGCGCCCTCCCCGGTGGTCATTCCCTGTCCTGTGCCCGACCTGCGCTGGACCGCTGGTGCGTCTCGAGGGCGAATCGGACACCTATTGCGTGAATCTCGATTGCCCCGCTCAGCGGACACAGCGTCTCTCTCACTTTGCCTCGCGTGGCGCCATGGATATTGAGGGCCTTGGAGAGAAGGTTGTCGAGCGCCTCACTGAGGCCGGCCTTGTCGGTGACGTGGCCGATCTCTTCATCATTGACGAAGCGGCACTGACCACCCTTGAGGGCATGGGCGAGATTTCGGCACGCAACCTCCTGACGGCTATCGAACTGGCCAAGGCTCAGCCGCTCTCGAGACTGCTGGTGGGTCTTGGGATTCGACATCTTGGTCCGATCGGCGCCCGCCAGGTCGCTCGTTCGCTGGTCGACCTCGCCTCAGTTCGATTAGCTGCTGTCGACACACTTTCGGCCATCGAACAGGTTGGTCCGATCATCGCTGAGTCGGTGGTGGCTTTCATGGCCAACGAAGCAAACGCGGTTGTTCTCGACCGCCTCGTCTCCTACGGGCTCACCCTGATCGAGCCTGGAGCTGCGGGGCCGGTCACCGCTGGCCCTCTCGCAGGAAAGACCGTGGTGGTGACGGGGGCAATCCCGGGGATGACCCGAGAGGACGCTGATGCTGCGGTCGAACAAGCTGGAGGCAAACCGACTGGCTCGGTCTCGAAGAAGACCTACTGCGTCGTTGTAGGGGAGGCTCCGGGAGCGTCGAAGGTGACCAAGGCCGAGGCACTTGGAATTCCCATGGTGCCTGGGACGTCGTTTGCTGCGCTGCTCGCGACGGGGGCAATTCCCTCCGAGTAGGTGGTGTCCACCGGCACGCGAGGGTGGGTCGGTAGGTTTGAGGAGTCGATGCCACTCCCTTCTGAACTCCTCGGGACCACGCTTGGTGGTCGCTATCGCCTTGAGAGCGTGCTGGGAACGGGCGCGTCGGCGATTGTCTTTCTGGCCCACGACACGACGCTTGAGCGTCGTGTGGCGATCAAGTTGCTTCAGCCAGCCCTTGCCGAAGATCAGGCGTTTCTGAAGCGGTTCAGGGCTGAGGCCCGTTCGGTGGCCGCCCTCAACCACCCCAATGTGCTTCGGGTGTTCGACTGGGGTGAGCAGGACGGCGTTCCCTACCTCGTGACCGAGTTGCTCGCCGGCGGTTCACTCAAGGATCTCCTCGATGCAGGAGTACGCCTCTCACATGAGCAGGCGGCCTCGGTCGGGGAACAGGCTGCTGCTGGCCTCGCCTATGCCCACGCCCGAGGGCTGGTCCACCGTGACGTGAAGCCAGCGAACCTCCTGTTTGACGACGAGGGGCGGGTCAGAGTTACTGACTTTGGAGTGGCGAGGGCGCTGGCCGAGGCCAGTTGGACCGAGCCAGCAGGAGCGATGATCGGGACGGTCCGCTACGCATCACCCGAGCAAGCCGAGGGTCTGAGTGTCGACGGGAAGGCCGACGTGTACTCGTTGAGTCTCGTGCTCTTCGAGGCGCTCAGTGGTGTTGTCCCCTTTGCTGCTGACACGCCGGTGGCGACCCTCAGGGCGCGAGTGGGACAACCACTGCCGCATGACCCGAGCCTCGGATCGCTCGACATCGTTTTGGCACAGGCGGCATCGCCTGACCACGACACCCGTCTTGACGCAGCGACCTTCGAACAGCGACTCTCATCGCTGGCATCCACCCTCCCGCCCCCAATGCCAATCCCGATTCAGATCCACGGAGAACTGAACGCCAGCCAGGATGACGGCGAGCAATTCCGGGCGCCAACGGTCGACGAGCTGACCATGGCCACGCCGGTTGTCCAGGGAGGCCGATCGTCCAGTCCAAGTACGCCGTTCGATGGTGACGCGGATCAAGATCGCACGGTGGTCGGACAGCCGAGGGAGACCTTGGCGAGACCACGGAAACGGCGCTGGCCCTGGGTAGTAGCGATCTCGGTGATCCTGGCGCTGCTCGGAGCCGGGTTCGCAGTTGTTGCTGTCTCCACGAAGCTCTTCGTCCCCAACGTGACAGTTCCCAAGGTGAAGGGTGACTCGGTCGAACAGGCACGAAAGGCGCTGGCGTCGGCACACCTCGAAGTCGTCTTCCAGCCAAGCGTGTTCTCGATCACCATTCCCGACGGGCACGTGATCCTCCAGCAGCCCAAGGCAGGCACTGTCCTCAAGCAGGGATCCACGATTCGGATCGTGGCATCACGTGGGCTGCCTCCTGTCACGGTGCCCTCGTTCGCGGGTCTTGATTGTGCAGCGGCACAGGCAGCACTCACGACGGTCCATCTCACCGGTGTCTGTCCTCCCGAGGCGGCCACGTTCAGCGCCACTGTGCCGCTCGACCAGGTCATTAGCTATCGACGTGCTGGGGTCGAGAACCCGCCATCGGTGAGCTACGGATCGAGCGTCAAGCTCATTATTTCCAAGGGCCCGCCACCTGTCCCCGTCCCTCAGGTGTCGGGGACCTTCGCTCAGGCGGAGAGCATCCTTGTGGGGGCGGGATTCAAGGTCGCCCAAGCCCAAGAATTCTCCACAACGGTGCCGTCCGGCCAAGTAACCCGGACCTCACCGGTCGTGGGGACGCCGATCCAGAAGGACACGACGGTGACCGTGTTCATCAGCCAAGGTCCGCCGCTCCAGAAGGTCCCAGACTTGACGGGCAAGACCGTGGCCTCGGCGACCCGTCAGCTCAGCGGGCTCGGACTCCGAGTTGGTGCCGTGTACGGTCCGCCAGGCGGACGGGTCTTCCAGACGTCGCCCGCCTCCGGCACCCCAAAGAAAGTTGGCTCGATCGTGAATCTTTACGTTCGATGAGTACCGAGAAGATCTGCGAACTCTGCGAGGCCGCCAAGCTCACCACTTGGTACTTCGAGGACGACACCTGCTGGGTTGCTGACTGTGAGGTGTGCGATACCCCCATGGTGGTGTGGCGCCAGCATGGGATCGATCCCGGAGATGACGTCGAGGCCTACATGCTCGAGCAGCTCGGAGCCGCCGCTGACAGCCGGTTCGGAGCGGGAGGCTGGTCCTTCGACCGGGTCATGCGTCAGATACCTGATCACTTCCATGCTCATGCGCGGGATCCAGAGTGGTGGTTCCGGCTTCGCGGCATCACGCGCTGAGCCCCACGCCTCGGCCGATCGGGGACCCCGCCATCGGGCGGTAGGATTGGGGCATTCTGATTTGTCACAACGAAGGGAGCCGGGGCCATGGGCGCACTGGACGGACGGGTAGCGATCATCACCGGAGCAGGGCGAGGAATCGGGCGCGAGCACGCGCTGCTCTTCGCTTCCGAGGGCGCCAAGATTGTGGTCAATGACCTCGGAGGTGCGCTTGATGGCTCCGACGGAGAAGGATCACCAGCTGAGCAGGTGGTCGCAGAGATCATCGCCATGGGTGGAGAGGCCGTTGCCAACCACGACAATGTTGCGGATTGGGCCGGTGCGAAGAACCTGATCGACACAGCAGTCGACGCGTTCGGTGATCTGCATGTGCTGGTGAACAACGCTGGAAACCTTCGTGACCGCGTCCTGGTCAACATGAGCGAGGACGACTGGGATGCCGTGATGCACGTCCACCTCAAGGGTCATTTCGCTCCCCTGCATCACGCAGCGAACTACTGGCGCGACCAGACCAAGGCGGGCAAGGACGTCAAGGCCTCGATTATTAACACCTCGTCAACCTCTGGTCTTCTGGGTAACCCCGGCCAGGGAAACTACGGTGCGGCCAAGGCTGGCATCGCCGCCCTGACCATCATCGCTGCGACGGAGCTGTCTCGCTATGGAATCCGGGTCAACGCGCTTGCCCCGAATGCCCGCACACGTATGACCGAGTCCGCTCCCGGTCTTGTTGACTTGGTCAAGGAGCCCGAGGACGCCGCCACGTTCGATGCGTGGGATCCCGCCAACATCTCGCCATTGGTCGGCTACCTCGCCACCGAGTCGTGCCCGGCTACCGGCAAAGTCTTCTTCGTTCTTGGAGGAACCGTGAGGAACTTCCAAGGGTGGACCCTCACCGAGACCATCGAGAAGGACGACCGCTGGACCGTGGCCGAACTGCAGGCGGAGATGCACCGGCTCGGAGCGTGAGCGATACGGAGGACGGCTCGACTTCGTCGGCGCCTTCGACTCCGGGGCATCGCGAGAATCCTGCCGAACTGCTCGACGCGACAAATGATCCCGGCGGTTTCGAATTCGGGTCGACTGGCTCTGAGGCATCATCTGATCTGAATTGGTTCTCCATGTTGCGCTCCCGTGCGCAGGAGAAGGCGACCACCTCAGATCGCTATCCCTGGTGGGTCCTGAGTGCGTTGCTGGCAGGACTCCTGGCGCTCAACATCACCTTCACGGTCTTCATCGTCGCCCTTCCGAAGGTGGCGGGGGAGTTCCACACCTCGATCACGGTCCTCACATGGACGATGACGGGACCACTGCTGGCCTATGGGCTGGCGGCTCCGCTCCTCGGCAAGACAGGTGACATCGTCGGTCATCGTCGTCTCTACCTGTTCGGCCTCGCCGGAGCGATGGTCTCGGCGGTGCTGACGGCGTTGGCGCCGAACGTCGTGCTCCTCCTGGGCGCTCGAACGCTGGATGGCATCCAGGGGGCGGCGACGGGAACAGCGTCGATGGCCTTGATTATGAACGCCTTCCCCCCCAGTGAGCGGGTGAAGGCGATGGGCTGGTGGACGCTGGTGGGTGCCGGCGGACCGGTGATCGGGGTCTCCTTGGGATCACCAATCATCCAGTTCTTCGGCTGGCGAGCCCTTTTCTGGATGCAGCTGGTTCTGCTGGCGATGGCCTTTGTGGTTGTCCTGATCATCCTCCCAGGCCACCGCGGTGATCATGCCGAGCACGCGGCCCAGCGGGCCAAGGCCCGCCGTGACTTCAAAACGATGGATTGGATCGGTTCGACAAGCCTGTCGATCTCGGTGACCGGGATCATGCTGGCTCTCTCGGTCGCTCCGTTGCAGGGGTGGACGTCACCGCTCGTGCTGGCTTCGTGGTTCGCCGGCGGATTTTCGATGATCGTCTTTGTGATGCAGATTCGACGAAGTCCGAATCCATTGATTCCGGCGGCGTACTTCTCCAAGCGGAACTTCGTGATGCCGATGGTGATCAGGGGAACCTCAAACTTCGCCTACTTCGGCGCGTTCTTTCTCTTTCCGCTCCTGATGGAGGAGGGCTATCGGTATCAGGTCGGACAGGTCGGGGCAGTGGCAATTGCCCGGCCACTGGCCTTCGCCATCTGCTCGCCGATCGCCGGCTACCTGGCAGTCAAGATCGGCGAACGGACGTCAACCATTATCGGGACGTCGGCACTCACCTTGTCGATGGTCCTCTTCGCCACCTTGGTGACTGGGTCGCCACTGATCGTGATCATCATCGCCCTCGCTCTCAGCGGTATCGGGATGGGGGTGGCGATGCCATCGACAAGCTCGACCATGGCCAATGAGGTGGACCCGGAGCAGATGGGGGTCATGTCTGCCGCCCAGATGCTGGCGATGCAGGTCGGCGAGGTGGCGGGGATTCAGGTCCTCATCATCATTCAGCAGGGGGTGGCGAAAAAGAAGGGGTTACTTGATGCTCCCCACGAGAACGCAGCAGCGCTCCTCTCGACCTTCCATGTCCCGTTCGCTGTCGGTGGGCTTGTCTGCGCGATCGGGCTTGTCTGTGCGTTCTTCATCAAGGCACTTCCTCGACCTCAAAGCACCAAATGAACTCGGGTGCGTCCGGCTGACGCTGTGCTCGCCGAGCTCAGATCGTGAGTGCTCGCACTCGATCGGCGAACTCCAAGGCAGAGGGATCCGGTGATGCACCTTGGAGCGCCATCAACTTGGCCATGTCGCCCTCGATGCGGATCTTGCCGGCCATGAAGGCCGACATTGCTGCCTGGGGATTGCCCTCGACGAGCAACGCCCGGGCGGTGATGAAGTCGACAGTGACGTGGAGGTCGGGGTCGACGAGGTGACCGACGTCAACGAGCAGCACGCCGCCCGAGGTGTCGACGTGGGCTTCGATCTCGCCACCAGAAGGCGTCTCGTTGACGAGAAGATTCATGCGAACGACGGCCGGGACTGACGACCCCGCATCGGGAAATTCGTTGCGCAGTTCCTTGACGGCTGCAATCCACTCTGGGCTCAGGAACTCGTGCTCCACGTCGTCTCCTCCTCGGCTTTCCCACCACGGTAGCGTCGCCGGTAGCATCAGAGTCCATGACAGCTCCCGTGATCGAAGGTTGTGAGCCACTTTCCTCTGAAGGTGGTCCGGTCGGGGTCCTCGTGATCCATGGATTTACGGGGAGCCCCTTCTCCATGAGGCCCCTCGCTGATCGGATGGTCCATGCGGGGATGGCGGTTGAGATGCCACTGCTCCCCGGTCACGGCACCGCCGTCGAAGATATGGTCCCGACCCGTTTCGCCGATTGGTCCAGCGCTGCGGACGAGGCCTATCAACGCCTCGCTGCTCGCACGGAGTCGGTGGTCGTCGTCGGACTGTCGATGGGGGGAACCCTGACCTGCTGGCTCGCTGAGCAGCACCCTGAGATCGCCGGGATCGTCGTGATTAACCCTCTTGTTCAGCCGGTTGGCCCAGAGATGACCGAGGGGCTTACCTCGCTGCTCGACTCTGGTCTCGAGACGCTGGACGCCATCGGCTCTGACATCGCCAAGGAGGGGGCTGATGAGCGGTCATACCCTGCAACCCCCGTCGCAGCCGCCCTGTCGCTGTTCAAGGGGGTCGAGGAGGTCTCGGCTGCACTTGGAACCATCACCTGCCCCGCCCTCTTGTTCTCAAGCAGGGCCGATCACGTGGTTGACCCATCGAACGGGGAGCACCTCGTTGCCTCGATCGGTGGATCCATCGAGCAGATCTATCTCGATCGAAGCTTCCACGTCGCAACGTTGGATCACGATGCTGCCCTCATTGAGGATCAAGCGGTGGCCTTCGTCGAGCGACTCGCAGCCTCGTGAGCGCTGCACCTCTCAGTCGAGATGACGTCCTGAAGGTGGCCGGTTTGGCTCGGCTCTCGCTGAGTGATGCCGAGGTCACGACGTTCACCGAGCAATTGCGAAGCATCCTTGACCACGCAGCCGACGTCGCTGCCTTGGACCTTGACGCCTTCGAGCCCACGGCTCACCCGTTCGAGTTGAGCAACGTACTGAGAGCCGATGTTGTGAAA
>JBAXAR010000022.1:0-23866 GCA_037142475.1 Actinomycetes bacterium
TTTCTTGGAAGGCGCCCCCAAAGGGTCGACCCTTTGGGGGCGCCTTCCAAGAAAGCACTTGCCTCAAGGGCTGGGTCTACCTCAACGAAGGCCCCTACTTTGGTCCAGTAAATCGCCACCGTTCTTCGCCCCATGGCGAGGAACTCATGGGCTGCCTGGAGCCCTGTCAGGACACTGACATCGTGCTCAGGAGAAGGTCCACCGAACAGAACCCCAACATCTCCCACGCGACATCACTCCTTTGTTCCTCGTCGAGCGTCTGCTCGGGAATGCTCTAAGGGTAGTTGTCGGGGAGGTCGTTCTCGTAGAGGACAGCGTCACCCTGTCGGAGCGAGGCTCGAACCCAGTCGACGGCCTTGTCCCGAGTCGCCTGCTCGATGACCACGAGACCGCTCACCCCAGTAAGTCCTCGCATGAGGCTGGCTCTATTCGTACGCCCCACGACGATCACCACATCAGCGACCATTGCCGCTCGCCGAGCGAACTCCTCGTTTTCGATGGCCTGTCGAGCGCCCATCTCGATCATTCCCGGGGTCACGACCACCCGGCGCCCCGTGACCTCGATCCCCCGGAGGGCTGCAAGCGCTACCGATGCCCCTGCCGGATTGGAGTTGAAGGTGTCATCGATGATCACGACGCCACTCGGTGCATGGACCACACCGAGACGATTTTCAACATTCGACAGTGACCCCACGCGAGCCACCGCCGAATCCTGGTTGACTCCCAGTTCGAGAGCCACTGCGAGGGCGCACGCCACATTGGTCGGTTGCACACCAATGAGGGCCGGACATGCCCCCACCTTGACGCCCTTGATTTCGATCGCCCAGCCGGTGGCCTCGGCGGTAATGACCACATCCGCGTCTCGGCGCACCGAGGCGACGCGGACCACCTTCTTGCCTTCAAGCGCAAGTCGTTCGGCGAGCCCGCTGAGTCTCTCGTCATCGATGTTCACCACGACGCACGCCGCAGAAGCAGCGATCTCAGCCTTGGCCGCTACCGTCGTATCAAGGCTCCCAAAGCGTTCAAGGTGAACAGGGCCGATCGCAGTCAGCACGGCGATGGTCGGGGGGCACCACGAACACATTTCGGCGATTTCGCCCGGGCCATAGGTGCCCATCTCAGCGATGAACACCTGCGTTCCATCAGCCAGGTGTTCATTGATCGACAGCGCCAGACCCGCTCGGTTATTGAAGGAACGGGGGCTCGGGACCACGGCGCGGTCGGGACCGATCAATCCCACAAGGTGGTTTTTCGTCGATGTCTTGCCAAACGACCCGGTGATCCCGACGACTATCGGCGCAATCCGAATGAGGCGAAGTGATGCCTGATCGACAAACCGTCGAGATGCTTTGCGCTCAAGGGGGTCGAGGATCGCCAGTGCCAGATCAATGATGAGACAGGAGCCCAGCGCGATCAGCGCCGCCATCTCGGGTCCGTAGCCAAGAGCTGACCCGATCGTCACCACAATTCCCGCCACACCAGCCGCGACGACTCCAACCGTCTTCAGCCGTCGCGTCCACGCCAGCGCTGACGTCCTCCCGCGGATGCTGAGGCCGAATGGTGCCACGATGCAGCAGACCCCCGTGATCAACGCCGCAGGCCTGAACCAGAACGACCCAACAAGGCCGACTCCGGCTGCCAAAGCGACGACGACGTTGACCGGCGACGAGCGCCACCATCGCCCAGCGAATCGCGTCGCTGATCCCGCCAGATAGTGCTCTCGCTGGGCCACTCGGAGCCACCGCAGACCGCCTGTTGCCGTCGCAGCGATACAGCAGATCAAGGCTGCGGCAGAGAGCACCCGCGTCATCATGCGAGCTCCATGATCGCTGCTCGGATTGCGGTCGGAGCCTGCGTCGGCACCAGGTGGCCGACACCATCAAGGAGGACCAGCCGCACCGCACCGCGCTCCTCAGCCGGATGTCCCGAACCGATCAGATCTCGAGCGGCCTTAGCGATCTCGACGGGAACGTCCTGATCGAGCAGGCCCCACACGAGGGTCACTGGGCAGCGCAGCATGGCGAGTTCCTCGGCGAACGACTCATTGACCACGGTCACCAGGGTGTCGCGCATCACGCCATGAGCTGCCGCATAATCAGCGGATCCCCGCTTCTGGCGGATCTGCTCCATCCGTGCGTCAGAGACAATCCGTGCCCGATGGGCCACTCTCACGAGGCGGTACCCAAGTGACGGCTTGGTCGGTGAAGCCCGACGAAGGACGGGGGCTCCGACGAGCACGATGCCCGCGACGGCCTCAGGACGCAGTGAGGCAAGCATGACCGCCACCCTGCCTCCGTGGGAGTGCCCGACCACGATCACCCGCTCCGCCATGTCGTCAAGAACTCCAAGGAGCGAAGCCGCGTAGTCGCTCGATCCGAACGGCTTGGTGGGAGGTGGCGTGGCGCCGAATCCAGGGAGGTCGACTGCGATGGCCGAGATTTCTGGTGCATCAGCCGGCCGAAGGGTGGCTTCGAAGTCCTTGTGTGATCGTCCCCATCCATGAAGCGCGAGCACGGCGTAGGGGGCCTCGCCGAACTTTTCGCCGAAGATCGACCCCCCAGCGAACGAACTCAGCATGATTCCCGTGACGTCACGAGAAATTGGCGTGAAGCAGAACAAGCAACCATGGTTGAGGATTACCCTACCGATCTGAAGTCCCGGGAGCCCGCGATGGGGTCACCACAGGTGGCTACGGTGGACCCATGCCCGATGGTCCGGCCACCTCCTCGACGTTGGCACTGGATCGCCTGACTTCGGCCCAGCGCGATGCAGTGACCTCACATGACGATCGTCTTGCCGTCTTCGCCGGAGCGGGTGCCGGTAAGACGAGGGTTCTGACGCTTCGCGTGGCGCGCATGGTCGACGAAGGGGTCGACCCGGCCCACATCCTGGTCGTGACCTTCTCGCGAAAGGCAGCTCAGGAGCTGAGAACACGCCTGTGGCGCCTCGATGTCGAAGGCGTCCGGTCAGGAACCTTCCACAGGACCGCCCTCGAATTACTTGAAGTACATCGTTCCCAGCAGGGACTTGCTCCGCCACAGCTCATCACAGACCGTCGCCGCATGATCGAGCGGCAGCTGTCCAAGAGTCCCGCCACTCGTCAGACCAACACCGGAATGATCGCCGATACGGAAATCTCGTGGGGAAAGTCATGGGGGCTTAATCCGGTGTCCTATCTCGATGCCGCAGCCCGCAGTCAGCGCCGACCAGCGCCCGGCATCGACGCCGTCGCCGAGATCTGGAGCGTCTACGAAACTGCGAAACGACGGCAGGGCATGCTCGACTTCGACGACTTGATCATCGACGCCACCAAGGCCCTCGAAGATCCTCAGTTTGCCGCCGCTATCCACTGGCGGAGTCGCCACGTGTTGGTTGACGAGTTCCAAGATGTCAACCAGATGCAGTGCCGGCTCGTCGAGCGCCTCCTCACCCCATCGACCTCTCTGTTCTGTGTGGGTGACCCAAATCAATCCATCTATGGGTTCAACGGCGCCGATCCCAACCTGCTCCGCCATCTGGAAGATCGGATCAGTGGCACACGCATCATCACCCTTGACGCCAATCACCGCTCTACTCCCGAGATTGTCGAAGCAGCCACCGGCGTTCTTCCTCTTGCCGATCAACGGGCCATCTCCACCACGCAGGCTCCGGGAGCCGTGCCAGAGATCCTCGCCTTCGACGACGATCGATCAGAGGCGGCGTTCACTGCGACCAAGGCTCGTGACCTCCACGGTCCAGGAGGACGCTGGAGGTCTATCGCCATCCTGGCAAGGACCAATGCACAACTGACCATCGTCGCCGAGGAACTCCAGGCGGCGGGCATCCCCTCAGAACCTCTCGCCCCTGAACTTCGACCTGCCAGCGATCTCGCCGTTGCACCTGACCGCTCGCGCCAGCCAATGCCAGCTGCTACCCCGAGCGACGCCGTGGCGCTCGGCACCTTCCATCGAGCCAAGGGGCTCGAGTGGCCCTATGTCATCGTGATCGGAGCGAGCGATGGTCTCGTCCCCCACGCTGGGGCGACCAGCGATGCAGCTCTCGATGAGGAGCGACGCTTGCTGTACGTGGCGCTCACCCGAGCTGAACGCGATCTGACGGTGACCTGGTCGCGACGTCGTGATAGCAGCAGCGGTCAACGAGGCTCCGCTCGGCGACGCTCTCCGTTTCTCGACCCGCTCGAACGTTCGATCAACGCGATGAAGGCGACAAGGCGACCGACGTCTTCGAAGACGGGCGCCGCCAAAGTCGCCGAGCTCCGCCGTCAGCTCGACGAGGCACGCGCGCAACGGGCTGACGCAGACGAGACAACGCAGGCTGGACCTCCTATGACCCTCTTCGAAGGCTGACCCGGGCATGATGATTTCCGTCAGAACCCACTGCGGCGGTCGCCGCCAAGCATTCGCCGCAACGACCTCGATCGCCTACAAGGAGCAATCTCAATGAATGGAGCACGTTCCCTCCTCACCGCCTTAGTCAATGAGGGTGTTGATGTCTGTTTCTCGAATCCAGGAACCTCGGAGATGCACTTCGTCGCCGCCCTCGACGACG
Organism: Actinomycetes bacterium; assembly: GCA_037142475.1. Lineage (GTDB taxonomy): Bacteria > Actinomycetota > Acidimicrobiia > Acidimicrobiales > RAAP-2 > CAIUMH01. The sequence goes on from JBAXAR010000022.1 coordinate 4,549, forward strand.
TTCCCGACATGCGTGGCATCCTGGCCTTGTTCGAAGGCGTCGCGACGGGAGCGGCTGATGGCTACGGGCGGGTCACTGGTCGACCAGCAAGCGTTCTGCTCCATTTAGGCCCCGGACTCGGCAACGGCCTCGCCAACCTCCACAACGCCCGCCGAGCCCGCACACCGCTACTGGCCGTCGTGGGTGACCATGCGCTGAGTCACGGTCGCTTCGATGCACCCCTGGCGAGCGACATCACCTCCATCGCCACCACGTGCTCTGTGGCGGTGACCACCTCGATGACGTCGAACGATGTCGCAGCGGACGCCGTCGATGCGGTCCGTGCGGCGCAGGGAACCCCATCCGGCGTCTCGACGCTCATCCTTCCGGCCGACGTCTCTTGGGGCGAATGCTCCGAAGGAGGCCCCTCACGGCCTCGCACGCAATCCTCAGCGCGGACCCCGGCGAGCGACGCCACCGTGTCGGCGATCGCCAACAAGATGAGGGCCGCGGCGAAACCGGTCGTCCTCGTTGGCGGACGCGCTGCCCAGGGCGCAGCGCTGACCGCTGCGGCACGATGCGCCGAAGCAGTCAAGGCGACGTTGATGGTCGAGACCTTCCCTGCGATCACCGATCGCGGGGCTGGGACGCCACAGGTGACACGCCTGAGCTACTTCGGCGAGTTCGCCACCGCCCAACTCGAGGGCGTTGACCTGCTGGTGCTCGTCGACGCCGCGTCACCCGCAGCATTTTTCGCGTATCCCGGAGCGTCAAGCGACTTGGTACCGCCAGGCACCGAGGTCATCAGCCTCACCGATGGGGGCGACCACCAGGGGTCACTTGAGCGCCTCGCCGATGCACTGGGCGCTGCCCCCCTTCCTCAAGCGATCAACCCCTTGGCCATTGCTGAGCGACCGACCGGGGTCCTGAACGCTTCGTCCTTGGCCGCCGCCGTCGCCGCCACCCTTCCTGAAGGGACCATCGTCGTCGATGAGTCGAACACCGGAGGAATCCACCTTGCTGGCGCAACCGCAGGAGCGCCGCCCCACCAGTGGATGACCCTCACCGGTGGGGCCATCGGCTACGGCCTTCCCGCCGCCGTTGGTGCGGCAGTCGGACGCCCCGAGTCTCGAGTGCTGTGTCTCGAATCCGACGGCAGCGCAATGTATACGTTCCAGGCACTTTGGACGATGGCCCGCGAGGAGCTCGATGTCACCGTCGTCATCCTCTCGAATCGCAGTTACGCCATTTTGAATCTCGAGCTCGCCCGTGTAGGAGCAGTTGCAGACGGATCACGGGCCGCTGCGATGCTCGAACTCACGAGGCCTGAGATCGGCTTCGTGTCTCTGTCGCACGCGATGGGCGTCCCCGCTCTTCGGGCCACCACCGCAGAGGAACTCACCGCTGCTCTTGAGGCCAGCTATGCACAAGCTGGCCCGATGCTCATCGAAGCAGTTCTCCCGCCTGGTTTGGGCTAGGCAACCTCTCCGTCAAAGTCGATCACGACGGGTGCGTGGTCGGATGGCTTCACGCCTTTTCTCGCCTCGCGATCGACAAAGGCCCCCTTCGCCCGTGCCGAGAGAGCGGGTGACGTGAGTGCGAGGTCAATGCGCATGCCATGGCCTTTGTGGAAGGACCCGTCTCGGTAGTCCCACCATGAGAAGATCCCGCCATCAGGGTGGAACCGTCGGAAGACATCCTCGAAGCCAAGAGTCTCGAGAGCCTGCAGGGCCGTTCGCTCGGGTTGGCTGACATGCGTCATGCCCTCGAGCGCTGCAGTGTCCCAGACATCGTCATCGGTGGGAGCGATGTTGAAGTCGCCCAACACCGCCACCGGAGCATCGTCTGGCTCTGCTGCCAGGATCACCCGTAACCGCTCCAGCCACCGCAGCTTCGCTTGATAGTGCTCCGAATCGAGCGATCGTCCATTCGGCACATAGCAAGACATCACGCGAACACCACCACACGTCGCCGCGATGATCCGGGCGCCGAGTTCGTCCTCGGTGGTGCCAAAGCCAGCGGTCACGTCGTCAAGACCGACTCGGCTCACGATTGCCACCCCGTTCCATCGACCCTCTCCGTGGTGCACCGACTCGTAGCCAGCATTCCGCAGGGCCTCGAATGGGAACTTCGCATCATCCTGCTTGGTCTCCTGGAGGCAGAGCACGTCAGGGGATTGCGCCAGAAGCCACTCTTCGACCCGCGGGAGTCTGACGGTGAGGGAGTTCACGTTCCACGTGGCAATCCTCATCATGACTCCGGGGCATCGACGATCACGAAGAGGAGCTGCGCTTCACAGGCCACTGACTCTCCAACCATCGCTCGTCCCGTCCCTTTCCCGGCGCGGGCCGAGAGTTGCGTCACGACAAGTTCCAAATCCAATGTGTCTCCCGGACTCACCTGTCGACGGAAGCGCGCCCGCTCGATACCCCCAAAGAGGGGAAGTCGTCCCGCGTAGCGAGGGTCGCTCAGGACGGCTGCGGCACCCACTTGGGCCAGGGATTCAACCATGAGCACTCCTGGGAGAGTCGGCCGACCGGGGAAATGTCCAGGAAAGAACCATTCATCGCCAGTGAGGGTCCATCTGCCTCTCGCACTCTTGCCAGGCGTGATTTCATCGATTTCGTCGACAAGGAGAAACGGTGCTCGGTGAGGAAGGAGCGAGGCGGGGTCCATGGCGCGCCGAATCCCTTCTCAAACCAGTTCGATCTCGGCGACCCGTCGTGAGGGATCGACGGAAACCACTCGGAACTGGCGCGCCTCTCCCTTCGTCAGCACGTCTCGAGCCTTCATGGGAGCAGGGTCGCCAAGTCGCACCGTAGGGGCGTAGCAGCGGAAGGTTCGCTCCCCGCCGACGCCGACATCGACCATGGCCCCGTGACTGGTGAACGTTGCCACCACGCCGTTGAACTCCGACCCCGCCTCAAACGTGGCCAGGAAGGACACCAGGTCGAGAGGCTCGTTAATCGGCGCTGGCGAGGCGTTCGCGGGCTTGTCCTCTGGGGCCGATGCCTTGCGAGGTCGACCTGCCTGCTTCTTGGCAGTCAGAGTCTTGGTGGCTGACTCGGGGGCCGCTGTTTCTTCACCCCCAGCGCCACCACTGCGCCGCCGGCGGCGCCTGCGACGCGGTGAACCCGTGGCGTCTTCCTGAGTGGCCTCGAGGTCGTCGGCGGCCGCAGCGACGATTCCCGAAGTGGCTGCTGCCGAGGTGGCAGCCTTGCGAATGATCACTGCATCAGTCTCGAGGATCGACGATGAGTGGCTCGCCACGGCGACCTTGGCCTTCTTCGCCAGAGCAAGGAGCGCCTTGTTGTCGATGCCCAGTTCCTTGGCCAGCTCGTAGGCACGGATCTTCCGGTTAGCGGCCTCGGCGCTCAGGGCCTCCCGAATGACCTGAGCATCCTCGGGGCTAATCGAGGACGAGTGACTCGCCACGGCGACCTTGGCCTTCTTCGCCAGAGCAAGGAGCGCCTTGTTCTCGATGCCCAGTTCCTTGGCCAGTTCGTAGGCACGGATCTTCTTCGGGGCCTCCGGGGGGAGCGGCGCAGCCGGCGTGAGTACGTCGCCAACCTTGGGCGTCGAACCGTCGGGTCGCTTGACTGCCAGCTTCTTTGTCGGTCCCGCCGGTGCTCGGCGACCGGCTGCCTTGGTGGCGGCGCGGCTCTTCGGCCCCCGAACCGGTGTCCGGGGCGTAAAGATCCACCCGACATTGGTCACGGGCTTCCCGCCGACAAGACGACCTTCCTCGAAGAGCCACGGGTGCTCGCCGTGAAACTCCTGGAACGAGTCATTGGAGAGGACGACGGCACCAGTCCGCTTGGCAATCTTGAGGACGAATGCGTCGCCCCGGCCGATCGCTCCTGCTGGAGGCGAGACGACCTCTCCGTGGAGTTCCGCCTCCTTGAGTCGATCTCGCTCTGCCGCCTCGATGCGATGCTCGAACGTTGCGTCGACGACCACGATGATCTCGACGCCGGGGTGCTCTTCGGCGTAGGCCTCAATTGCCTCTTCGAGCTGCACGAGGCTGGGGAGCGTTCTTCCCTCGGTCGCCAGGTTCGATCCGTCGACAACGACGTGGGTGGAACTCATCTCTTCAACAGTCAACCACTCAGGGGGCCCCGGTGGGTTGACGGTCAGAGCGATCCGACAGCGCGATCAAGCAGGTCGGACTGCTCGGTGACGTGGATCAGGTGACTTCCGGTAGCCGGGCTCGCCGACTCTGCGCGAGCGACATGACGAAGTGTGAGTCGATCGCGCATGATCCGATGAAACTGATGGTGCGCAAACGGCCATGCACCCATGTTCTCCGGCTCTTCTTGGAGCCAGACCAACTCAGTGGCATTCGGATACGCGGCCAAAGCCTCGTCGATCTCGTTGAGGGGCCAGGGGTAGACCTGCTCGACTCGGAGGATCGCCACGGCCGCCGCTTGGTCGTCCCCGAGCAATGCACGGCGGGCAAATGCCTCGTGAGCGACCTTGCCTGATGCGAGAACGACCCTCGTGACCTCGCCCCCGCGGGGCTCGGTGTCGGGGTCTCCAAGGACCGACTGGAATCGCCCGTCCGTAAACTCCTCAATCGGAGAACGAGAGACTTCAGAGCGCAGGAGCGACTTCGGCGTCATGACGATGAGCGGTGTCAGATGCTCTCGATGGACCTGCGAGCGAAGAAGATGGAAGTACTGCGCGGCCGTCGAAGGAATCGCTACCCGCAAGTTGTTGCGTGCGCACAGGGTGAGGAACCGTTCGATACGAGCACTTGAGTGCTCCGGCCCCTGGCCCTCGTAGCCATGAGGGAGCAGCATGACAAGGCCGGCACGCTGTCCCCACTTGTCCTCAGCTGCCACCAGAAAGTTGTCGATGATGATCTCGGCGCCGTTCACGAAGTCACCGAACTGGGCTTCCCAAATCGTCAAGGATTCGGGCGACTCCACCGAGTAGCCGTACTCGAACCCAACGGCTGCGTACTCACTCAGCAGCGAGTCGCGGACGGTGAAGTGAGCCGTACCCGATTCAAGATTCGCCAGCGGGACCCATTCTTCGCCGTTCGAATAGTCCACAAGCACCGAATGTCGGTGGCTGAAGGTCCCTCGGCGCGTGTCTTGTCCTGTCAAGCGAACGCTGGTCCCGTCAAGCAGGAGAGACCCGAGAGCCAAGGCTTCGGCGAGTGCCCAATCGACGGAACCGGAAGCGACCAATTCCGAGCGCTGCTTGAACTGACGCTCGAGCTTTGGATGGATCGTGAACCCGTCAGGAACTTCGGTGGTCGCCTGCGACAAGTCGAGGACCTGCTGATGGCTAATCCCTGTCTCGGGAGCTGCTCGATCGACCGGCACCGCGATGACTCGAGGTGCGTCGATCACCGGCGGTGACTTCTCCCGAACCGTGTCGAGAGCGACCTGCAACTTGGCGTTGAAGTCGTCAAGTGCGACTTCGGCCTGATCGATGGTGATGTCGCCGCGACGGACAAGGACCTCGGTGTAGAGCTTGCGAACCGACCTCTTGGCGTCGATCCGCTGATACATCAGTGGCTGGGTGTAGCTCGGATCGTCGCCTTCATTGTGACCATGCTTGCGGTAACAGACGAGATCGATCACCACGTCCTTGTGGAATCGCTCTCGGAACGCGAAGGCCAGTCGTGCTGCTCGAGCGCAGGCCTCAGGGTCATCGCCATTCACGTGGAACACGGGAGCTTGGACCATCTTTGCGACGTCAGTCGGATAGAAACTCGAGCGCGCTGAGGCTGGTGCTGTGGTGAATCCGACCTGGTTGTTGATCACCACATGGATCGACCCACCGGTTCGATACCCCGAGAGCGCCGAGAGATTAAGGGTCTCGGCGACGACTCCCTGGCCGGCGAAGGCGGCATCACCATGCACCAACACTGAGATCACGGGGAAATCATCTCGGCGCCTTCGCATGGCCGCTGGAGTGCCATCAGTCGGAGGGGCCAGTCGATCCTGCTTCGCTCTGGCCATCCCCTCGACCACCGGGTTGACCGCCTCGAGGTGAGAGGGGTTCGAGGCCATGGTGACCGGAATGGAGACCCCGGTCGACCCAGTAAAGACCCCACGGGCTCCCTTGTGATACTTCACATCACCGGAGCCCTGCACACTGTCGGGGTCCAGATTCCCCTCGAACTCAGAGAAGATCTCTTGGTAGGACTTCCCAACGATGTTGGCGAGGAGATTCAGGCGACCCCGGTGCGCCATCCCGAGAACAGCCTCTTTCGTCCCAGAGGTGACCGCGGCATCGAGGATGGCATCGAGGATCACCACCGTGGATTCGGCGCCCTCGAGACCGAAGCGCTTCTGGCCGACATAGCGGGTGTGCAAGAAGCGTTCGAAGACTTCAGCCGCATTCAGGCGATCCAAAATATGGCGCTGCTCGTCGATTTCGAGTGACTGAGAGACGCCTTCGACCTGCTCCTGAATCCAGCGCTTCTGGTCAGGATCCTGAATATGCATGTATTCCACGCCCAGGGTGCGGCAGTACGCATCTCGAAGAATCTGGAGGATCTGATCGAGCGTCGCCACCTCAGCCCCGGCGAGGCCGTCAGCCACAAAGGAGCGAGGAAGATCCCAGATCGTCAGTCCGTAGGTAAGGGGGTCAAGTTCCGCATGGATGTGGGGCGGCTCGGCTTCGAGTGGATCCAGGTGGGCGTTGAGATGACCACGAACTCGATACATATTGATCAGCGTGTGGACCTTGACCTGCTTGGTCAGGCGCTCGATGTCAGCAGCGTCGGACCCCTCTGACGCATGGTGATCGCGACGCCACTGCGACGGTTCGTATGGCACACCCATGGCGGCGAAGACTTCGTCGTAGAAGGAGTGCTCGCCCATGAGGCGCTCTGCCACATGACGGAGAAAGAGACCGGACTCAGCACCTTGGATGATCCTGTGGTCGTAGGTCGACGTCATGGTCACGACCTTGCCGAGTCCCATCTCGGCCAGCACACGCGGGTCCGCTGCCTCGAAGCCCGCGGGATACCCCAGCGCTCCCACGCCGACGATCAGGCCCTGTCCAGGCATCAACCGCGGAACTGACTGGACTGTTCCGATGGTGCCCGGGTTGGTGAGAGAGACCGTGGTGCCCACGAAGTCGTCGGGCGTTGCGGTGGCGTTGTGCACCCGGCGGACAAGGTCCTCGTACGTGAGGACGAATCTGCGGAAATCCATGGTGTCGGCATCAGCGATGCATGGCACCATGAGGACGCGGCTGCCATCGCTCTTCTCCACATCAACAGCGAGGCCCAGGCCGATGTGCTCGTGGCGGATCACACCTGGTGTGCCCTTGTCGTCCAGAGAAGCAACGAAGGTGGCATTCATCGACGGGACCGAAGCCAGTGCTTTGATGATGGCGAATCCGATCAGGTGCGTGAAACTGACCTTCGCCCCCGTCGAGCGCGCCAGCTGATCGTTCAAAAGTTGTCGGTTGACCTCCAGTAAGCGCGCGGGGACCACCCGGACTGACGTCGCCGTGGGAACACTGAGGCTGGCCTCCATGTTGGCCACGATGCGGCCGGCTGCACCCCGAAGTGGGACTGCAGTAACCGGCACCTCACTCTTCGGCGGCGCGGTAGCCGACGGTTCAGCGGGAACCGAGGACGCTGGTGCTGGTCCGGGGACGGGAGACTTCTGATAATCGGCGAAGAATTCGCGCCAACTCTCCGAGACCGAGGTGGGGTCTGCCACGTACCGGTCAAACATGTCGTCGACCAGCCAAGCATTGGGTCCAAAGGACCCAGTCTGTCGGCCCACTCCTGCTGTCGGCCCGTCACCGGCAGCGACCTGCCCACCTGTGTTTGCCATGATCCCACCCTACTTGTGGCGATTCCTTGCGCCGCCCGTCTCGTGTCGCAGCGTTAGGTTGGGAGCCGTGCCTCTCTCCCCCGCCCGGCAATCTGGGCTCTCGCCTGCCCCGTTCTCGCACCCCTTCGGGCTCGCCGTCCTGATGAGCCAGGCTCGCGATGAATCGGATGATCTCGTCGTGTGCGTCCACGGAACACTTGACCGAGGAGGCAGTTTTGCCCGCCTGGCCCGGCGACTCGAAACGTCCCACGTGGTTGCCTACGACCGCCGGGGCTACCAAGGTTCTCGGTCAGTCGGGGCCTCTGCAGAACTCTCCGTTCACGTCGAGGACGTGCTCGCAACCATCGAAGCAGCCCAACCGGCCGGAGCCGTGACTCTCGTCGGGCACAGTTTCGGGGGCGTCATCGCCATCGCTGCTGCCCTGAAAGCGCCCGGCATGATGAGCGCCGTCGTCGCCTACGAGCCGCCCTTGCCATGGCTCCTCCCAGGAGGCCATCCCTTCCGCGGCGTCCCGCTTGATCAAGACCCAGCAATCGAAGTCGAGCGGTTCTTCCGACGGATGGTGTCCGACGCTTCATGGGAGCGGCTCCACGACTCAGAGCGTCAAGATCGAATCGACGATGGACCGGCAATGATCGGGGATCTCACCATTGTGCGGATGGAGGTTCCGTTCACCCTCGATGACCTGAGCCGACTCGCACCGCATCTCACAATCGGCGTGGGGACGTCCACGGTGATGACACACCATCTCGAGAGCGCCCGAACCGTCGTTGCATCAGTTCCGTCTGGGAACCTCATGACGATCGACGGTGCTGGCCACGGCGCCCACCTGTCTCATCCGGACCACCTCGCCACCTTGGTGCGTGACGCGGGCACCCACGGATGACCACCACCTAATCGCACCACAGCACCCATTCACGCGGTCCGCCGCCCAACCCCTTCGAGGAGATAAGACCATGAACGTTCTCATCAGTGGAGCCACCGGGCTCATTGGAACTGCTCTGTCAAAGGCCCTGAACGACCGAGGAGACAAGGCCATCGCCCTCGTCCGCCCCTCAAGCGCGAACGTTGACGGTGCGACTGCAGCATGGGATCCCGCCGCGGAAATGATCGATGTCAAAGCGATCGACGCACTCAGTGTCGACGCTGTCGTCCATCTCGCCGGAGCGGGAATTGCCGATCGGCGATGGAACCCCCAGCGCAAGACCGAAATCCTTGAGAGCAGGACCAAGGCAACGGCCCTACTCGCCGGCGCCATTGCTGGCCTTGACCACGCACCACGGGTCTTCGTGAGCGGTTCAGCCATCGGAATCTACGGAAATCGAGGCGACGAGATCCTGACCGAGGAATCCTCATCAGGGAACGGTTTTCTCGCTGACGTCTGCCTCCAATGGGAGGCCGCTGCCGATGAGGCCGCCCGGGCCGGGATCCGCACAGTGATCGCCCGGACCGGCATCGTTTTGGCGCGAGAAGGTGGGGCCTTGGCGAAGCAGTTACCCCTCTTCCGCGCCGGGATCGGCGGAAGACTTGGCTCTGGTAGCCAGTGGACGAGCTGGATCACACTCGCCGACGAGGTCCGAGCGCTTCTCGCCCTTCTCGACGACAAACGATTCTCGGGTTCGGTCAATCTCACTGCGCCTTCGCCGGTGACCAACAAAGACTTCACCAAGGCGCTCGGCCATGCAGTCCACCGGCCCACCTTCTTTCCTGTTCCCCCGGTGGCGTTGAAGATCGCTCTCGGAGCGGAATTGGTGGACGAAGCGCTTCTTGCCTCCCAGCGCGTCAGCCCCACTCGACTCGTCGAGCATGGGTTCTCCTTTCACGATCCTGACATCGCCAGCGCCTTCGCTTCGCTCTTGAGGTAGCTCTGGTCGTACGATGCCGATCATCGAGCAAGGAGGCATGTCGGTGAGCAAAGAGACGATCAAGGAGTTCACCGAGCGAGCCGAGGTCTTCTTGAAGGCCAACGCATCGCTGCGTGAGGTTGGCACTGCTGGTTGGGGCGTGGGCTCCGACGACGTCTCGCTCTTCCCTGAGTCGACCCTCGAGCAAGACCTTGCCAACCTTGCCGAAGCGCGCGCTTGGGCGAACTGCATCTTCGACGCTGGCTTCGGCTGGATCACAGGCCCGATTGAGCTGGGTGGTCGAGGCCTCACCCGAGACCATGACATCGCCTTTCGCAAGCTCGAGTCTCGCTATGAGACACCGTCACGATCGGTCTACGGGATCGGGCTCGGCATGGTCGCCCCGACGATGCTGGACCACGGGACTCCAGCGGTCACCGCGTACTTGCGATCGATGTGGCGGGGCGACATGGTCGGGTGCCAGCTCTTCAGTGAGCCTGGAGCCGGAAGCGACCTCGCGTCGGTCCAGACGAGGGCCGTGAGAGACGGTGACGAATGGATCATCAACGGCCAGAAGGTCTGGACCTCGAACGCCCATCTCGCCGACATCGGCGAGATTCTCTGCCGCACTGATCCCGACCTTCCCAAGCACAAGGGGCTGACGGCGTTCATGGTCGACATGCATGCTCCCGGGGTCGAGGTCCGCCCCTTAAACCAAGCCACTGGTGGGGCGGCGTTTAATGAGGTGTTCTTCACTGACGTCCGGATCCCCGATGACCACCGGCTCGGTGAGGTGAATGGGGGCTGGGGCGTCGCCCTCACCACGCTGATGAACGAGAGGGCTTCCATCGGGGGCGGATCAGGAGGGGTGTCGACCATCAACCTTTCGCGCCTCATTGAGATGGCGCGCCGATACGGGAAAGCCAATGATCCGCTGGTTCGCCAGCAACTCGCCGCCATCATCATCGGCACACGAGTCGCCTCGTATACCAACATGCGCTCCATGGCCCGCGTCGCCACCGGCGGCGTCCCGGGGCCTGAGATGTCTCTCGGCAAGATGGCTCTTACCAACAACCTTCTCGCCGTGAGCGACCTCGTCTCGTCCATTCTGGGCCCTCGCCTCGTGGCCGACACCGGAGCATGGGGAACCTACGCATGGTGCACCTACATCATGGGCGTTGCGGGAATGCGGATCGCTGGGGGATCTGACGAGGTCCTGCGCAACATCATCTCTGAGAGGGTTCTTGGCCTGCCGAAGGATCCCGCCCCGCGCTAGGGACACTGTCCCTCGAAGACAACAGGCTCCGATAACCTGAGCCTTGGTGCACCCGTGCATCAGGTTTTTTTCCGATGGAGCCGAGACCCACGAGGGGCGATCAGCATGTGGAAGAACTTCCGAAGGGTCCTGTTGTCAACGGTCGCAACCAGCGCCGTGACCACTGGGGCGCTCGCCGTGCTCCCTGCGAGCCACGCCGGGGCCGCCACACCGACGCAGGTCACCTGGGCAGAAGCGCCACAGACGCCACCGAACTACATCTTTCCCTTCATGCCACTCCAGTACTTCAGCGTGTCAAACATCAACAACTTCCAGCTTCTGATGTACCGGCCCCTGTACTGGTTCGGGAACGGGACCACGCCGAACCTAAACCCAAAGCTCTCCTTGGCCGAGCAGCCGAGCTACAGCAACGGGGGTAAGGCTGTCACCATCAATCTCAAGTCCTACAAGTGGTCGAACGGCGAATCAGTCACCTCTCGTGACGTGGTGTTCTGGATGAACATGATGCATGCCGACAAAGAGAATTGGGCTGACTATTCAGAAGGGGCAATGCCTGACGACATCGCCTCAATCACCGTGAACTCGCCAACCAAACTGACCTTCAACCTCAAGAGCCCAGTCAACTCGTACTGGTTCACTTACAACGAGTTGTCACAGATCACGCCCATGCCGATCGCCTGGGACAAGACGTCGGATGGAGCAGCAGCCGGTTCGGGAAAATGCTCATCGGCAACGTTCGGATCGGCCGACAAGGCATGTGACGACGTCTTCACGTATCTATCGAGAGCGTCGGGATTTGATCCAACCAACCCGAAGAGCGACAACAACGCCATGGCGACCTACGCCACCAACCCGCTTTGGCAGGTTGTTGATGGACCGTGGAAACTTTCCAAGTTCGACTCCTCTGGGAACGTCACGATGATTCCGAACAAGGCGTACTCAGGTCCGTCAAAGCCGAAATTCCAGAAGTTCATTGAACTCCCATTTACCTCTGACGCTGCGGAATTCAACGCCCTCGTCGCTGGCAAGGTGGACGTCGGCTACCTGCCAACCGCTCAGGTCACCTCGCCCGCCTCCTCGCCGTTCAAGCCGGGAGCCAACAATGCCCGACTTTCGAATTACACCCTTGATCCGCTCTACACCTGGTCGATCAACTACTTCCCCTACAACTTCCAATCCACCGGGAACCACGGGAACGCTGGGAAAATCTTCAGTCAGTTGTACTTCCGCCAAGCGTTCCAGTCTCTCGTCAATCAGCCGCTCTACATCGAGAAGATCTTTAAGGGCTACGGCATCCCCACCTACGGGCCCGTGCCCGCCTACCCCACGAACAACTTCATCTCCTCGTTCGCAAAGAAGAACCCCTACCCGTACAGCGTGTCGCGAGCGCGCCAGCTCCTTGCCAGCCACGGGTGGAAGATCCAGCCGAAGGGGACCTCGACATGCGTGCGGCCTGGAACAAAAGCCAACCAGTGCGGCAAGGGGATTCCCAAGGGGGCAAAACTCGACTTCGCTCTTGAGTACGCCTCCGGAGGAACCGCGCTCCCTCAGGAGATGAACGCCGAGAAGTCCTCATGGGCGCAGGTTGGCATCAACGTGACGATCACCGGGGCATCATTCAACACAGTCCTCGGCAATGCCGTTCCCTGCACTGCAGGTCCATCATGTACGTGGCAGTTGGAGAACTGGGGTGGCGGCTGGGTCTTTGCCCCCGACTACTACCCGACCGGCGAAGCAATCTTCCAGACAAATGCCGGCTCCAACTCAGGGAGTTACTCGGACAAGGTCAGTGACGCCAAGATCGTGGCCACCACGGTAAGGAACGTGCCGCTCACCGACTATCAGAACTACTTGGCCAAGCAGCTTCCCGTGGTGTTCCAGCCCAACCCGGTGACATCGCTGACCGAGATCAAGAAGGGCCTCAAGGGTGTGCTGCCCCAGAGCCCCCTCTACTCGATCAACCCGGAGGACTGGCACTACTAAAAGTCGCGCCGACCTGGTCGATGGCTTTTTCTGCTCCCCGGTTCGGCCCGAAGGAGGCCGTTAGGGTGACAACGTGACCGGCTACCTGATGCGAAGGGTTGTTCAGGCGATCATTGTGGTCTTGGGGGTCACCCTCGTTGTCTTTCTCCTGAGTCATCTCATACCTGGAGGACAGGCGAGAGCCGCTCTCGGCCCGAGGGCCAACCACGCGCAGATCATCGCCTTCAATCACGCCAACGGCTACGACCAACCACTCCTCGTGCAGTACTGGCGCTACATCACTGGCCTCGTCGCTGGAAACCTTGGCTACTCCTACAAGAACAACCAAGGTGTGGCGGCACTCATCATGAATCGCATCCCAAAAACCCTCGCCTTAGTCGGCGTCTCGACGCTGCTCGCTCTCCTCATCGCTCTTCCCCTTGGCATGGCCCAAGCAGTTCGACGGAACTCCGGCTTCGACTACTCGATGACCGCCGTCACGTTCGTTCTCTACGCCACCCCTGCCTTTCTGATCGGAGAGCTCTCAATTATCTTCTTCTCCTTTACCCTCGGTTGGCTCCCCTCCTCAGTGCCGTCGGACGCGTCGTCACTCGCCATCTTCACCAATCCGTTGGCATTCGTTCTCCCCGTCGTAACGCTGGCCGCCCTCACCATCGCCGCCTTCAGCCGCTACATGAGGTCGTCGGTCCTCGATGCCCTTACCGGTGACTACATCAGGACAGCGCGAGCCAAGGGGGCGAGCCCCCGACGCGTCCTCTACGGCCACGCCATGAGAAACGCGCTCCTGCCAATCTTGACCCTCATCGGACTCAGCCTCCCGGCAATCGTCGGCGGTGCATTGATCACCGAAGTCGTTTTCAACTATCCCGGCATGGGGTTGCTGACGGTCCAAGCGGCGCAGAACATTGACATCCCACTCGTGCTGGGCACAACGCTCGTTGCTACCGTGGCCACGGTCGGCGGTTCGCTGCTGGCCGATGTGCTCTACGCAGCTGCCGATCCTCGTATACGACTCGGGAATTCGTGAGATGACAATGGAACCCTTCGAGCTCCAGCCCATAAAGGGCCAAGCCCCAAGCCGCGGGGACCTCGAAACTGAGACCTCGTCACACGTCCACGCCCCGGGGGTCCTCAGGAACATGGCAGGGGTGTTCAGCGAGAACAAGCTTGCCGTGATCAGCGTGGCCTTCCTGGTGTTCATTGTCCTGTTCTGCTTCTTCGGGCCAATGCTCTACGACACCAATCAGACAGACGCTCAAGATGCCCTGCTCAACTCAACCCAGAACGCTCCTCCAAGCGCCGACCACTTGCTGGGAACGGATGAGAACGGCTTCGACGTCCTGGGTCGCCTGATGTTCGGTGGCCGAATCGCCCTGATCGTCGGATTCTTCGCCGCGATCGTTGCCACCACTGTCGGCGTCATCTACGGCGCCCTCTCCGGTTTCTTCCGCGGCTGGCCGGACTCCGTCCTGATGCGAATTGTCGATATCGGACTCTCAATTCCGGTGCTGTTCTTGTTGATCTGTCTCGTCGTTATCTATCGGCCGACGACTCCGGTGCTGATCCTCGTTATCGGTGCCGTCTCTTGGCTCATTCCCGCTCGTCTCATCCGCGCCGAAACCCTCTCGCTCAGAACTCGTGAGTACGTCGAAGCCGTGCGCGTGATGGGGGGAACGCGCCGAAGGATTGTCGGGCGCCACATCATCCCGAACTCCGTGGGAACAATCGTGGTCTTCGCCACCTTTGATGTCGCCGACTCCATCCTTCTGCTGGCGTCCCTTGGCTTCCTCGGATTCGGTGTTGCCGCACCACAGACGGACTGGGGGACCATGCTTTCGAACGGCGTGAACTACGCGTCGAACGGCTACTGGTGGGAGATCTATCCGGTCGGACTCTGCATCGTCTTGGTGGTGGTCGCTCTGAACTACTTCGGCGATGCCCTCCGCGACGCCCTTGAGGTTCGACTCCAGGATCGCTAGTCCAGCGCTCTTCAGACTCCAAGCATCGGCGTGCGGAGCGGGAAGTGGCACGCTGCCTGTGACCCGAAGCCAAAGTCCTTCATCACCGGCACTTCCGTCGCACACCGCTCTGCAGCGCGAGGGCACCTCGTCCGAAATCGGCATCCTGACGGTGGATCGACCGGAGACGGCAGTTCCCCGGTGATCTGCATGCCTCGTCGGCGACGAGCCTCAGTGACGTCAGGTACCGGGGCGGCATCCAGCAAACCTCGGGTATAGGGGTGGGCCGGTGAGCGCAGGATGGAATCCACTGGGCCGATCTCGACCATCTTCCCGAGATACATGACACCGATACGGGTCGCCATGTACCGCATGACAGCCAGATCATGGCTCACCAACACCATCGTTAGCCCCCGTCGCTCCTGGAGGTCCCTCATGAGGTTGAGGAGTTGAGCCTGCACAGACACGTCAAGGGCGGAGACCGGCTCGTCGGCCACCAGCAACGAGGGCTCAAGCGCCAGCGCCCGTGCGAACCCGATGCGCTGGCGCTGACCTCCGGAGAACTCATGAGGGAATCGCTGGGCGGCCGAGCGCCGAAGCCCGACCTCGTCGAGCAGCGTGGCCACCCGATCGATCTGCTCAGCGGTCGAGCCGACGCCCTGGACCTGAAGAGGCTCCCGGATAATCGAACCGACTTTCATTCTGGGATCGAGAGATGCAAAGGGGTCCTGGAACATCAGCTGGAGGTCCCTACGGCGCCGCCGGAGCGCTGCGCCCTTGAGGAGGAGCAGGTTCTCGCCCGCCACTTCAATGGTCCCGTCGTCCGGCGTCTCAAGGATCGTCATGAGCCGAGCCACCGTGGACTTACCACAACCGGATTCACCAACGATCCCGAAGATCTCACCCTCGTTCACCTCGAATGTCACCCCAGAAACCGCTTTGACTGAGCCTACCTTTCGTCGCAAAATCCCACTGGAGTACAGGGGGAACTCCTTCACCAGCCCCTTCACCACCACCAAAGGACGAGACGCCTCGGCCGCCAGAGGGAGGGGCACTCGCTGCGCCGGCGGACGGACTGCTCGCGGCCCACTCATCGGGTGGAAGCACGCAACTCGGTGTGAGCCGGAATCGAGGACCTTGAGGATGGGCTCTTCATCGTCACAGCGCGTCGTCCGGTGCTGGCACCGGGGAGCGAACCGGCACCCAATGATCTCCGCTGAGAGATCAGGCGGCGACCCCGGGATGCTGGCGAGGCGATCGCCTCCATCATCGATGCTCGGGACTGAGGCGAGGAGGTCCGAGGAATAGGGATGCCTCGTAGAAATGAAGAGTCGTTCGGTGGTGGCTTCTTCTGCCACCTTGCCGGCGTACATCACGACCACTCGATCGGTCCGTCCGGCGATGACACCCATGTCATGGGTAATCAGGAGGACTCCCATCGACAATCTCTCTCGAAGCGAGTCAAGAAGATCAAGGATCTGTGCCTGGATCGTCACATCCAAAGCCGTGGTTGGCTCATCAGCAATAAGCAGTTTCGGCTGACACACGAGTGCCATGGCGATCATCACCCTCTGGCGCAGTCCTCCCGAAAGTTCGTGAGGATATTGCTCGACGCGCTCTTCGGGGCGTGGCATCTCAACCATCCGAAGTACCTCGAGGACTCTCGCCCTCACCTCGCTCTTCGACGAGTACCCGTGGATGAGCGCTCCCTCGGCGATCTGACGGCCGACCTTCATGGTGGGATTGAGTGCAGCAAGGGGGTCTTGAGGTATCAGCGCCACCTCGTTCCCACGAATCGCCCGCATCTCAGCCTCAGAGGCGAGGGCAAGATCGCGTCCGAGCAACGTGGCCGAACCGCCAACAATATGGCCGTTGGGGGGAAGGAGGCGCATGACGGCGAGCCCCGTCGTTGTCTTTCCGCAGCCGGATTCGCCGACAAGACCAACGCACTCACCCGGGCCGAGGTCGAATGAAACGCCATCCACGGCCCTCACCCCGCCGCTGCGCGTTCGAAACTCCGCTTTGAGGTCGCGGAGCGAGAGGATCGGGATCACCCGATCGAGGCTATCGGCCGCTCGCCTCAACGTCGCTTGCCGGCGAGGTCATCCACGGGACCGATTCAACAAATGACCATGATCGTCGGTGAATTGACGTCAGACCGTAGCCCCGCAACGCTCGCTGATGGACCGGTGATGGATACCCGACGTTCCTCTCGAAATCGAACGGAGGGAAACTAGCCGAGGCCTCAGCCATGAGGGCATCCCTCGTCACCTTGGCAACAATCGAGGCCGCAGCGACAGTGGCGCATCGCTGGTCAGCCTTGATGACGGCCTCGATGAGCCGGGGGGGCTGGAGGCGCCAACGGTGGCCCGCCACAAGATCGCCAAGCCGATCGTCCGAAGCCCGAAGGAGGTCGACTGGGCCATCGATGATTGCTCCATCGGCAATGAAGCCCAGCGCGTCTAGCGCGCGAGACGCCGCCAGAGAGATCGCCAGCGTCATGCCCAACTGATCGCACTCGTGATGGCTGGCGTGCCCAACCGAAGCGGAGAGAGCCCAGTCATCGACGAGTGGGGCAAGGCGGCGCCTCGCTGTGGCTGAAAGCGCCTTTGAATCCCTGACGCCTTCCGGCTGTGGCGTCAGGCTCGAGATAGCCACCGCTCCCACGCTGACCGGTCCAGCCCATGCGCCACGCCCTACCTCATCGAGACCCACCACCACCTCTGCCCCGGCCTCAAAAAGGGTCGCCTCGACGCTCAGATCCGGCATGAATGCCGCCATCACAAGAGGTGCCGCTGCAGTTTGCCCAGCGCGTTTCTTGGGAGCTCATCAACGATGATGATCTCCCGCGGCCTCTTGTAGGGACTGAGAAGCCCCGCAAGGTCCTCCTTCATGGCGTCGAGATCGGCCGCGCCACTGTCGAGGATCACGTAGGCAACCGCCACCTCGCCCCATTCATCAGAAGGCCTGCCGACCACAGCTGCGTCAGCCACACCGGACATGCGGCAGAGCACCTCTTCGATCTCAGTTGGGTAGACGTTCAAGCCACCGGAGATGATGAGTTCCTTGCTTCGGCCACACACCACGAGATATCCGTCGGCATCGACCCTGACGATGTCGCCGGTTGCCACCCACCCATCGCTCAGCACCTCATTCGTTGCCGCTGGACGGTTCCAATAGCCCGAGAACGTCGAAGGACCCGACACGCGGAGTTCGGCTTCGCTTCCGTAGGCGGGCACATCAAGCACGACCCCAGGAAGAGCAAAGCCAACCGTGCCAGGTCGTCGCTCCCCCTCCAACGGGTTCGAGACACTCAACAGGGTCTCGGTCATGCCATAGCGCTCAAGGACTCTCATTCCCGTTCGCTCGGCAATGAGATCTGACAGAGCGACGGAGAGCGCTGATGATCCCGAGACAATCACTCGGAGTCCAGCGAGAACATCAAGCCGGGTGCCGCCAGCCAGACGGTGCAGCATCGTCGGGACACAAAAGGTCATCGACGCGCGTGCGTCACTCGCTCGGGTCACAAACCTCTCGGGCTCAAAGGTTGACTCGAGAATCAGAGTGCTCCCGACGGCGAGAGATGCAAAGAGGGCCACGACGAGTCCATGGACGTGGAAGAGAGGAAGTGCCGACAGGAGACGATCGTCAATGCTCCAACCCCACGCAACGGTGAGCGCGTCGACCTGTGCAGCGAGACTTTGGTGGGTGTGCATCACCCCCTTTGGCTGGCCAGTGGTACCAGACGTGTAGACGATGAGGGCTAGGTCGTCGGGTGACGTCACGTCAAGGGTCCCAACTCCTTGGCTCCCCTCTCCCAATGCAGCGGGGTCAACGGACACCGCATTGGTGCGCAATGCGCGCGATGAACCACCGGCAACAATGGCTGCGGGATCGACGTCGTCGATGATCGTCTGGCGTTCAAGATCGCTCTGGACAGTTGCTGCCGGTACGAGGACAGCCCCCATGCGGAGAATGCCAATCGCAGCGGCAATGGCACTGAGATTGGCGTCTGCCTGCCAGAGCACCCTGTCTCCCGGACCCACCCCAAGGGACCGCAACCCACTTGCCGACGCACCACTCAGATGGTCGAGTTCCGGTCCCGAGACTTGACGCCCGTCGACATCGAGGACCGTCCTGGTCGCGTGTAGCTCGAAGTGGTCACGCCATCGCTTCGGGAGCATCGTGGCCGAACGATCAAGCAGTACCGCGGCGGACGACATGCACCCGATGGTACGACCCAGCCATGGCCTCACGCCGTAATCTCTTGAGCATGGTTCCTCGCCGCGTCGCCATAGTTCCCCACACCCACTGGGACCGGGAGTGGTACTCCCCGTTTCAGACCTTCCGCATGAACCTTGTCGACATGCTCGATGGGCTCATCGATCTTCTCGAGTCTGACCCCTCCTACGAACGCTTCATGCTCGACGGTCAGATGGCCGTTGTCGATGACTACCTCGAGATACG
>JBAXAR010000023.1:0-23689 GCA_037142475.1 Actinomycetes bacterium
GGTGAGCGACCGGGGCTTCGACGTCGTGGAAGTTCAAGTCGTTCATGGGATGTCCGCCAGTGACGCGAGGGCGCTGCAACACCCAAGGACCAAGGCGATGAGGTCGTCGCCCGTGATGGGCGGGATGAAGGGCCAAGCGAAGTCACAGACAGCCTCGTAGTCGAGGGACAACACGAAGGAGAGGGTCCGACACGCTTCGGCGTACTGCAACTGGCGAGGGGCAGATTGCCGTCACGCTGGAGCCAGAGAATCTCTTGGCCTTCCTGAGTCCCCCACTGGACCACGTACTCAGAGCCCTCCCAAATCTCTCGGGCCTGGTCGTCGGAGAGTGCAGCGACAGCGAGGGCGACGGTGAAGCGGGGTGGTTCGGTGGGTGGTTCTGGTGGCGTCGAATCGATTGATTCAGCTGGCACTGGGGGCTTCCTCGGCGGCTGGCTCGAGAGGGACCGTACGCGGGAGGTGTGACCGGTGTGCCGACGCGGAAAAGTAGTCATGAGTTAGTCATGCAGCTGGTCGACTACGAACTCCCACGGAGAGTTTCCTTGGAATTTTCGGGTATTTCCCGTTAGCGTGAACTCACACGAACGATGCTGAGGTGCTTGTTCCTGACGTAGTGTCAGATCCACACATCACCAACGATGACGCCTACGGAGGACCCATGGCTGACACGCCGCGCAATGAGCCCAATCTGCTGATCGGAGGGGAGTGGGTTCCCGCGTCCCAAGGAACCTACGAGATCATTAACCCCGCCACCGAAGAGGTCGTTGGGTACGCCCCCAATGCGTCGGCAGACGATGGCCACGCAGCCGCTGCAGCCGCCAAGGCCGCTCTCCCCGCATGGTCGGCAATGGCTGTCGATGAGCGCCTCGCCCTGATGAGTAAGGCCGCCGACGCCATTCGGGCCAAGGCCCCTGAGCTGCTCCCCTTGGTCATCGCCGAGACAGGAGCGACGGCAACGGTCGGCTCGCGCATGCAGGTCCCTGTTGCCTCTGACCGTTTCGATCGCTACGCCCGTGATCCCCGTGCGGTCCTTCAGACCCCGCTGAACCCCCAGATCGCCACGGCCACCCCACTCGCCCCGGGTGGCGTCATCGGCGGCCTGGTGAATCGGGCCCCAGTCGGGGTTGTGGCCTGCATCACGTCCTACAACTTCCCCATGGTGAACATGGCCGGCAAGGTTGCCCCCGCCCTGGCTGCGGGCAACACCGTGGTGGTCAAACCCGCACCACAAGATCCTCTGGCCATCGTGGAGCTGGCTCGGATCCTCCATGACGTTGGCTTCCCCGCTGGCGTGGTCAACCTTGTGAACTCCGCTGGTCCAGACGCCGCCGCCGCCCTCGTGGACTCCCCAGACGTCGACATGGTGAGTTTCACCGGCTCGACACAGGTGGGGTGTCGCATCATGGAAGCAGGTGGCAAGACGATGAAGCGTCTCCTGCTTGAGCTCGGAGGCAAGGGCGCGGCGGTAATCATGGAGGACGCCGACGTCAAGGCCGCCCTCACGTGCATCTCGTCGACGTGGTCCTTCCACTCGGGTCAGATCTGCACTGCCCCCACCCGGGCCGTGGTGCACCGCAGCTTGGTCGATCAGATCGTCGAGGGTCTCGCCGCCATGGCGCCGAGACTCCAGGTTGGAGATCCCACCGATCCCAAGACCATGGTCGGACCGCTGATCTCCGCCGCCCAGCGTGACCGGGTGAACGCCTACATCGCAGGAGCGGGTCCCGAAGGAGGCGAGGTTGTCGTCGACGGCCGGAACCACGGTCTCGAGACTGGCTTCTACGTCGGGCCGACACTCATCGTCGGTTCCAACGATCTGACGTGCGCCCGCGAAGAGATCTTCGGCCCCGTGATCACCCTGATCCCGTTTGACGACGAAGACGAGGGCATCGCCATCGCCAACGACTCCGAGTTTGGCCTCTACGACTACGTCTTCTCCAAGGATGCCGGGCGCGCCTTCAAGGCGGCGAAGCAGCTTCGAGCCGGCCATGTGGGCGTCAACACCGCTCAGCGAAACCACGACGCTCCCTTTGGTGGCTTCAAGATGAGTGGCGTCGGACGAGATGGTGGCGATTATGGCCTGCTCGCCTACTCCGAAATGCAATCGATCATCTGGTCGGCCTGATCATTCCGGTCATGATCAAACGGGAGCCACGAATATGAGTCGGATCCCCTCGACCCCGATCCCTGAATCAGGTCGGGACGCTGATGACATCCTCGAGGCACTCCAGGCGTCGAAGGCCGATGACCGAGATTGGCACTCGGGCAAGGTCTTCAGCCTCGTCTACTCGGCCGGCGACGAGGTCCACGATCTTCACGCCAAGGCGCTGGGGCTGTTCTCTGCCGAAAACGGACTCAACATTCTGGCGTTTCCAAGTATCGGGTTCCTCAGCCACGATCTCGTTGAGTTTGCTGTCTCACTCCTCGGAGGAGGCCGTGACGACGTCAGCGGTTATCTCACCTCAGGTGGAACCGAGAGCCTCCTCCAAGCGGTGAAGTCAGCCCGAGACGAAGGCCGCGCCCGAGGCATCACACGACCCAAGGTCATCGCCGCCCGCAGCGCTCACGCAGCGTTCACCAAGGCGGCGGAGATGTTTGACGTCGATTTGGTGAGGGTCGGCGTCGATGATGCCTTCCGTATCAATCTCGATGAGGTGCGCTCGGCCATCGACGAGTCCACCATCATGCTGGTCGGCTCTGCGCCGAGTTACCCCCACGGCGTGATCGACCCGATTGAAGACCTGGCCTCCATGGCCGCCGAGCGAGACCTTCTGTGCCACGTCGATGCCTGCCTCGGCGGGTTCCTGCTTCCGTGGCTCCGCGAGTTGGGCCATGTCACGACGCCATTCGACCTCGCCGTCGAGGGCGTGACCTCAATCTCCGCTGATCTCCATAAGTACGGCTACGCCTCAAAGGGTGTCTCGGTCATCCTGTATCGAGACAGCTCACTTGCCCGGCGGCAACTCTTCGTCACCACGGACTGGATGGGGGGCTTCTATGCCTCGACGGTGATGGCGGGGACCCGACCAGCAGGACCAATCGCCGCCGGATGGGCCACGGTGATGCACCTCGGCCGAGAGGGCTACCGCCGGCTCGCCCAGCAGACCTGGGACGCAGCCCGCATGCTCGAATCTGGCGTTGCCGAGATCGATGGTCTCCGCGTCCTCGGGGACCCGGATATGACCGTGGTGGCAATCGCTGCTTCTGTCCCAGAGAACCTTGACGTCTTCGCTCTCGCCGATGAGCTCGCTTCATCGGGTGGCTGGTACCTCGATCGACAGAGCGATCCAGATGCACTCCACCTCACGATCCACGCTGGGAGTGCCCCCGCAGTCGCACCCTTCCTGGTGGATCTCGCCCGTGCTGTCACCACGGTCGGGGCGGCCCGATCGGAAAACCGCGACGCCCCCTACGCCACCGATCACTGAGAGGACGCTTCCCCAATGCCGTCGTCGCATTTCATCGAGACCGCCGCCAAGGTCCGCAACTGGGGTCGCTGGGGTGCCGACGACGTCCTCGGCACACTGAACCTCATTGATGCCGCCGCCCGCAGGCGTGCGGCGGCGGCTGTCATCGATGGTGATGCCCGAACACTCGGCCTGCCGATGTCGGCCGCCGAAGGCATCCAGCTTGGGTTCATCAAGGGGCGGGTGAATCCGCAGCTGACCATGAGCCGGATCAACGAAGCCGAAGACATGGCGCCAGACGGGCCTTGCTTCACTGAGGACGTCGTGACCTTCTCGATGCAAAGCGCCACGCACCTCGACGGTTTGGCGCACGTGAGCTGCGATGGTCTCCTCTATAACGGCTATCGGGCCGACGAAATTGACGAACAGGGTTCACGCCGGTTGGGGATCCATCACCTCGGTCCGGTCGTGACCCGTGGGCTGCTCCTCGACCTCCCGCGCGCCCGGGGTGAGGATCTCCTCCCCGCTGGCCACGCCATCACGATCGAGGACCTCGAAGCTGCCGTCACCGCTGGTGGGGTCCGTCCAGAACCAGGCGATGCACTGTGTATCCGAACTGGACAGATGGCACACCTGGCCCTCGGTCGAGCACTCGATGATGCAGCGAGGAACCTCGTGGCCTATACATGGCCAGCACCAGGTCTCACCATTGAGACCGCTGCATGGTTCCATGACCACGACGTCTCACTGGTCGCCACCGACACGATGACACTCGAAGTGTTCCCTGGTGAGAACGAGGAGGACTTCCTGCCCGTTCACGTCCTCCACCTCTTCGAGATGGGTCTCACACAGGGACAAAACTGGGTCCTCGACGATCTTGCCGAGGCAGTCGCCTCAGACGGACGACCCACGTTCCTCCTCGATGCGACGCCCCTCGCCTTCACCGGCGCCGTTGGGGGTGCCGTGAACCCACTCGCTCTTCGCTGACGTCGCCGTCAAGCCGTTGGAAGGTCCGGGATCGGCCCCGCTGCGGCGTGCATGAGTTCCGCTCCGGCGGCGAATGCCAGAATTTCCTCGTCGGTCAGAACCTCGAATGCTGGGTGGAGAAGCTCCTCGCACCTGATCTCGCAGGCGTGACGCCGGGCCCGGTCCTCCTCGGTGATCAAGGGAACGTCTTGCTCGGAGTAGCCAAAGAGGGCGAAATTGTCAGGACTCGTGATGTAGTGGCCAATCGCTGGAGCGAGATCGAGCTCCCGAGCGGCAGCGACGAAAGCGTCGCCTCGCAACTCACGCATCTCGACGGCGAGCTGCATCGCCGCTGCGGGGGCATCCTCAGGGAGAGGCACTGCTCGATACCCTGAGAAGAGGGGGGCCGGGAAACCGTCGACAGCGTCGGCAACCTTGGCCGCAGCCGCCACAAAGGCATGGAGCTCCGGGGTATCAGCGAAGGCTGCCCGGCCGAAGGCATGGGCAGCCGCCAGATGAGCGGCGGCGGCCTCCGAGGCAGAGACCGCAGCAGTGCCCGCGTTCCAGAGCATCTCGACCACGTCGGGCTTGAACCAGTAGAAGGCATCAGCCACCGTGCCGGCATCGACGTCACCCATGATGCCGCCTCGGCCCAGGCCGTAGAACAAGGTGGTGTCGGGGAGGCCAATCGCCTCACCGATGGCTTGCGTCTCTGGCGTGAAGTAGAAGGCCTGCCCGACGTTCTGCATCGGTTCGGCGAGATGGCTGACGAGTGACGTGTGATCCATGGCCCCGAGACTACGACGCTCGACTGGCCGGTGCAGAACCTCGGCTCAACGTCGAGGGGTGCGGTGCGCGGTGATCTCGCCCCCCAGAACCGGGCCAGTCCTCGGCTGCGCAAGGGTTCCAAGGGGCTCTCGCCCAACCATTGCCTCGGGCCCAGGTCGGCCTGTGACGGCGAGGTGGATGAATCGAGCTTGGCTGTCGATCAGGTTCGCCGTTCGGATGCCCCAGAACTCGAAGCCATAGCGGTGAGCCGAGACGCTCGTCAGCATTGCGACGAGGGTGCCGGCGACGGCCATCGGATCAGAACCAGCCGGCGATGAGGTCATCGCCCCCTTCTGGCCAGTACGGGGGGGCATCGACATGGTGATCGTCCGGGCGAGTGCCACGGTGATGGCATTGAGCGCTCGCACCCGAAGACCTCGTAATCCTGTATCGGTGGCGTCATTACCGAACTCGAGAATTCGGAAAACGACTCGATTTGCCTCCCAATACGAGAGGAAACCCTCAGCGACGCGAAGGGCGGTCTCCCAGCTTGTCTCCTCTGACCAGTCTCCCCCGACGAGATCGGCCAACTCCGAAGCCTCGACGACGAGGTCCTCCGCGAGGACGGTGATCGCTTGCTCGACATTCTCGAAGTACTGATAGAAGGTGGCGGGGCTTGTCCCTGCTGCCTTGGCGATATCAATCACCTTGACGGCCCGCCACGGCGTCGTCGAGAGCATCTCGAGGGTGGCGTCGAGCAGGCGTTGCCTGGTTGCCTGTCCACGTTGGCCGGGCAGTCTCCCGTCCGTCGTGGTGGCCGTCATCCTGTCGGCGTCAGTGATCTCGCTCATGGGTCCTCGGTCGGTTCTTCGGGCGAGTTCGGATCGCACGTCGACACTTCGATCTCCCTATCTTGCCAGCCTCGACTCGGCCTGCCCGATAGCCTCAGGCTGTGGACATCATCGCCGAGCGGCCACTCACGCGAGCCCAAGAGGCACGTCGCCAGCGGGTGATCGATGCAGCGATGGAATTAGCGCTTGCTGGCGGCTACGAAGCCGTGCAGATGCGCGACGTCGCCACCAAGGCTGACGTGGCGATGGGGACCGTCTACCGCTACTTCACCTCCAAAGATCACCTCCTCGCCGCCGCCCTCGTCTTTTGGGTTGAGCAGCTCGCCGAACGGCTCGCCGTCCGACCGGCGCGTGGAGCGAGCGCCGCCGAGCGAGTCCTGGAAGTCCTCGATCGCGCCCTTCGGGTCATGGCCCGCCAACCCGAACTTGGGGCCGCTGTCTTCACGTCCCTCTCCTCGCCTGACCCTTCTGCAGTCGGGTGCCAGATCGAGATCACCAGGCTGTTAGACGTCATCGTCATCACGGCTATCGGAGAACCGGCCCCACCTGACACACCTGATCGAACCAGGATGATCGGTCATATCTGGTATTCGGCGATGGTGGGCTGGGTCAATGGTTGGTCAACCATTGACCGCGTCTACGAGGAGCTCGAGATCGCCGTCGATCTCATGCTGCCATCGGATGTTGCCGCCATCGGGGACTGACCGCCTCGGGTCACCGATGCCGTTGACCTCGAGTTAGTCGCCGAGTACGAGGCGCTCAAAGGCTCCGAGGCGCAGCACGGTTGCGGTGCCCCGCCGTTCGATCGCCCCTGAGCCAAGAGCCACCCCATCAGCACTGGCGGCCGTGACGGCTCGTCCGTGAAGAACAACAGTCACCTCCGAGGGCTTCGGCCGGTCGCCCTCGGTCGTCCACGTCACGACGCCGTCGGCCAATTCAAGGTGATCCCACCGGACCGGACCACCGCCATCGCCTTCATCGTCAAAAGCGGTTCCCCCCGCCGTCCCCTCTTGCTCGAAGAGGTGGAACGCCAGTGCCTGTGGCCCATGGTCTGCCCGAAGTTGTGGCGAAGTTCCTCGAGAAGCCAGCCATGCATCGTCGAGTGGGAGCACTGAGCCGCTCCGCACAAACAGCAGGGGCTGACCGACGCGGCCTTCGACCACCACGGTTCGGCCGCCGGCGAACAGGGTGACCTCGTCGTGGGCATCAGCGGGCACGGCACCTGGACGCCAGAGCCACCACCACCCTGGCGGGAGCACCACGGGTCTCGTCGTGTCGCTCCCGTCAGTCATGAGTGCAAAGAGCAGACGGTCTCCTACCAGCATTTCGTCCTCGCAGCCGTCGATCTCACCCGAGACGCTCTCAGATCCCCACCACAACGGTCGCAGCATCGGCGATCCGGTGGCCGCCGTGAGCGCTGCCTCGGTATAGAGGAGTGGGAGTAGGCGATAGCGGAACCGAATGAGCGCCTCTATGCGGTCCTGGACATCGTGCGGCCAACACCACGGCTCTCGCGGAGGTGCCCCGAGGACCGAGTGCGTCCGACAGAAAGGTGAGACCACCCCAAGTTCCAGCCACCGCAGATACAGATCCGGACTCGGGATCCCGCTGAAGCCACCGATGTCAGAGCCAACGAACGAGACCCCGCTGAGTCCAAGACCCAAGAAGGTCGGGATCTGCTGCGCGAGCCCTTGGGGCGACGACTCAACATCGCCTGTCCAGAGCCACGCATCACGTTGCATGCCAGCCCATCCGGAGCGAGACACGATGAATGGGCGTCGAAGTGGGGCTGCCTCACGGAGGCCCTCGGCCCCGGCCCGGTTCATCAAGAGGCCGTACACGTTGTGTGATTCGCGATGGTCCCCTCCTCGGCCGTCATTGTCGTGCCGGGCCGACCGGGGAATCGTCCTGTCCCCTGAGAGTGTCAGCGAGGTGGGCTCGTTCATGTCGTGCCAAAGGCCAGCGATTCCGTGATCCACAAGGCGGGCGACGAGGCCTGACCACCACGATCGTGTGGCCTCACGAGTGAAGTCAGGAAAGACCGCTCGACCCGGCCAGACGGTGCCGACGTGCACGTGGCCCGACTCTTCGGTGACGAAGTGGCCCTCCTCGATTCCCTGGTCGTAGACATCGAACCCCGGATCCCTCCGAATCGCCGGATCGACGATTGTCACCAGACGAGTACCAACCTCACCACTTCGAACAGCGAGATCGGCGAGGCCCGAAAAGTGCTCCTCGTCGACGGTGAAGACCCGATAGCCGTCCATGTAGTCGATGTCGAGATGGATCGCCGAGAGCGGAATCTGCCGATCCGAGAACCCGGTGACCACCTCGTCGAGCTCGGCCGAGGACCCGTAGCCCCATCGTGACTGGTGGTAACCCAGCGACCAGCGCGCCGGAACTGAATGTCGGCCAGTGAGCTCGCAGTAGCGCTCCAGCATCGTGGGGTGGTCACCGAGGACCACCCAGGTTCGGACGGACCCACCCACCCACCTGATCTCCACGTCGGAAGTCTTCCCGTGGAGCGGTGGGGAAAAGACGGCGACTCCGTCATGAGCATTCTCATGGAACGCCAGCGCTCCGCCGTCGGCGTGGCGCGAGAACGTCACCGGGATCGAGCAGTAGAGCGGGTCCTGACCGGGACCCCACGCCCCTCCAGGGTCGCGATTCCACAATCGATACCTGCCCCCACGAAGATCGAGCCCAGCGCTGATCTCACCGAGGCCGCTGATCCGTTCATCGGGCCGCAGGATGCGTCGATGAACCCGTGAGGGTCCCCTCCGGAGTGGGGCGAGTTCCCGATACCGAGAGGTGCCGGCAGCATCGAGTATTTCAACGCCGGCATCACCAACGGTCACCGTGATCGATGACGTGGTGATCGAGATAAGCGGACCGTCGATGACGACCGAAACATCATCAGGTGGCGTGACGCCGGGCGCCCCATGCCTGGACCACGCAACGGGCTCATCATCGGGACCCCAGTCCAAGAGAACCATGTCCTTCGCCACCATCGTCACGACAAGCGTGGCTCGCTCAAAGGCGATCGTCGCCCCCACGACCTCGCCGCCGACGACCGTCTCCGCCCCGGTCAGCAGTCGTCCGCTGGTCACGGCATTCGATGGTTCCGCCTCTCGAGCACGGTCTCGTCGATCCAAACGGCTCATGCGGGCTGAGTTCGCCAGGATCGCTCGGATGGTCCGCGGCGAGAGCGCCGAGACGCTTCGGACAGCGAGCAACGTCTTGTGCCACGAGCGACGAAGTGACGACGCCATGTCGGCCATCACCGAGCGTATCTCGACCTGCCACCATCCGATCGGCCTTGAGAGGTAGGTTTCGATTCCAGCGTGTGTTGGGGGGCCGGATGACTGCGTCAGCAGCGAGGATCGTTGAAGAGGACCTGAGTTCGCAAGGTCCCCGAGGAGCCGGGATCTCCGCCGTCTCCAGCGCTCGCCGCCACTACCGCCGGCACATCCTCGGTCGATCGGATATTTCCATGGAGCCGAGCTCCATCGACGTCGATGGCCTCGAGCTCCGTTACACCGTGTCGAACAACGATGCGGGGCCAGATCAGTGCTGGGCGATCAATATCCACGGTTACTTTGCCGGCGGGACCATGTATCAGCGCGAGAGCGAGCACCTCGCCGAGTCGCTCGGCTGGCGTGTCGTCAATCCGAGCCTGCCCGGCTTCGGAGGGAGCGATCCGCTCTCATGGAGCCAGATCTCCATGCCATCGCTTGCTCGCCGAATCGAGGCCCTCGTTGATCACCTTGGCCTTGACCAGGTCGTTCTCCTCGGCCACTCCATGGGCGGGAGTGTCGCGATCGAGTTTGCCGCCCGACATCCAGAGCGAGTCCTTGGCATCATCTACCGGGCAGGGGTCGCTACGCCGGCGTGGCATGAACGTCGGGGGATCTTCCCCCTCGCAATGTCCTCGATCGCTCCCGATGTCGGCCCGCTTGTCGACTTGGCCGCGTCGGTCGTCCTCGATGTACCTGATCTCTTTGTTGGGCGCATGCTGTCGACGATGAAGTCAGTGATTCCCGATCTGCGCCGGAATCTCAAGACCCTCGCCCGCACCGCTCCGGTGGCATCGATGCTCATGGAGGTCGACCAGACCCCGCAGGTCGTGACGGTCCGCAATGCCCAGATCCCCATCTTGGCGGAGTGGGGGTGCTTGGACCGGATCGCTACCGCAGCGACCGCCCAAGAATTCTCCGAGATCGCCGACGTCGCCGTTCATTGGATGCCCGGCGGCCATTCCTGGATGCTCGCCCGCCCCACTGGACAGCGCGACATCCTCCAGCACCTCCCTGCGGGCAAGGCCTTCGTGGCCCAGATCGAATCTCGGCGCCAGCTGACCAGCTCGGCTGCCCGTCACCTCAGCGTCGTTAGCTAATCCGCGGGCTCGAGCCCGTAGTTTCGCCCCCAGCGATCTCAGGTGACAACGGGAGGCGAAGCTCAATCACCGTTCCGCTCGGGGCAGGGACAAAGGCGACAGACCCACCGTGGGCTGCGGCCACCGCGGCGACAATCGAGAGGCCGAGACCAGCACCGCCGGTGGGGCGGTCGCGTGCTTCGGCAGAGCGCGTGAAACGCTCAAACAGCCTCTCCGCCGTCGCTGGATCCACCCCGTCGCCGTCATCGGCCACTCTGAGCACAGCCTCGAAACCGTCCGCCTCCAGGGTGAGAGCAATCGTGTTCGACGCGTGGCGAACCGCATTGTCGACAAGGTTCCTGACGGCTCGCTCGAGTGATCTCGGGTCACCGAGAACCCGAACAGCAGTCACACCAGCCACCGAGATGCTCAGGCCACCTTGGAGGCGCAGCCGATCTGACTCAGCGAACAAGATCTCCTCGAGGTCTACCGGAACCTGGCTCACGACGCCCGGGCGCTCCTCGTGGGCCGCCAGAAGGAGCAGGTCGTCGACCAGGCCACTGAGGCGGCGGCTCTCCGCTCCGAGGACTTCGATAACGCGCTGGAGATCAGCTCGATCAGGATGTGCCTCGGCCACCTCGATGGTCGCCAGCATCGAAGCAATGGGGCTTCTCAGCTCGTGGGATGCATCGGAGACGAAGGATCGTTGACGCTTCTGGGCGATCTCGAGACGTTCGAGGAGGTCGTTCAACGTCAGCGCCAATCGCCGAACCTCATCGTCACCAGGTGGAATCGGGACCCGCTCCTCAAGGCGATCCTGCGCCAGATCAGCGACCTTGGTCCGCATTGATTCGACCGGTCGAAGTGCCAGTCCCGTCAGAACCCAAGCGAGACCACCGGTCAGCAGGACAATGAGCGGAAGGGCGATCCCGAGGCTGATCAGGATCGCTCGAGTCGAACGA
Organism: Actinomycetes bacterium; assembly: GCA_037142475.1. Lineage (GTDB taxonomy): Bacteria > Actinomycetota > Acidimicrobiia > Acidimicrobiales > RAAP-2 > CAIUMH01. The sequence continues at coordinate 11,330 of JBAXAR010000023.1, forward strand.
TCCAGTTGACTCCCGAAGGCAACGGCATAGATCGTCACGCCACCGGTTCGAAGTCGCACGGTGGTGGCTTCAATCACGTTGACGCCGTCCTCACCCCCAAGGTCTTTCGCCGCGAGGGGGACGCTGAGATGAACCCCGATGGGCGGACGAGTGTTCGAGACCGCCGGTTGGCCACGGAGTCCCTCACTCGCAGTGAGGACTCGTCCTGATCTGTCGGTGATTTGTACACCTATGCCGGGTCGGATTTCGCTCTCGATCGGGCGGTTCTCAGAAAGCGCCAGCGCAACGGCATCGACCTGTGCCGTGACTCTCGACCGCTGCTCCGCCAGTAACGAGCGCTGCTGGAACGCCACCACACCGACTCCTGCCGCCGCCAGCGTCACACCGACAATGAGGACCGAGACAACGGTGAGTCGGACACGAATCGAAGAACCTCGTTGACCTCGTCGATCAGCCACCCGCAGGATCCATGCGATAGCCGATTCCTCGGACGGTCTCGATGCTGCGCCGACTGAAGGGAAGGTCGATCTTGCGTCGGAGGTAACCGATGTAGACCTCGACGATGTTCGGGTCTCCTTCGAAGTCAGCACCCCAGACTTCGTTGACCAGATCGACCTTGCGGATCGCCTTGCCCGGTTGGGCCAGCAAGATCGCAAGCAGAGCGAACTCACGAGGCGTCAGATCAATCGAGACATCGCCTCGGCGGGCACGATGGCTTTCGCGATCCAGCGCCAAATCACCCACCTCGAGAATCCCGGAATAGCCACGAGCACCACGACGAGCGAGGGCGTTGAGGCGGGCCACGAGCACCACGAAACTGAACGGTTTCCGTAGGAAATCATCAGCACCCGTATCGAGCGCTTCGGCCTCATCGAGCTCACCGTCCTTGGCGGTCAGCATCAGGATCGGTGTCGTGACACCGGCGGCGCGCAGATCAGCGCAGACTCGGAAGCCGTTGAGGCCCGGCAGCATGATGTCGAGCACGATGGCGTCGAATGACGCGTCGTTGCCGCGTTCGACGCCCGTGATCCCGTCACCGACCAATTCAGCCTCGATGCCCTCGGCTTCGAGGCCATCGCAAATAGAGGTACCGAGGTTGACTTCATCCTCAACCACGAGGACCTTCATAGGTTGCGTGTCACGAGGTGAGGTAGAGCTGGCCGTCCGGACCTTCGCTCACCGTGTACGGAGTCAACCCAGTCGGTGAAGGACCTGCGATGACGTCACCGTTGTTGACCGTGAACTCAGAGGCATGGCAGGGGCAGACGAGAAGATCTGCCGCCTTGGAGTAGCTCACTGTGCATCCTGCATGAGGGCACACCGCGTCGTAGGCGAGGAAGACCCCCTTCTTCGGCTGGAGCACCACACCAGGATCCCCGGAGGGGGTGGTGAAGGTTGCTGCGCCACCAATCGGAACGGTCGAGGCGGCTCCAAGCATCGTGCCCTTCGGCGTGGGACCCGTGGTTCCAGAACCCGCGCCAGTCGTGGTGGTGGATCCCTCAAAGGATCCAGTTGCGCTTTGCGCCTTCGGTGCCCGACCGAGCGCACGGCCGATCCCCGCAGTCGCTCCGGCCAACGCCACCGTGGCGACCCCGGCCACCCCGGCCACTGCAGATCCGATCACCACGGTGCGACGATCGAATCCGTCCGGAACCTTGCGCTCGACGATCGAACGATGCCCACCGTGGAGGACTGGGCAACCTTCGGGCCCGCACGCCGCACCGCTCTGGGCTGTGCATGTTGTTCCTTCGAGATTCCCGCAGAACGACTGGATGCTGGCGAACGACACCGCATAGGGGGTTGGATCACCCTCTCCCGACTCAGCAGCTGCACGCCGGGCGATCAGACGGTCGACTGACAGAACACCGCCGGCCCCGGCGACCACGAAGGGCATGAACGCGAAGAAAAAGACAAGATCTGAGCCGGTATAGAAGGGCGAGGCGTGGAAGCTGACTGCCAGGAAGAGACTGAACGACAGCACCGCTCCCCCGAGACCAGCAATCCGAGTCCACAGACCCAAGAGGATCCCCACACCGATGGCCAACTCCCCGATTGCAATTGCTAGCCCGAGAGGGACGGCGAATTGCAGCAGGTGCTCGATGAGAACGTGGATCGGACTGAGGCGAGCGGCAGCGATTAACTGCGCCTGAATGCTCGCTGGGCTGTTGGCGTCAAAGAAGTTCGGGTTCGCCAGTTTCTGCATACCGGCGTAGATGAAGGTGACGCCGAGGAACACTCGAAGTGGCAGGAACGCCCAGCCGGCAAGCGCCCATCCCTTCGGAGGCACCACCATCGCCTTCGATGGCGTCATGGCGTGGTGGCCCGAGGATCCGGACTCGTTGGTCTTCGCTGCACGTGACATTCCTTAATCGTCGCACAAGGTCCCTGAGAAGAGGCTGAACTCCGAGACCTGCCAAGATGTCGGAGTGGATAACGCGCCGAGATCGGTCGGCCTCCAAAGGGGTGAGTTGATCACGCTGTGCGTGGGGGTTCCCCTCGCCATCATCGCCATCATCTTGGCCAAACCGACTATCGCCCGGATTCTCGATGGCATCCTGCATCTCAATCCCACAATGGTCTACGTCGTGGTGGGGATCCTGGTCTTCGCCGAGGCCGCAGTCTTCTTTGGATTCCTCTTTCCCGGCGAAACCGCAGTGATCTTGGGCGGCGTGGTGGCCAGCGGTGGACACGTGAACATCGTGCTGCTCTGCGCCATCGTTGTGGTTGCGGCAATCGTGGGGGATTCAGTCGGCTACTGGGTGGGTCACACCTACGGCGAACGCCTGCTCGATCTCAAGATTCTCAGACACCGCCGTGGCGGGATCGATCGCGGCCTCGAGTTGTTGCGGAAACGGGGAGGACTCGCCGTTTTTCTCGGACGCTTCACCGCGTTCCTCCGAGCCGTCATGCCCGGCCTCGCCGGCACCTCGAAACTTCACTATCGGACGTTCTTCGCCGCCAACGCGGCAGGAGGCATCGTCTGGGGCGTGACCTTCACCCTGCTCGGCTACTTCCTCGGCGGGGCGTATCACAAGGCTGAGAAGTACGCCGGCGGGATCTCAACCGGGCTGCTGATCACCATCGTGCTGATAGGCACCGCACTCTTCATTCGGGGACGCCTCGCCGAGCGCAAGCTCGAAGAGGCCTTCGAGGCGACCGCTATCGATCCGGACAAGGCCCTGCACGACGAAATCAACGTGGTCAGAAAGGCCCTCGGGGACGAAGGCGGCTAACGCTCCGGCCTGCCGGTTACCTCGACGCCAACGCTGCGATCGTGGCCTTCGTTGCTTCAAGTGCCTTGATTGAGGCCGCGTCAGTCTCAAGGAGCCGATAGCCCCGGCGTCCACGGGCCCGGTCGACCCCGATGAGGCCCTCCCGATTGGCGTACGAACCCCATCTCCATCGGTCGACGAGTTCCCCGACAACGAGGCGCCTCACGGTCACGCCCGAGGACGATGCAGCGACCAAGGCTGCGGCCACCGTCTCGATCTGGTGCTGACGATGGTGACCGGAGAGATTCCGACCCCGCCCATGTTCGTCGATCGTGGAGCACCGATGCCGGAGCACCACGGTGAGTGCCTCGCCGTCAGCCTCCCGGGAGGCTGCAATGAGAGCCTGCTGGATCAGGGACTCGGTGAGTGGCGCGGACGGACCGACCACCTTGTGGCCCACAAGGTTCGATCGCCACGAGGGGAAGCCAATCGGAGCCCAACCGACCGACAGCACACGGCGAGCGACGCCGTTGCCCGATCCCTTCGATGCCAGCAACGAGGCCCGTCCTGGTGACCAGCGTTGAAGCGCGGACGTCACCCGATGCTCCCAATCGGAGGCGGCTGGGTCGGGAGCGGCGCCGAGGGCGATCTTCTCGAGCGGAAGCGCTTGGTTGAGGCGCGCCACCACATCAACGTCGAGGTCCTCCCGGCGATTGGTGATCTCCTCGACCGCAAGAAGATGGGCCGCCATCAGGCCGTCAAGCGCCGCAACGGCGTCTCTCACCGCCAGCCATCGAAAGGGAGGGGCCGCTCCCGCCAGCCACCCGGCCGAGGCCCAGAGCGAGGGTTCTTCAAGTGTGATGACGAATCCGAGATCGCTTGCCAGATGGTCGACAACAGCGCCCGCATACCGAGCGAAGTATTCCGGTCCAGCTGGCATGAGCCAGCCTTCGACACCGAACCATGCGGGAGCCGTTCCATCGCTCAGAACAATGCCAACTCCGTGGCCATTCCTCGCCAGTGCGTGCACCAGCGCGGCGCATCGGTCGAGTTCGGCCTGGTCAAACGAGCCACACTCGGGCTCGATCCGAGCCCAGTCAAGCCTGAGGATGACGTCATCGGTTCCGAGCTGTGCGACGTGCTCCAAAAGTGGCCCGGGGGCGATCGCGAAATCGACGCCACACCCTGTGGGCTCGACCCGTCCGACTACCTCGGCCTGCTGCCAGGTCGACGATGGCTCGCGAGGACCATTGACGCCACCATCAACGCCAGGTCCGCCGAGAAAGACGGCGGTTCGGAGTCCGAGAGAGTTCGAGGCGCCGACCATGGTCGCAAGTCTCGCGCCGCACAGCGCCAGGCGCGAACCTCGCCCTGGGTCGGTCGACTTGGTAGCGTGCCGGGCAACCACACGTGCGGGCGACGACGCTCGCCACAACTTCTGAGGAGTCAAGATGGCAGACGAGGTCCTTCGCCAGCGGATCGGTCACGTTGAAGTGCTCACCATTAACCGTCCCGAGGCGCGCAACGCCATCAACCTCGCCACCGCCCAAGCCCTCGGCGGGGCGCTTGACGAGCTTGAGACCGACGATGACTGCTGGGTCGTGGTTCTGACTGGGGCCGGGGACAAGGCCTTCTCGGCCGGTATGGACCTCAAGGCATTCGCCACAGGCGAGTTCCCGATCACCGAGAAGGGATTCGGCGGCATCACTAAGCGCGACTTCCCGAAGCCACTGATCGCAGCCGTGAATGGGTCAGCACTCGCCGGTGGATTCGAAATCATGCTCAGTTGCGATCTTGTCGTCGCCGCCGATCATGCTCGTTTCGGTATTCCAGAAGTCGCCCGTGGCTTGGTAGCCGGAGCAGGTGGGCTCATCCGACTCCCCAAGCGCGTGCCAATGGCCATCGCCCTCGAACTGGCACTTACCGCCGAGCCGATGGATGCCGAGCGGGCACTCGGCATCGGATTGATTAACCGGGTGGTCCCCAGCGCTTCGCTCATGGATGAGGCGCTTGCCCTTGCGGAGCAGATTGCGAAGAACGCCCCCATGGCCGTGCGTGTCTCGAAGCAGGTCATGAAGCAGGCGGCGGAGATCTCAGAGGAAGCGGCCTGGTCCATCAATGACGCTGCCTTCGGAGAGATCGGGCGATCCTCCGATGCCATGGAGGGTGCTGTGGCCTTCGCCGAGAAGCGTCAACCAAACTGGCAGGGTCGCTGACCATGATCAGCACCGCCCTCACCTTGACGCCGGGATTCGAGGCCACACGCCTGTTTCTCCACGTCATGGCGGCGGCGATCTGGGTTGGTGGGCAGTTCGTCATGCTCGGCCTCGTGCCAACGGCACGGACGATCGGGCCGGAGGCGCCGAAGAAACTAGCCCGAGCATTCTCACGGCTGAGCTGGCCGGCATTCGCCGTCCTCGTGCTCACAGGGTTCTGGAACCTCGGCGCCCTCCATGGACAGGACGCGTCGACCGCATGGAACATGGTGATGGGAGTCAAATTCCTCCTCGTGATCCTCGCCGGTCTCGGCGCATGGCTCCACGGGAGGGCGACCACGCCACAAGCGATGGGGATGTGGGGGTCCATCGCTGGGATCTCCTCGATCCTCGCCCTGCTCGGCGGGGTACTTCTCGCTGGGTAACGGCCGGCCGGCCAAGGCCGCCTGTTCCGTCTAACGTAATGACCGTGCGGGAAGCGCACACGAACGAAGGAGAGTGTCCATGTTCCTCGCAGAGATCTTCGGTCCGGACCTCCTTATCGTTGTCATCGTGATCGCCGTGGTGATTTTCGGCGGCGCAGCGATCCCGAAGCTCGCTCGAAGCCTTGGTTCCGCCAAGACGGAATTCGAGAAGGGCATCAAGACCGGCGCCTCTGAGGCCGACGCAAAGTCTTCTGACGCCGCCAAGGATGCCGAGGCCCCCAAGGCGGAGTAGAGCGCTCTTCGGCGTTGCGCATGCAGCCGCTGAAGGAGCCGCCAACTCCGAGACCTTCGGGTTCTCCGGACACGGTCGCGCTTCGAGCGCAGCCGAGATCAGCAGGGGTCTTGGCGGAGAGGTCAGCGACCACACCGGGTCCGGTTTTTTACGCGTCGGGTGTCACCAGTTCACACACAAGATGTGCTGTTTGCACTCGGCTTCAAGGCCGCTGAAGGCGCTCCAGATCGGATGCGCTGACCCATTGAATCCGCCAGTGGGTACCCGTTGATTTTACTAAAATCCCCAGCAGAGGCTGGCGGGAATCGGACACCCACTTCCAGATCAATCTTTGATAGGGAGTTTGCGTTCCGCTGCGCCGCTCTCTCATCGCCATGATCCTTGTTCCCCGTTATGAACACGCACCATGATGCCGATCGGGATCTGGCGGCTCAGCACTCGTCAGTGCCATCGGGGATCCGAACTACCGCAAGTGGGTCCAGAGTCGCTAAGGTCAGACGCTGTGGAAACGGTCGCTCTCTCTCATGGCTCCTCAGTAGCTGACACGTCGCCGAAACGACGTCGATCTGCTCGCCGGGCCCTCTTGCTCGCACTCGCCGCTCCGGTCCTCTTGACCGGCTGCCAGCTCCCGTCCTTCGGTGCCTATGAAGGGGTATCGAAGGCCGGCAATGACACGTTCAAGCTTTGGCAAGGCTTCTCGATCGCCGCTGTGGTGATCGGCGGCGGCACCTTCCTGCTGATCCTGTGGGCAGCCATGCGCTACAGAGCCAAGGGCGACAAAATCCCGAAGCAGACCCAGTACAACATTCCGCTCGAGATCATCTACACGATCGTGCCGATTCTGGTCGTGATTGGCCTCTTCGCCGCCACAGTGGTTGTCGAGAACGAGGTTGTGGCGAACCCCACCCCGCAAGCCACCATCAATGTGTCGGCGTTTCAGTGGGGATGGAAGTTCACCTACCCACACCACAAGGCGGTCATCGTCGGCCAGACCACCCAGAGCCCGGTCATGGTCATGCCAGCGGACGAGGACGTTCGCATCAACCTTCGTTCACTTGATGTTCTCCATGGCTTCTACGTGCCGAAGTTCAACTTCAGCCGCTACGCGCAGCCCGGCCTGCTCAACACCTTCACCTTCAAGGTCACAAAGACCGGCCTCTATGACGCTCAGTGCGCACAGCTCTGTGGCCTCTATCACTCCCTGATGTACTTCAAGGTCCGTGTCCTGCCTCGAGACGAGTTCAACGCCTGGCTTGCCCGAGAGGACTCAAAGACCTCAACGGCGACTGCTGTCGCTGCCGCTGGAGCAGTCGATGCAGCGCTCAACCCGAACATTCCGACAATTCCCGCCACGAGCCACGGAGCAAACTGAGATGACCGACCTCATCGATCGACCGTCTGACCTCGCAGCCGAGCCGCCTCACGGCGGCACGCACGAGCTTCACGACGACCACCACGAACACCATGGTCCGTCGGGAATTCTGAAGTGGCTGACGACGACTGACCACAAGATCATCGGCATCAACTACACGGTGACAAGCATCATCATGATGGTCATCGGTGGGGCCTTTGCTGAGATCATTCGAGCCCAGCTCGTTTCGCCCACGAACACCTTGGTGTCGCTCCAGCAGTACAACCAGTTGTTCACCATGCACGGCAGCGTCATGATCTACCTCTTCGTGGGTCCCTTCGCCTTCGCCGGCTTGGCCAACTACCTCGTCCCGCTTCAGGTCGGAGCGCCCGACATGGCGTTCCCCCGCCTCAACGCCCTCTCGTACTGGCTCTACCTCACCGGCTCGATCACGATGCTGCTCGGGTTCTTGACCACCAGCGGGGCACCGGCGTTCGGTTGGGTGGGCTATGCGCCGCTGACCAGCGCAATCAATGCTCCTGGAGCTGGCGCCGACCTCTGGATCGGAGCCCTCCTGCTGACCGGGTTCTCAGCAATCTTCTCCGGGGTCAACTTGGTCGCCACGATCTTCTATCTACGGGCACCTGGCATGACGCTGTTCCGCATGCCGATCTTCACGTGGAACATGCTGGTGACCGGCATCCTGATCCTCCTGGCCTTCCCCGTCCTCACCGCCGGCCTGATCATGCTCTACTGCGACCGTCACTTCGGGACCCACATCTTCTCGGTCTCAGGCGGTGGCGTGCCGTTGCTCTGGCAGCACATCTTCTGGTTCTGGGGTCACCCTGAGGTGTACATCCTTGCCCTGCCGTTCTTCGGCATGGTGACCGACATCATCCCGGTGTTCTCCCGCAAGCCTCTCTTCGGCTACCGCGGGATGGTGTTCGCCACCCTGACCATTGCCGCACTGTCGCTTGGCGTGTGGGCCCACCACATGTTCACGACAGGTGCGGTCCTGCTGCCGTTCTTCTCGATCATGAGCCTCCTCATCGCTGTGCCAACGGGGATCAAGATTTTCAACTGGATCGGAACCATGTGGGGCGGCCAGGTGATCTACTCAACTGCCATGCTTATGTCGATCGGCTTTGTGATCACGTTCCTCCTCGGAGGAATCACTGGTATCTATCTCGCCTCACCGCCGCTCGACTTCTTCACCCATGACACCTACTTCGTCGTGGCCCACTTCCACTCGGTGGTTATGGCGCTGCTCATGGGAGCCATGGCCGGTCTCTACTTCTGGGGCCCGAAGATCACGGGGCGGATGCTCAACGAGCGAATCGGCAAGGCCCAGTTCTGGTTCCTCTTCATTGGGACCCAGGTCTTCACCCTTCCCGGGTACGTCGTCGGCCTGCACGGCATGCCACGCCGCATGGCGGTCTACCCAAACAACACCAGCTGGCAGACCCTCAACCAGTGGGAATCAATTGGTGCCCTGCTCATCGGCATCTCGGTCATTCTCTTCGTGGTGAACATCGTGGTGGCGTGGAAGAAGCCGGTTATCGCTGGCGACAACCCTTGGGATGCTCACACGCTTGAGTGGTACACAACCTCACCGCCACCGCACCACAACTACCTGAGCCTGCCTCCAATCAGGTCGGAGCGCCCAACATGGGACTTCAACCACCCGGACTACCCGGCGCTCATCCACGGAACTGATCACGGGCCAGCGACCACTGCGGCCACCAACGAGAAGGCTGAGGTCTGAGATGAAGCAGGAATCATGGCTGTTGCTCCTGCTGGGTCTCTTCTTCGGGATCATGGGCGTCGTGTACTGGACGTGGGGACACGAGGATGGCGGCGGTGTGATGCTGCTCGGCGCCTTCCTGCTCGGAATGCTGCCCGGCTTCTACTACCTCTGGTGGTCTCGCAAGACGGGTGGCAACCGCCCAGAGGACCGCAGCGACGCCACCGTCGCTGATGGTGCTGGCGTTGTCAGTTCCTTCCCCTCAACGTCGATTTGGCCCTTCGTCCTCGGAATGAGCTGCTTCATCATGGTGCTGGCCCTCGTCTTCGGGAACTGGCTCGCCGTGATCGGCGTGCCCCTCTTGGCTGCTGCCTTGATCGGAGCCACTGCCGAGAGTCGTCGAGGCGGCGACGTCTGATCCTCATGCCGCTCCTCTGAGCGGCACCGGCCGAGGGCTCTCCCCGACGCTGACCCTGCTGATGGCTGTGGCCACCGGAGCGATCGTCGCCAATCTCTACTACTTGCAGCCGCTCCTGCCCCAAATCGCCCGTGATTTTTCCGTGGGATCGACCGGGGCGGCCTCTCTCGTCACCTCTACCCAGGTCGGGTACGGCCTCGGACTCGGCCTGGTCCTCCCCCTCGGCGACCTGATCGCCAGACGACGCTTGGTCGTGGCGATCTTTATCGTTGCCGGAGTCCTGATGGCCCTTGGGGCATCGCTCCACGCCTTCGCTGCCTTCGCCGTCATCGCCCTCTTCACCGGCGTGGCCTCAGTCGGCGGTCAGGTGATGATTCCGTTTGCTGCTGATCTCGCCCGAGACAATCAGCGCGGTCGAGTCATCGCCCGCCTGATGATGGGGCTCCTCCTCGGCGTCCTGCTCTGCCGTAGCTTCGCTGGGATTGTCACGCAGTTTGCAGGATGGCGAACCGTCTACTGGTTGGCCGCCATCTTGATGGGGCTCATGGCCCTTCTCCTTGCCCGTTCGCTTCCTGAGGAGACCGCTCGACCTCACGTTTCTTATCGACGACTGATCACCGGGTCCGTGGGCCTGCTCGCATCGCTGCCGGAGCTTCGGAGGCGAGCCTGGTTGGGGGCCGGGTGCTTCGCTGCGTTCAGCATCCTGTGGACCACGCTGGCCTTCAAACTCTCCACTGCGCCCTACGGCTACTCCAGCGCCGTTATCGGGTTGTTCGGCCTCATCGGCGCTGCCGGGGTCCTCGCCGCCAACGGCGCCGGCCGCATGGCCGATCGGGGTCGTCAGTCGGCCTCGACGATGGTCGCCGGTGCTCTCACGGCCGGATCATTCCTCCTGCTGGCCATCGGTGGTCACCTGATCGTGCCGATGATCATCGGAATCGTCGCTCTCGATCTGGGGGTCCAGGGCATGCAGATCACCAATCAATCCATCATCTACGCCCTCGCCCCAGACGCAAGAAGCAGGATCAACAGCGCCTACATGGTCTGCTACTTCGCCGGAGGGGCGCTCGGATCGCTGATCGCTGGACTCGCCTACAGCGCCGGCGGCTGGAACGCCTCCTGCGCGTTTGGAGCCCTGATTGGCTTCAGTGTCTTGTTTCTCTCGTTTCGATGGCGCAAACCGGCTTCGACGGCCCTCTGAGGGCTTCTCACAGGTTCAGGTCCGAGGATCTTGCCGAAGCCGATGAGCGAGCACCGGGGTCGGGCCTCGCTGCTCAAGGCGCGGTAGCGAGTTCCCGGCTGGGCCGTAGGTGGGGGTTTCCACACCTCACGATTGTCGGGTCGGCCACGGGAACCCCGGCAGGCGAAGCGAACACAAGTCGGCACCCTGGACGCGGTTGGGCCAGAACAGTCACGAAATCTCGCTCCCAGCCGTTGAGAAAAATCGACGGGTCGTGATACTGCCCGGGCACGATGCCTGTCATCGCCCCACCGGGACTCGCTGCGATTCCAAGGGTCACCCAGCTGGGATTGATATCGAGCTGCATGGCACGAACCACGCCGAGCTGCACCATAACGTCAGCCAGATCTGACGGAAGGGCCATGGTCGTCCCCGCGTAAAAGACATTTCCTGAGCCGTCAACGCCCACCGCGCTCCTTGCCACCACCGGATTCGAGCCCAAGACGGCACCCCACGGTCCAGCCCCTTGGCCGGCGAGCGCCGTGGCGCGCCCGGCATCAACCAGCAGCGAGAGGTTCTGGCGAGCAGCAATCACCTTTTCGCCCTTTCGAGGGAGGTCTCGGCCCCACACCCCCACATCGAGATGGCCCTTCCCGTTGATCACCGCAGTGGCGAAGCCATTCGAGAGCGTGCTCACCACGAACTCATCGACGACCATGCCCCCTGCTCCGGCATCTCGCTTGAAGCCACCGTTGAACGCAGCCACCAGCGACGCTCGCTCATCGTCGTTGGTCGCCACCTTGTCCGACGAGTCCGGCGGAGCGAGGTTCATGGCTCCGGGGGGATCGCCAGAACCCACGTGAAGGCGAAAGGCTGTGCTCACCCACGGGAACTCAGCGACAGTCATTGAGCGGCCTGCGGCAGAGGTCATCGTCCTCACCTGGGCCGCAATACCTCTCGGACCGACTGATGCCACTCTCCACCCAGGCGGATTCGCGGGCCAGGTTGTCGTGGTCGACGGACTCAGAACCTCAGGCACCGTTGTCGTCGAAGACGACGGGAGTGCAACCTTCGGAGGACTCTTGCGAATCGCATGGTGCGCACATCCAGCAAGGATGAGGGCGGCCCCTGTGGCCGCCACCACCCCACGGACCCTTAGCGGCTGACGCGTCGAACGCCCTCTTCGCTGGAGCCTTCTGCTTCGTCGTCGCTGTCCTCAGTGAACTCGATAAATGTCGGGATCGGCTCTGCATCGAGCTCGACGTGCCCGTCACCGGGTCGAGGAGCAGCGGGCACGGCGATGTACTCGCCTTCGGTCGTTCGCGTCACGACATTGGCTCGCTTGCGCCTGCCACCTTCAGGAACGGCCTGGAGTTCCTTGCAGATCTTGACGGTGATCGGATAGGTGAGCAGGGGAATCACTATCACCAGGATCCGCATGGCCCAGAGCATCCCCTCGAGCGAAACGTGGAAGTAATTGGCCAACACATCGGTTGAACTGGCGATGAACATCATCCCGAGC
>JBAXAR010000024.1:0-23535 GCA_037142475.1 Actinomycetes bacterium
AGGACATCACCCTCTCAAGGTGAAGACACGGGTTCGAATCCCGTTGGGACTGCCACTCGCCAGATTGAGAACGAACGGGGTGGTCGCATCCCCGGAGAGCGATGGATTATCGCGTTCGTGTCGTACGATTGGCAGATGGGTTGGGTTCCGCCCAAAATCGAAGACGTGGCACAAGAGATGGCGAAATGTTTGGTCGAAGGTGACGAAGCATCCGCACGTCGATTGGCATTTCGGTTTGTCGAGCACGTTGACAAACCAATAACCAATTATCGAACCGAGATGGTCGCAGCGAGGTTCACGACCACCGGTAGCAAGCGGTTCGACGCCCTCCTGGCTGGGTTAGCGGAACTTTCGTGCGCCACGCACCACGACGTGGCCCCCAATTGGGTCAATGACGAGGAACTCTTCCTCAACGAATTGTGGTTTGTCTCGGAGATGCCCCTCTTGCACGGTGAAGCATTGGCGCACAGTCCGATCTCCTTGGCGCGGCGCGGAGTCTTCGTGACCCAGGGAAGTTTGACCTACGCCTAATGACAATGTTGAACCGCGAGACATTGCTCAAAAGGGGTGTGGCTACTGCACTCCACTGGATAGCCCTATTGCTCAATGCACTCGATCGCTTGGATCGCGAACTTGAACCCCTGGGCGTCCGGGCCGAGATCTTCGTTGTGGGGGGTGCGGCGATGGCGATCGCCTACGACCGCCCTGCCCCGAGTTTGGTGGCGTTGAACGAATGGGCTCAATGGCAAGCGACCGATCACCTGTGAGGTGGCGGAGGAACTGGGTGACGAGGCTTCCAGCCGTTGAGGAAGGGGGACGCTGCATGGCGAATCTTCCATCAAGGACAGACTGATGAATACTCATGTGCTACTTTTGCAGCATATGGAGACCATCGGTGTTCGAGAACTCCAACAGCACGCATCGGCGGCACTTCGTCGAGTCGAGCGGGGCGAGACGCTCGGCGTGACTGATCGAGGTCGTCTCGTCGCTCTCCTGACGAGTCCCTCGGCTGCTCGAGGAGCCGGTGCACTCATTGCCGCCGGGAGGGTCCAGCCAGCGCGCAAGCGCTCCCGCCTCCCTGATCCTGTTCCTTCCGTGCACCGAATCGCCGATGTTCTCGACGATCTTCGCAACGAATCCTGAGTTCGACCGTGTGGTACCTCGATACCTCAGCGTTCCTGAAGCTCATCGTGTCCGAGGAGGAAACTGAGGCCATGCGGGACTTCGTGGCTGAGGTGGGAGATATGTGGTCCTCTCAGCTTCTCGTCACTGAATCCCTGAGAGGTGCTGCTCGCTTGGGTATCGATGGGAGTCGGGTGATCGAGGCGCTTGACACTGTATCTCTGGTCATGCCTGGTGCTGAGACGTTTTTCACTGCGGGGGAACTCGGGCCATCGTTGCTTCGTTCTCTCGACGCAATCCACCTTGCCACTGCTCTCGAATTGGGGAGTGATCTCAATGGGATGGTGACCTATGACGTCCGCCAGCGCGAGGCCTGCGTCCACCATGGGATTGAGTGGGTGACCCCTGGGGGTATGAATAAAGGGGCACTTTGAATTCTGTAGCTCATGATGGTTTCAGTGAAGGATGGAAAACAGACGCACTGAATCACACCGGGTTTCCTGGAGGCTCTGATCTGCCCCGAGTTTGGTGGAGCCGAATCCATGCGCGTGAAGCAATTGGAGTTAGTTCCACGGCGAACCCGTTGGGGCCGCCACTTGCCATACCGAGAACGACCGGGGTGGCTCATGGAACGGAACGAGGTCCATTCCTCATGCGAGTTCGACGCCCCATGACTGGAGAATTGTGGTGACGCGGCTGCTCTGATCTGCAGCCGCTGTATGTCATACTTCGCGATGTGTTGTTGCTTCAACAACCAATGGAGATGATTGGGAGAGATCGGTGATCCTTCGAACCAACGGTGAGAACGCGTCGTCAGACCGTCGAACGGGTCGTGGACGCTCTGTTGCTCGAGCCGGTGCACTCAGCTCGTTCGCATTCCTTGCCACTGCGTGTGGAACGTCTACCTCGATGCCGCCAACGACCACCTCGCATAGTTCAAGCACTTCGGTACTGGATCTACCAGCGACGGGAAGCGTGGGCGGTGTGATCTTGGAAGTGACCTCTTCGCCTCGGGCCGGTAAGGCCGGATCAGCCCAGATCACATCGAAGGCCACTCTGAAGGGAACGGTGGGGCCAGGGGCATTGAAATTCGCGTTGACGACGACGCCGGCGGATGGGTCAAAGAAGCCAGTTGATGTGCAGTCCGTGTCCGTGGCGAGCGCCGGTACGTTCTCTCTCCCGAAGGCGTACTCACCGTCGACCCCTGGACACTGGGCGGTAACGGTGACCTACGACCCGAAGGATTCGGCGCAGCCGTCGCTCAGTGTTTCTGGTCAACCGCCACTCAAGGGGGCGAAGCCCCCCTTTCCGCAGCTGGTGACGATGATCAGCCGCTAGGAAACCTGCAGCGGTGAACCGCCGAATGTGGATCCAGCGCCATTTGGTGGCCTCACGACTCCGCTGCCCAGTGACAGAACAGCTGAGCGTGGCCATACCGCTGACAACCTCACCGCGCCCAAGGCGCTATTCGTGAGTCCAGACGGACCTGTCAAGATGACGCGTGGAGCCTCGGCGTGACGATGAACCTGGATCGCTTTATCCACAGTCAAGGCTGAGCCATCGTGGCGAGAGGTACGCCGGGGTTCTGGAATGCCTTCGGGCACGGGTGCCCTCATGAAGGTTCGTCGGCTCGCGCTCCCAGTAGTCCTCGCCATCTCCGCCGGGCGGAGAGGGCGATGCCGAGATGACGCCCTAGGGAATGCGCAGGGGTGCGAGAGCGGCCGGGATGGCAATGGCGAGCCACCGCTCCGGCTCTTCCATGTTGAACTCATTGAATGTTCGGCTGAGTGCCAGACCGTGGAAGAAGGCTGCGTAATCGTACGGGTCAAGTTCCGGGTTGAGGATTCCGCGATCCTGAGCTCGCTTGAGTACGTCGGCCTGGGCGGCGAGATAGCCATCTTGGAGCCACATGATGGACGCCAAGAGTTCTGGTCGTTCGAGCGCGTTGGCGTAGACGGAGATCCTACTTTTTCGCGTCATCGCTGCGTCCGGATCGGTGGCGATGCGAGTGAGCTGCAGGGCAATGAACTCGCAGAATTCCTCGTTTGTGGCGATCTGGTCAACCATTCGGAGTTGCTCGGCGGGCTCGTCAATCGCGAGACGAAAGAAGCGTTCGAATTCGGCCGCTCTGATCAAACCTTCACGATCGGAAAAATGATGACGAAGTGAACCCTGCGACGCGTGAGCTTCCTCGAGGACTTTGTTGATCCTGAAGCCAGCCACTCCGTGCTCGTCGAGGTTATTGATTGCAGCATCCAAGATTGCCTGGACCGTTGGGATTTTTTTGGCAGGGGCAACCGGTCGTCCCACGATCGGGCTGTCGTGTGGGGCTGTGTCCCTTGAAGAGGGCGTCATGGGGAGGGTCCGTTCTTTTCTGGCTGGCCATGATTCCTTGATGCCAGCGAGAACGAGTTCTCACCATGGGGCACCTCGAATCATAAAAATGATGCATTTCGTCAGTGACAGATCGTACGGGAATCTCCTAACTTCCATGCAGGGGGAAGTGGTTCCGCCGTGAGGTCGTGGGTCGTAGAGGGTGCATGAATCGTCCCCAAACATTTCTTGATCCTCTTGCTCGTCGTAAGAGTGGGCAGACCGGGTTCGGCCGCGCCCTGACGACTCTTGTGTTGATTGTCGCCATGGTGACCTCGTTCGTCGGAATTCAGGTCGCCGGTGAGAAGAAGGCGGGGGCGACGACGCGCTGCGGCTCTGCGCCACAACCCTCCGCTCTTTGGTTCAATTGCGATCTCTCAGATCGAGATCTCACCAACGCCAACCTGACCAACGCCTCCCTCGTCGGAGCCAACCTCGCCAACACCAACCTCACCGGCGCCACCCTCGACGGCGTGATGACCGGTGGGGTCGACGGCACCCCCTCAGCGCTGCCGAACGGTTGGAAGCTCGCAAAGGGTTACCTCGTCGGTCCTAAGGCCTACCTCTCTAACGCCGATCTCCGAAACGCCAACCTCACCAATGCCAACGTCAGTGGAGCCAACCTTACCGACGCCAAACTCACCGGCGCCACCCTCGACGGTGTCAGCTCCGGTGGGGTCGTCGGCAGGCCAGCAACGCTCCCGATCGGTTGGATACTCGTCAACGGTTCCCTCGTAGGCCCGAAGGCCAACCTCACCGACGCCAACCTCACCGGTGCCGACCTCACTGCCGCCACCCTCGACGGTGTGAGTTCGGGTGGGGTCCACGGCACCCCCTCGGGGCTTCCGGAAGCGTGGATGCTCGTCAATGGCTACCTCGTGGGCCCGAACGCCAACCTCACCGGTGCCAACCTCACCGGTGCCAACCTCACCGGTGCCAACCTCACCGACGCCAACCTCACCGGTGCCACTCTTTCGAGCGCCACGCTGACGAACGCCAATCTCACCAATGCCGTCCTTGATGGTGCCACCCTTACAAACACCAGGCTCACCGGCGCCACCCTCGACGGCGTGAGTTCGGGTGGGGTCCACGGCACCCCCGTAGCGCTTCCGACTTTCTGGACTATCGCCAATGGCTACCTTGTGGGCCCGAACGCCAACCTCGCCGCTGCCGACCTCAGCAGTGCCAGTCTGAACAATGCTGATCTCGCCGGCGCCGACCTCAGTGCTGCCACTCTCACGAATGCCCACTTTTCGGGCGCCACCTTTACTCAGGCCGACCTCACCGGTGCCATGTTCACCAACGCCATTCTCACCGGTGCTGATTTCACTGGTGCAACGCTCACCAGGGCGTCTGTTCTCAATGCCACGTTGACGAACGCCATCCTGACCGACGCCAATCTGAACGGAGTGAGGTCGGGCGGAATCCAAGGGGTCCCCTCGGCTCTCCCGCCTGGTTGGACGGTGGCCAAGGGGTACTTGATTGGATCGGGAGCGGATCTCACGGGAGCAAACCTCGCCAACGCAACGCTCACCAACGTTGACCTGACGAACGTCACCCTCACCAACGTCACCTCGGGTGGAATCATCGGAGTGCCGCTCGGCCTTCCCGACGGGTATCACCTCGTCAATGGGTACTTGATTGGATCAGATGTTGACCTCTCGAATGCCAATCTTTCCGGTGCCGACCTCACGGGTGCTGATCTCGTCGGAGTAACCCTGCTTCTGACCGACCTTTCCAATGCCAATCTTTCCGGAGCGGATCTTTCAGGCGCAGTCTTCGCCAGTACGAATCTCACCAACGCCAACCTCTCGGGCGCGAACTTCAAGGATGCAACCCTCACGGATGCCAACTTCACCGGCGCGACACTCACTGGTGGTGTTCAGTCCGGTGGCATTCATGGGACGCCGAGAACTCTGCCATTTCCGTGGCGCGTGGAGAAGGGTTACCTGATCGGACCTGAGGCCGACCTGAAGGCCGCACTCCTGATGAACGCTGACCTTTCGTATGCCTACCTCACGGGGGCCGACCTTTCCTACGCCGACATCGTGGGCGCGAACATCGGTCACACTTTTTTTGATGGGGCCAATCTTCGACGCATCACCTCAGGACCGGGCAATGGCCCTGCGAGTGACCCACCGGCTTCGCTTCCGGTTGGTTGGCGTTTTGACAAGGGCGCGCTGATTGGAGATCCCGGCCTCCAGTGCGGCGATAGCTGGATCAACCGTTGCAAAGCGAGTGGCTTCCCCGAAGGGGTGACCGAGGGTTGGGCCGGTAGTCGCTACTTCGGCCCCAAGGCCTTCCTGGTCGGCTTGAACCCCTTCGGCTACGTCGGTCTCCAGCTGGCAAACGCAAACCTCCCGGGAGCATTCCTCGAGGGAGCAAATCTCCAGCAGGCAAACCTCCAAGGCGCCAATCTCTCGGGAGCCCACCTCGGCGACGTGTCGCGCATGCCGGATGTTGCAAAAACGGCGGTGAACTCGTTGGTAAAGAAGTCCGTCCAAAGCCTCGCGTCCAAAGGCGCTGCGAAGGCCGTCGATGCGATACTCGGTGAGGCGAAGAGACTCTTCGGCAAGAAGGATGGGCTGAAGACCTCAGGCGGTGTCGATCTCCGGGGGGCGAACCTCCAAGGGGCAGACTTGAGTTTCGCCGACTTCACGGGGGCGAATCTCAGTGGGGCCGACCTCACCGGTGCGAACCTCAAAGGAACGATTCTCACTGGAGCGGACCTCTCTGGGGTGACCATGTCGGCATCAGGGCCAGGACACCCAGCAAATTGGTACGACGGCACTTCGTATGCCGGTGTGCGTAGCGGCAAGATCACCGCGACGAATCCACCCCATAGCCTCCCTCCCAATTGGAAACTCGTCAACGGATATCTCCTTGGCCCTGGTGCCGACCTCTCCTCATTCCCCAAGACGATGCCAACGATGAAACAAGTGAAAGCCGCTGTTGCCGAGGGCATGAAAACGGGAGGGAGTTTCAAAGACGCCTTCTCGCAGCTCGGCAGCACCGCGAAAGCCCTCTTCGGCGGGTTCACGACCGGGGACTTCACCTCCCAGGGAGATGGGGATGTCCTGACCGAGTGGGTCAGTGACACGGCTGCTGGCTATGTGGGGCTTGGCCCGGACTCTGCGCACGTCGATCTCAGTGGAATCAGTACCAATGATCTGGCGGGCGTCAACCTCGAGAATGCTGATCTCTCGAACTCCAATTTCTCGGGATCGAACCTCACCGGCGTCAACCTCACGGGAGCGAATCTCCAAGGCACCGACTTCACGGGTGCGATCCTGACGAATGCCCAGCTCGGCTCGGCATCCGCCGACAAGGTCACTCTGAACCGGGCGGATCTGAGTGGTGCGATCCTTTCTGGAACCATGCTGCGCAATGCAGAACTCGCCGGTGTGAAGTCGGGCGGCATCACTGGAAGTCCGATCCTCTCTCAAGAGTGGAAGATGGCAAACGGCTACCTCCTCGGGCCTGGCGCTGATGCGCGGGGTGCTCAACTCGCACAGGCTGACCTCTCCGGAGTCTTCCTGCCGAACGCTGATCTCACAGGTGCTGATCTCGCCGGTGCGAACCTGACCAACACGTATCTCGTTGATGCGAACCTCAGGGGAGTGCGCTCGGGCGGCATCGTCGGTAGCCCTGTGCTGCGACCTTGGTGTGACCCGCACAAGCGCGGCTTCGAGTGCGAGCTTTCGACGTGGTCACTCTGGCAGGGGTACATGGTTGGCCCCGGTGTTGACCTTTCTGGCGTCGACCTCTCCACCTTTGATCCGTACTTTGGAAGAAAATGGTCGGCTGGAGGTTGCGATTTCGCATGCCTGAAGAGCCATTTTCAGGTGCCTGCCGGTTCGACCTTCGCCGATGACACGCTCTTCGGACCTCCGATCGATCTGTCCGGGGCGAACCTCTCGAGGGCGAACCTCTCTGGGCTGGACTTGTCCCACAATGATCTCCGCGGCGTTCGATCCGGAGGCATTATCAACGGCCCGGCGAGTCTGCCTGCACACTGGTCGATGAGTGGTGGCTACCTCGCTGGGCCAGGAGCTGACTTCTCCGGAGCTGATCTCAGCGGCATCTCCCTCTCGGGGATCGATCTCACGGGCGTGCGCTCGGGGGGGATCACGGGGGCTCCCTTGATGCCAGCGGGCTGGTACACCACTGGTGGCTTCCTCCTTGGACCTGATGCTGATCTGACGAACAGCGACCTCTCTGGAGTCGACCTCGCCGGCGTTGATCTCTCTCGCGCTCTCCTTTCGGGCGTCAAGTCGGGCGGGACGAGGGGTCCTCCGTCTCAACTTCCTGCTGGATGGGTTCTTGGCGCTGGCTACCTGCTCGGACCTGGCGCTCATCCCACTGGAGACGTCGCCCTCGGTATCAATCTGGGGGGAGCCGACCTCACTGGTGCCGACCTCAGGGGGGTGCCGCTCGGTCCAATCTTGGGGGCTCCAGCTGCCTTGCCGGCAGGATGGGACCTGCGCAACGGCCTCCTGTTCGGCCCAGGCGCCGATCTTTCAGGGCAGACGATTGACTGCACTGACAATGGCTTGCGATGGTCGGCATCAACCAGCAGCGGCCATCTTTCGGGTGTGTGGAGATTGTCGGGGGCTCGGGACCTTACTGGACTGAACATGGCCGGAACGGTCGTCAAGAACTGTGACTTCGCCGGGATGATCCTTCGGAACGCCGATCTCTCGAATGCGACGTTCATCGATGATGATTTTGGGGCCAAGCCGGCGTTCGGTCTGTCGAAATCGCCTCCAGATTTCACCAACGCCGATCTCTCATCGAGCGATTTCACCAAGAGCTCAGGAATGGGGATCGGACCAGATTTCAGGTCAGACGGCACAGACATTGCTGGATCAGCCTTCTCGTATAACAAGAACACGGCGAAGATCTTCCATCGGCTGGACGGGAGTGAAACCTGGTGGCCCGATGGATCGGCGTATTGGGAGGATTGGAAGAAGATCGCCCGCGCTAGGTACGCCGTTTTCGACGCCCTCTCCGGCATCGCTGCTGATGCCCCAATCGGTATCGTGGCGGTACTTATCAAGGAGGCCCAGGCGTTCTTCCAAAAGAATGCTGGTCTTGTGAGCCCACCAGCTCGGCCGACCGACGTGGTTGCGGTGCCGGTCACCGCCACCGACCCCTCGCACCTTGGTGCGGCCGTGGTGTCATTCACGGCGCCACCGCAGAGAAATCCAGCGACTGGGACTGTGGTCACGTCCTACCGTGTGACGGGACACAGCGCAGCGGGAAATGTGACGGCGGAGGGAACGACCAGCCCCATCATCGTCAATGGTTTGGCGAATGGCGAAGACCAGCCCAGATATGTGTTCACCGTCACCGCAGTAAATGGATATGGCGAAGGTCGCGCAAGTGCCCCCTCGCTCCCTATGCACGGTGTCCGCCCACCGGTTCTCACCGATTCTGACCTCTCCTACGAGCCTGTGGGTGATGGCTCATCGGTGAAGATCGGTCACTTCGCCTATAGCGGAGGACTGGCCGACTACGCAGCGGCGGGATGTGGCAGGTTCACCTACTCGGGCCCAGCCCGAGGAATCGACGTCACTGCAACTCCCCTCGATTCATCGGATCCCGTCAAATCCGACCTGCACGCCACGAGCACCACCTGTCCAGTGACGTTGAGCGGGCTGAGCATCGGGCACAACTACCGCCTCGATATCGCACCGAACTCTGCAGTTGGGACGAGTCCGGATCAGCACACCGTTGTCGAGACCTACACCGCTGTGGGTCTGAACGGCCCAGTCAGGAACGTCGTCGCCAGCACCACCTTCCACCCCTACCAGGGCAACGATCCGGAGCAGGACTGGCTCCCGACGGGCTCGGTCTCCACATTGGTGGACTGGCAGCAACCTTCTTCGACGAACGGCGTTCCCATCAAGGACGTATTCGCAACGGCGAAGGACCTCAGCGCTGCTGAAGTTGCGGCTGGTCCCGAGTGCTGGGCCTTTCCTCACAACCGTGGTCTTGGATTACAGAGCGGCCCTATTCAATGTGACAACTTCATTCCAGGCCATCGCTATCGGATCACGATCTATGCCTCGAACTTCACGACCCATCAGGGTCCCGGATGTGCCCTGAGGGCAGACGATCCGTTCTTCTCGAGCCAGGGTGGATCACGGTCGGGCTACTGCTACAGCGCTCAATCGATCGTCGTCACCATGCCGGGCACGCCGGCTGCCCCGACCGACGTGGTCGGGAGGGGGAACGCCAACGGGGCATTGGTCTCATTCACCCCGTCTGAGGCTGTTCCTGTCGTTGGGGGGTACACCGTCAAGGCCCGTGACCTGACGCCATGCGACCCACCGCCAGTATCCAATGTCCACACGACCGGGACCCCCGGGCAGAGCGACTACACGCTGGTCTGGTCGAGCGCTACGAGTAAGTGCGTTGGAGGCTCCTTCACGATCACCGCCAAACGATCGGGCCAGCAGGTCACGATCGGGAGCACAGGAACCTCACTCAAGCTTTCTGACCTTGTCGGCACCGACACAGCAGGTTGGAACTTCTCCGTCGTTGTCATCGATGGCCACGGACCCGACATCACGGCATCAGGTTCGACAAGCCCGATCTCGGTCCCTGGGGCTGTGCCTGGCCATGCGTACACCTACACCGTGATCGCCACGAACTCGATGGGTTCGAGTGTGGCCTCGGTGGCGTCGCCGGTCGTCCCATTCACCGCTGGTCTTGCGCTGGCCCCGACCAATGTGTTGGCTGATGCAGGCAATGCCACGGCATCGGTCCGCTGGAGTCCGCCGACGTACGACGGCGGTACGGCGGTCACCGGCTACACGGTGACTGCCTTCGACGCGTCGGGTGCCGTCGTGTCGACGGCACCGGCATCCTCGAGTCCCGTCACCATCTCAGGGCTTACCAACGCCAGCACGTACACCTTCACCGTCGTCGCGACGAACACAATCGGGCCGAGCCCTGCATCGCAGGCGTCAGCGCCTGTGACACCGGCTGGTCCTCCGGGTACGCCCACCGCTGTCGTGGCGACGCCCGGCGACGGCGTGGCGACCGTGACATTCTCGGCCCCGTTTGGGTTTGGTGCACCCATCGTGGGCTACACGGTGACCGCCATCGACGACTGGACCGGCGAGCCTTCCGGTCAGATCGCCACGGGATCCTCGAGCCCGATCGTTCTCAGCGGCTTGGAGAACGGCACGAACTACAAGTTCACGGTTTCGGCAACGAATCGTGTCGGGACGGGTCCGCTCTCTGGTGTCTCGAACATTGTTCGTCCCGCAGGACTCCCCGGAGCGCCGACCAACGCACGAGCCTCGATGATCAGCGGCGATCCTGGAGTGGTTCGAGTATCGGTGGCATTTAGCGCGCCTCTCTCGAATGGCGGCCTTGAAGCATTTGAACATGGTCGGTATACCGTGAGCGCCATCGACTCCGACGGAGCCGTTGTCGCCACCACGACCACTCAGAATTCGCCAGCAGAGGTTCAAAATCTCGCCGCCGGGACGACATACCGATTCCGGGTGGCAGCGTCCAACGTTGCCGGAAATGGCCCGGCGTCAGAGAATTCCCCATCCATCGTCGCTTCCACCCGAACACAGCCGCCCACAGGAGTGATCGTCACCACGGGCGATACGACAGCGACGATCATTTTCACCGCTCCCTCCGATCAGGGCGCACCCATCACTGGCTACACAGCGACCGTTGTGGATGCTCAAGGTCAGCCGACTGGAAACGTCGCCTCTGGATTGTCC
The DNA here is from genome assembly GCA_037142475.1 of Actinomycetes bacterium. Classification (GTDB taxonomy): domain Bacteria; phylum Actinomycetota; class Acidimicrobiia; order Acidimicrobiales; family RAAP-2; genus CAIUMH01. Next base: position 11,247 of record JBAXAR010000024.1, read on the forward strand.
AGCCCGATCGTGGTCACTGGGTTGACCAATGGCCAGGACTATCGGGTTGATGTGGCGGCCATCAACGGCGTTGGCACGAGCGGCTCGACGCGGTCAGACCACTTCACCCCCGCAGCAACGCCGGGGGCGCCGCAGGGCGCGAGTGTGTCATCTGGGGCAGCGAAGGGCTCTCTCGCGGTGGGCTGGCAAGCTCCCATCTCCAACGGCGGCTCGCCGGTACGTAACTACGTGGTGACGGCCACTAACGCTGATCCGAGCCGCGGATCGCTGAGCGCGACGACGGGGAGTACGTCTCGTGACCTTCGTCTTGATGGTCTTGTGCCCGGTGATACCTACCGGGTCACCGTAAGTGCAGTGAACTCGAAGGGAACTGGCCCAGCGGCGACCTCGGCGACTGACGCGGTTGCCTCCAATCTGCCGGGTGCTCCGACGGACGTCCACGTGCTGGCCGGCAACGGCTCCGTTCAAGTGAGCTTCAACGCCCCACCAGCCTTCGGGAGTCCTGTCTCCCAGTACATCGCCACGGCCCAAGATCTCTCGACGTCGGAGAAGAAGGTCGGCTACGGATCCTCGAGTCCCGTGGCCGTCGATTCGTTGACCAATGGTCACCGATACGCAATCACCGTCCAAGCCCATAATGATTTTGGAACCGGATCAGCATCGGAACCCTCTGTGACGGCTGCACCTCTGAGCACGCCTGGTGCCCCTCAAGGCGCCGGATCCAGTGCGTCTGATGGCGCAGCGATCGTGAGTTGGTCGCCTCCCTCTGATAACGGTGGCTCGGAGATTCTCGGCTATTCAGTGGAGTCAACGCCCTTCGTCGCGGCGCCACCATCCTGCGGACTTTCGCAGCTGACGGGCACCTCAACGAACTGCATCTTCACGGGGTTGACCAATGGCACGAGCTACACCTTCCGGATCAGGGCAGCCAATGCTCAAGGCGTGGGCCCATCGTCGGGTCCGTCGCCGGCCGTCGTGCCGAATGCGGTCCCACTCCAGCCAGAGAGCGTGAGTGGCGTCGGGGCTGTCAGCTCGGCGAGTGTGTCCTTCTCACCGCCACCAGCCCATGGAACCGCAATCACGGGCTACACCGTCACGGGCTCGGACATCACCGGTGGCCAGCATGTCTACGCCACAGGCTCCTCAAGCCCGATCACCGTGAACAACCTGGTGAACGGCCATCAGTACTCCTTCACCGTCGCTGCGACGAATGCGGCGGGGACGGGTGCAGACTCGCTGTCTTCGAATGTCGTTGTGGCCGGCGACGTGCCTTCGGCGCCGAGTCTTCTCGGAGTAGCCAGAGGAACCGACCCCGGATCAGCAGCGATCAGCCTCTCGGGTCCGGGATACCAGGGCCAGGACGCCTTTGGTCTCTCCTTTACCTATTCCGTGACGGCGAAGGATCTCGACACTCCATCAAGGAGCCGAACCTTTGCTGGCTTGGTGTTCAATGGCGGACGGTGTATCCAGTCGCAACAGAACGCGTCGATCCAGGTGTGCACCGTGGGGCCACTTGTCGCTGGTGATCGCTACACCTTCACGGTCGCCGCGGCCAATGTGGTCGGTACTGGTAGCGCCTCTGACCCCTCATCGAGCTTTGTGCCGGCCGACGTCCCGGGTGCACCCCAATCGGTGTCGGCCAGCGGTGGTTCCGCATCAGCGGCGATCTCCTGGGCCGCCCCGATCAGCGATGGCGGCTCGGTGGTCACGGGCTACACCGTCGTGTCGAGTCCCGGGTCCTTCGCCTGTTCGACCTCGACGACGAGTTGCCCCGTGGCGGGCCTCACCAATGGGGTGTCCTATACCTTCACGGTGAAGGCAATCAATGCCGTTGGCTCGAGCGCCTCTTCGGCCTCGTCCCCCGCGGTCGTGCCTCACGGGGTGCCGAGCGCCCCCCAATTGGTGTCCGCCAGCGGTGGCGCCAATGCGGCAACGATCTCCTGGGCTGCCCCGAGCAGTGATGGCGGAACCGCAGTCACCAGCTATCGAGTGACGTCGTCACCGGTGGTCACCACACCGTCGGTCTGCACTGCGCCAGTGCTCGTCGGATCGTCTCGGAGCTGCTCGTTCGGCGGCCTCACCAATGGGGTGTCCTACACCTTCACGGTGAAGGCGATCAACGCCGTTGGCTCGAGCACCTCTTCGTCCTCATCCCCTGCGGTCGTGCCCCGGACGGCGCCGAGCAGTCCCCGTGACGTGTCCGCCACTGCGGGAGACACGTCAGTCGTTGTTTCCTTCAGTGCCCCGGCCGACGACGGTGGATCGAGCATCACCGGTTACACCGCTCGAGCCCTCGATGGCTCCGGCGCCGTGGCATCGACCGCGTCAGGATCAGGGAGTCCGATCCAAATCACCGGGCTCGTGAACGCTCAGTCCTATCGAATCGTCGTCACGGCCATCAACGGGGCTGGCGCCGGGACGGATTCGCTCGCTTCTTCGGCAGTAGTGCCAGTAGGCGCCCCGGGACGCGTGACCGATGCGCCGACGGTAACGCCAGGAATCGCGTCAGCATCGGTCGCCTTCTCGGCCCCATCGGACAATGGTGCTGCCATCTCTTCCTACGTGGTTGAGGTCACGAACACGACGGCCCCCGGAGCCTTCTCAGTGACTGGACCGTCAAGCCCGATCGTGGTTCCTGGCTTGGCTACTGGCCAGAACTACCGATTCCGGGTGCACGCAGTGAACATCGTCGGAGCGGGTCTCAACTCCCCTCAGTCTGGCGAATTTATGGCCGTCGGCGTCCCGCGCCAGCCGTCGCAGGTAACAGCCACCGCTGGTTTGCGCTCGGCATCGGTCGCGTTCACGGCACCATCGGACGGTGGCGCCGCCATCTCGAGTTATGCCGTCGAGGTGTTCGACGGCTCTGGTGGGGCGGAAAGCCGCTTGGTTACAGGATCCTCAAGCCCGATCGCTGTCAGCGACCTTGTGCCTGGTCACCCCTACAGCTTCAGCGTGAATGCGGCCAACATCGCCGGAACATCGCGATGGTCACAAAGTTCCTCCTTTGTGACGCCCTTTGATGTTCCGAGCCAAGTCACGAGTGTGGTGGTGACAACCGTTGGTTCCACCAGAGTTCAGGTCAGCTGTGCTGACGTGGCAGCGAATGGATCGAGCATCCTCGGCTACGTCGTTGAAGCAACAGACGTGACCGACCCGACCCGCGGTGGACAGCGCAGCGATGCTGAGCGCTGCCCCGTCACGCTCGACGGCCTGACCCAAGGTGACGACTACTCGTTCACGGTGACGGCCCGCAACGCCCTCGGGAGCGGCCTCCCTTCCTTGGCGTCCACGCCGCTTTCGACGGCGAGTACCCCGGGAATGCCGACCAGCGTGGCTGCCACAGCGAGTTCGGATTCGGCCATGGTGTCATTCGTCGCACCAGCAGCAAATGGGTCTGCGATCACCGGCTACACGGTGGTCGCCACCGACCTCTCCCACGCTGAGAACGGTGGTCAGGTGGCCACCGGATCGTCGAGTCCAGTGCTGATATCGGGTCTCACGCCTGGCGACTACTACGTCTTCCGTGTGACGGCCTCGAACAATCTGGGATCAGGGCAACGCTCGGACTCATCAAACGGGGTTACACCAGCTGCGGTGCCAGACGTGCCAGTGAACGTGAGCGCCGCACGCCAAGACGGCGGAGCGCTGCTCTCCTGGACGACACCGTCTTCGAACGGCTCGGCAATCCTCCGCTACGACGTGACTGTTCGGGACGAGACGACGGACCAAACATTCTCGGTGAGCAAGGGCCTCTCCGACGGGAGAGCCATCAGCGGTCTCGTGAATGGAGATCGGTATTCGTTCACTGTGGCTGCGGTCAATGCTGTCGGCATCGGCGACGCTGCGTCGTCGAACTCCGTGATCCCGGCCGGCGCCCCAGGCAAGGCCATCAATGTCACCGCTGATTCAGGCGACCGCTCCGCCACCATCGCATGGTCCGCAGCGGCGGGGAACGGATCAGAGGTCACCGGCTATCTGGTCACGGATGACAATGGACATTCATGCTCGACGGAGAACGGTTCCGCAGGTTCCTGCACCATCGCTGGCCTCACCAATGGAATCAGCTACCAGTTCAGAGTGATTGCATCGAACGGGGCGGGATCCTCTGATGCTTTGGCGCCGTCGGTTACTCCGCTCACGATCCCTGGAGCCCCGGTCGGTGTGACCGCTGAGGTACGCGACAACCCGGTGCTCACCGAGGCAGGGCTCTCCCACGTGCTGTCGGCACGGGTCAGCTGGTCCGCTCCTGGCACAAACGGTGGTTCGCGAATCACGGCCTACCTTGTGACGGCGAGCGACCAAGTGACCGGAGCGCGGAGCGAAACGTACCTCCTGGCTCAGGGTCTGACAGACCCCCCCACGTACGCTGACTTGGCCAACCTGGTGGTCGGTGACGAGTACACCTTCACGGTCACCGCAATGAATGCTGCGGGTAGTGGAAGCGCCGTGGTCTCGAGCCACCTGACGATTGCGAGCGCGCCGGATCCGGCGGTGGCGCCGACCGTCGTTGCTGGACGTGGGTCGGTCACCGTCTCATGGAGTACGCCGAATGACAATGGATCCCCGATCACCGGCTACGCGGTGACCGATGGCAGTGGCCATTCATGTATCCCGGGGATCGACGAGACCACCTGCACCATCTCGGGCCTTACGAATGGAACCACCTACAGCGGGTTCCGGGTCGAAACAACGAATGGCCTCGGCACGTCGACCAGCTACGAATCGACTCGCTCCGCCGTCCCAACTGATGTTCCGAATGCCCCCGCTGAGGTCATCGCCACCCGGGGCGATGCTTCTGCAGACGTGACCTTCTCGGCCCCCTCTGACAACGGCGAAGGAATTCGTGGCTACACGATCGTGGCGATCGACCTCGATAATGCAATCCGTGGCGGACAGTTCGTGGAGTCCACGTTCGGGCGCTCAGCGCACATCGACGGGCTGACCAATGGCGATCGCTACTCGTTCGTTGTCAGTGCCCGCAATGCACTCGGATCAGGGGCCATCTCCGATGCATCGAACGCCGTCACCCCTGCTGGCGTGCCAGGTGATCCGGCGAATGTGGCCGTGGCGTCAGGTGATCGTTCCGTCACGGTCAGCTTCGATGGTCCTGACGCCAATGGAGCAGCCATCACGAGCTATGTGGTGAAGGCCCGCACGCCGGGCGGGGACACAACCTCGATCTCGGGATCATCGAGCCCGATCACCCTCTCGGGACTGACGAACGGCAGCCCGTATTTCGTGACCGTGGCCGCCGTCAACGATGTTGGCCAGGGAAATGATGTGCCGGCACCTTCCGAGGCTCAGTCAAGAAGCGACACATGGGTCGTGCCGGCCACCACCCCTGATGCCCCGACGGGCCTTGTGGTGGTCGCTGGCGATGCCAGTGCCAATGTGGCTTGGAGCACACCGTCAAATGGCGGCTCGGCGATCACTTACGTCACCATCGTGGCGACTGATGTCGAGGATGGTTCCACGATCGCATCGAACGCAGCGACGGTGGTCGGCCTCATCAATGGCCACAGCTACACGTTCACCGTCACCGTCCACAACGCGGTTGGCTCAGCGACGTCGGCTCCCTCGGCCACCGTGACGCCATCGAGCCGTCCGGGTGCTCCGGGTCTTGGCGATGCGACGGCTGGCGACGGATCAGCCACGGTGACTTTCGAAGCGGCGAACGCCAATGGAGTCTCCATCACGTCGTATCGAGTCCAGGCCATCGATCTGACCGACCCGACACGTGGTGGACAGTTCGCAACCGACGCAGCGAGCCCGATCGTCGTGAGCGGGTTGCACAATGGAGATCGCTACATCTTCGCTATCTCCGCGACGAACGCCAATGGAACCGGCGCCCCTGTCACCACCTCTGACCCGGTGGTCCCCTTCGGCGTGCCTGGCAAGCCGACGATTCAGCAGACCACGGCGGGGGACTCGTCGATCCTCGTTTCCTTCGGGGCATCCGCTTCGAATGGCTCACCGATCACCGGCTACTCCGTAGTGGCTCACGATCTCGATGCGACCAACGCCGATGTGACGGTAACCGGATTGGGAAGTCCGATTCTGGTATCGGGACTGACCAACGGTGACCGCTATGACGTGAGCGTCACGGCGACCAATGCCGCCGGGCCGAGCGACATCGCCCAGTCCTATCTCGGAAACCCAGTACCTGCCGGACTCCCGGGTGCCCCAATAGCCGTGGTCGTGACGCCTGCCGATCAGTCGCTGCAGGTTCGCTGGACACAGCCTTCGACGAATGGGTCGCGCTTCACGAACTTCACGGTGACCACGATCGATCTTGCCGACCCGACCCTCACGAAGAGTTGCTCCAGCGTCAGTTGTGGAGTGATTCTGTCCTCGGCCGGAATCGGCAATCTGATCAATGGGCACCGCTATGTCGTGAAGGTCAGTGCGACCAATGGCGTAGGGACCGGACCCGAGTCGGCGGGGTCGTCACCAGTGACACCAGCGTGGCGTCCGTATCCCCCGACCTCGGTCGTGGCGACGCCGGGCAACGGGTCAGCCTCGGTTGCCTTCGGTCGTGCCAATGGCAATGGTGGCGACATCTTGGGGTACACGGTGACCGCCACCGATCGTTCAAATCCTGCGAACGCCCAACACGTGGTCTCGGGCTCCGCCAGTCCGATCGTCGTGGATGGTCTGACAAATGGTGATGAGTACGTATTCGCTGTCACCGTGACGACCGATGTGGGGACCTCCGACGGCAGGTCCGCATCTGCGAAGCCGAGGACCATTCCTGGTGCTCCTGCCGGCGTGACGGCCAGGTCGGGGAATGGCACCGCCACGGTCGCCTTCTCGGCTCCGGTTGACAATGGTGGGGCAGCGGTAACGAGCTACACGGTGACCGCCACCGATGAGACATCGGAAACGGTGCTGGCGTCGAGAGTAACTGGCCCGCAAAGCCCACTTCAGGTGAGCGGTCTCACCAATGGGCACTCGTACAGTTTTACCGTGGCAGCAGAGAACGTCGTGGGCGGCGGTCCTGACTCCACGAGCTCCAACCCCGTGACGCCGGCTCAGGCTCCCGGTCCAGTGCGATCCCTCTCGGTCGAACGAGGGGATGGATCAGCCACGCTGACATTCCGTGCCCCCGCTAACGACGGCGGTTCAGCCGTCACCGGCTACACGGTTTCAGTCGTCGACGAGTACGGCTACGTACCGGTCGCTGCGAAGTCGGGATCGTCAAGCCCGATCGCGGTTCCTGGCCTGAGAAACGGCTATCACTACAACTTCTCGGTCAGGCCGACGAACGCTGTCGGTGAAGGCGCAAGCGTCTCGACGCCGCCAATCCTCATCGCCACCGTCCCTGATATCCCGTACTCGGTAACGGCAACGTCCGGCGATGGCCTTGCTTCGGTGAAGGTCTCCCTGCCAACCAACAGCCTCCAGGGCAATGTCCACGCAACCAGAGTGACGATCACGGCCATCGATACGACCTACGGCGACGAGTCCACCAATCCACGTCGCTCGCAGGAACTGTCGTGGCCTGCCAGCACGTTCGACTTCGGCGGACCAGAGGTGTTCCCGGGATTGATCAACGGACATTCCTATGTCTTCACCGCAGCCGTCAGTAACTCTGAGGGCACAGGCCCATCGTCGGATCCCACGACAGCCGTGGTGCCTGCAGGGGCCCCCGACGCTCCGACCGACGTGGTGGCCAGCCCGGGTGCAGCGTCGGCCTCGGTCAACTTCACAGCACCGTCAGGGAATGGAGCGCCAATCACGGGCTATTCCGCGGTGGCGGTTGACCTCACTGATCCCGAGCGCGGTGGGCAGGTTGCAACAGGTGCTGCAGCCCCGCTCACAATCACTGGGTTGACCAATGGTGACAACTACGTGGTCGCGGTCACTGCGACGAACAGCGCTGGCGACTCGAGCAGCGCGCAGTCCGGATCGGTGGTCCCTCAAGACGTACCGTCCGTTCCTTCTTCGGTGACCGCTGAGCCTGGGGATCGGTCTGCGCTCGTCTCCTTCGGCCCCCCTTCGTCCAATGGATCGTCCATCACGGGCTACACGGTCGTTGTGCACGATCTCGACGAGAGCGTTGCGGATGTGACCAGCAAGGGCCTGAGGATCCCGATCCTCGTCAATGGCCTCACCAACGGGCACCACTACAGCTTCAGCGTCTCGGCCACCAACGCGGTGGGATCGGGTGCGGCATCTGCATCATCGGATCCCGTGACGACCCCCGTCGGCCCACCCGGAGCGCCGTCCTCGGTGACAGCAACGCCTGGTGCCGGAGCAGTCACGGTCACGTTCGGAGCATCGACCGACGACGGTGGCCTGCCCATCGACTACCTCGTCAATGTCGTCCCTCTCGCAAGGGGCTACGGCGGTGGTATGACGCCGGCCACCACGAGCCCTCTCACTATTGATGGGCTTTCGAATGGTGTGCCCTACCTCGTCTCGATCGTGGCGCACAATCAGGTTGGATACAGCTCGGCGGTCACCTCGACGATCGTGACGCCTCGAGATGTGCCGACCACCCCCTCGTTGGTGACTGCCTCACATACCGGAACCACGGCGACGGTTTCCTTCGGAGCATCGATCGACAACGGCTCGCCCATCTCCAGGTACACGGTGACGGCTCGGGACTTTACGAATCCTGCTCGAGGTGGCCAGACCTGTCAGACCGATGATGGAGCAACGACCAGCTGCGACATCTCCTCGCTCACCTACGGCGACTACTACCTGTTCGATGTCGTGGCGACCAACCAGCTCGGCGACTCAGCGGTGGCGACGTCGACCGTTGGCAACGGAGTTCTGATCGCTGATGTGCCGAGCGCACCCACCGCGGTGAGCGCCACGCACATGGCCGGGTACGACGGTGGAGCTTGGGTCTCCTTCGCTACACCTGCAGCAAACGGATCAGCCCTCGGCCTCTACCGCGTGACGGCTTGGGACCAAACCAACACACTCAATGGGAGTAGGGAAGTCAGCGCCTACTCGAGCCCGCAACGCATCGAGGGCCTGACCGTCGGTCATACCTATGTCTTCACCGTCTCCGCAAGCAACGCGATCGGGTCGAGTACGGACTCTGCTGCATCGGAACCCTTCGTCGCTGCGGGACTTCCCGGAACACCAGGCGCACTTAATTCGGTCCCAGGTGACGGCTGGCTGGACCTGTCATGGGCGGCGCCGAACAGCGACGGCGGTTCGGCGATCACCGGCTACACGGTCACGCTGACCGGGCCGGACGGCGATCAGACCTGCTCGACGAGTTTGACCAGCTGCCGGATTGACGGCTTGATCAATGGGCAGGACTACTCCTTCTCCGTGAGAGCAACCAACGTCGTTGGAACTGGCCAGCTGTCAGCCCTACGGAACGCGGGCCATCCGGTGGCGGGCCAATCCGCCCCGGGTGCACCACGCAACGTGGTCGTGGATGCAGGGGCCGCTCAGGCGAGCGTTCGATTCTCCGCTCCGACCTCCGACGGAAACGATCAGATTCGTCACTTCAGCGTGATCACCCGAGACGCCCAAGGTGCTGTGGTCAAGACGACGCTTGGAGAATCGAGCCCGATCGTGGTTGGCGGCCTGACGCCGGGAGCCACCTATAGCTTCGCTGTGTCGGCGACGAACTCGATGGGCACGGGCGATGAATCTCCAGCTTCGGATCCGATCGCGCTGCCCGTCCGTCCCGGAGCACCACGCTCGGTTGTCGCCACGGCATCCCCTGGGTCTGCTTCGGTGGCCTTCACTGCCCCGGCTGGCAATGGGGGGCTGCCTATCTCTGGCTACACCGTCACGGCCACCGACACGACGTCGCCGGCCGATGGTGGACAGACGGCAAGTGGCCAGTCGAGCCCCATCGTCATCACCGGCCTCGCCAATGGCGACAGCTACACCTTCACGGTGTCGGCCACGAACGCCGTGGGAGTAGGCACGTCATCGGATGCTTCGACTGCGGTAACGCCGAGGACAACTCCCAATGCGCCGGGAGGCACCCGGCTGAGTACCGCGCCGGTCGTCGTCGCACCGTCGGTCTCGAACTCTCAGTCGGTAACCACTGATCAATCTGGCAACGTCTACATCTCCAACAACCGGCTTTGGAAAGTAACCACAGCAGGTTCGGTCTCTGAGGTGGGTGGATCATGGGATGGGGCAGTCGTCGGATCGGCCATCGACAAGCAGGGGAACATCTTTGTCCTGACGTCCACGTACTGGACTGGCAACGTTGTCAAGGTTGCCCCTGACGGGACGAGGACCACGTTCACAACCACTGGATCGAATCCCCTGAGTATCGGCGTCGACGATGCTGGCAACGTCTATGTGGCGAGTCAACCGGCGTTTAGTTCTGGTGGGTCGGTGATCCGGACCTCGCCCGACGGTGTGAAGACAGAGATCGGCTCAGATTGGGCCAATGGCCCCTCATCCATTGCCGTCGATGGATCAGGCAATGTCTACGTCGTCGACGAATACCTCGAAGGTATCCAGAAGATCAGCACCGATGGCACGCAATCGACCATCGGAGCCGGGTCAGGGCTCTACCCCACAAAGGTCGCCCTTGATGCGGCCGGGAACCTCTTCGTATCAACGACCTATTCAGCCCCCCTCACGAAGATCACCCCGAATGGCCAGACGTCCTCGGTGGGGCCGAATCATCTCGATACCAAGGGTATGGCCGTCGATGTGTCGGGCAACTTGTACGTCGCCACGGCTGATGGAGTTGTGGAGTTGCCGAGCGCTCCAACGGCAGTCGCCGGCGATGGGGAAGCAGCGGTCTCCTTCACCCCGCCGAACTTCAATGGGGGCTCACCGGTCACTGGCTACACCGTCACGGCGACGGACCTGACCGACCCAGAGCGAGCTGATGTCGTCGTGACCGGGACGTCCAGTCCAATCACGGTCGCTGGCCTCGTCAACGGCGATTCCTACAGCTTCGTCGTCACTGCCGACAATGCCCTGGGAACCGGTGCTGCTTCCGCGGCTACGAACTCGGTGGTCCCCTCTGGTGCTTCGACCTCAACTCCTGGCGCTCCCGCCTCTGTGCGTGCCACACGCGGGGACGGCTCTGCGAGCGTCGCCTTCACCGCGCCGGCAAGCCACGGCTCGCCCATCACTCAGTACACCGTCACCGTGGCAGACCAGACCACTCCAGGGAGCGGTGGCCAGAAGGTGACGGGGACGGCGAGCCCCATCCTCGTTTCAGGCCTGACCAACGGGCATTCCTACAGATTCACGGTGACTGCCACCAACGGCTTGGGCGACGGGTCACCTTCGGCGGCATCCCAGGTCGTCCCCGCAGGCCTCCCCCTCGCGCCGACTCTCGTCGTTGCTGAGGCCAAGGATGCTTCGGCCATCGTGCAGTTCAGTCCTCGCTCGGGCAACGGTGCGGCCATCACCGGGTACACGGTGTCGGCGACCGATGAGACCGACGGCACGCCGGTTGCATCGCAGTCAGGATCATCGAGTCCCATCACGGTCACCGGCCTGACCAACGGACACTCCTACAGTTTCACTGTCATGGCCACCACCGACGTTGGTTCGAGCGACGACTCGTGGCCATCAGATCCCGTGACGCCGTTCAAGTCGGCGGCTGCTCCGGCCAGACCGACCGACGTCGTTGCTACCCCAGGTGAGGGCTCGGCTTCAGTGTCCTTCAACGCCCCGACCGACAATGGTGGCTCAGCGATCACGAGCTACACCGTGCGTGCCACGAACACCGAACTGTCGGTGATGGACCCCATCACGCCGGTGTCTGGATCCTCCAGCCCGATCACCGTCACCGGCCTGACCAATGGCTCGAGCTACAGGTTCACTGTCGAGGCCACAAACGGGATTGGCACCGGAGCCTCGTCGCTGCAGTCGGACGCCGTGACCCCAGCGACCGCTCCTGGCAAGCCCGCCAACGTGGTGGCCTCGCCAGGCGACGGATCAGTCTCGGTGGCCTTTGATGCCCCGTCCGACGGCGGCTCGCCAATCACCGGCTACACGGTCTACGTCGAGAACAACTCCTCGATGGACTGGATCGCTCCAGCGTCCGGTTCCTCGAGCCCCATCGTGGTCTCTGGCCTCACCAACGGGTATCACTACAGATTCAGCGTCCAGGCCACGAACGCCGTGAGAAGCGGGCGAACGTCAGATCCTTCAACCTTGGTGACTCCTGCTCAGCCGACTGCCCCGGCCAAGCCCACCAACGTGGTGGCCACGCCAGGAAACACCTCAGCCTCGGTGGCCTTTGATGCCCCGAATGAGAACGGCGGCTCGACAATCACGGGGTACACGGTGTCGGCGACCGATGAGACCGACGGCACGCCGGTTGCATCGCAGT
>JBAXAR010000025.1:0-23371 GCA_037142475.1 Actinomycetes bacterium
AGCGCCGCCATGACGGCAGAGACTGACCCGCGCGAGTGGCTGTCCCTGCTCGACGCCGTCTCGGAGTCGCCTGTCCGGCGAAACGTGAAGCCTGTCGGCATCCCGCCTGAGGCCGACGTAGAGGCCGCAGCCCGCAACGCAGCGGGCCTTGTTCCTGCACTGGCCAAACTTCTTGGCCTCAGGATTCCGCCGCCGCCTCCGCGCCGGGTTGTTCACCAGCGTCGAGATGAGACGAGACGCCCCGACGGAGCGTAAGGAGGCGGGCTTTGAAGCCCGACTTCTCTAAAAGGTTCTTCATGGCGCGATCTCCCGGTAGAGCGAGAGCGTCGATCTGAACGCATCCTGAATCCTCAAGCCACTCCTGCGCTGCTGACGCCAGGAGTGGCCCCACTCCAGCGTGGCGGTGGCCTTCACCGACGTAGACAGTGAATGAGCCTGCATGAATACCAATCCATGCCAGCGCCACGCCATAAATCTCATCGCCAGAGTGGGCGACAAGTTCCAGATGAGGCAGATCCACGAGGTGGGAAAGAGCATGAGAGCGTGCTGTGCCGCCTTCTGAGGTTCCCATCCAGCGCTCTTGGAGTCCAGGGCCACCTCGACGATTCTGAAGGCCTCCGAGAGCGATTTCCGCCAACTCATCGAGTCGGTGGGTGTCCCCCGGTCCAGCGGGCCGGACCACCAGGGTCATGCGCCCTCGTGGTCGACAGTCGTGAGTTGGCGGATGCGGTTCAAGATCGTCATTCGACGCCGCGATGCTCCCTCGTGGGTCGCTACCTCTTCGAGTTCTTCGGGGGTGAGGCCGGCGAGAAGCCGGACCACTTGTGATGCCGAGAGATCGTCGTAGCCTGGGATGAGGTGGTCGACGGTCCCTCGAGCACTCTGCGTCTCCGTCGCACGCGTCTTGGTGCGAGCGGAGGCACCTTCGCTCGACGGGGCTTTTGCCGCCTGGTCGCTCTCCGAAGCCGACGGTTGGGCAGATGGTCCGTTGGCTCGAGAGATCAGGTCCTTCGCTCGTCGACTGATCTCCTGGGTTCCGAAGGTCACCGCCATCTGGCCAATGACCTTGGCGTTCGCCAGTTGTTGCGCGACTCGTTGGCGGCCTCGCTCCGCTACTCCCTCAATGTCTCCAGCTGCGGTGACCAGGGCTTCGGCTGGCGCAAAGATGAACGCGTCGAACATCTTGTCGACCGCAGTGCGTCCCTCCGACGCCGGATCACGCTGAGAGTCAGACACAGTCTCGGCAGTAGCCCTTTTTCTTGTCGGCAAGTTGCATGGCGCTCTTGACGAGGAAGCAACTTGAGCAGACGAATTCATCATCCTGTTTGGGGAGGACTCGTTCGTTGCCTTCGCTGCGGTCCTCAACCTCGACCGCCTCCTCGTCCTCTACCTCGTCCTCGACGACGAGGCGCTCCTTCAAGATGACGTCAAGGCTCGCTTCGACATCGTCAGCGTCCGGGACGTCATCGTCTTCGTCATCCGCGGGCTTGGCGGCCGCCGCTGCGGCCTCATCGTCATCGGTCTCGTCATCATCGACGAGGGCGTCGTCGACGTCCTCGTCGTCATCGATCTCATCGATGTCACCGATCTCTTCTTCAAGATCCACGCTGTCTTCAATCTCGTCAGTTGCCATGTCGTCTTTCCATTTGGTTTGCCGCGGGACTATAGACGCAGGCTGACTCACATGGGTGACACTCGAGTTCGCTGGACACTCGGGGGAACTCTGTGAGGCGGGTGGGCCCGGGGACCTTTGGTGCCATCTGCTCTGTTCGCGCTCTCTTGGAGCACGATCAGTCTCGACGTTCTCTACTCGACCGCCCGGGCCGCCCTCCGCCACTCACAGCGCCCCAGTGCCTTTGGACTCCTCCGTCGATTGCTCTCTGGTGGCGTCCCCACTCACTGGGACTTCATGAGACTACGTCACGGAATGGGGGTCACGTCAAAGCAGTTCGACCCCTCTGAACAGGGTGTTTAGAAAAAGTTCACAAAGTGAACTGCTCAGGTGCTTGGAACCACCCGAAGCCGACGCTGTTCCGCCCGACGTTCGGACTCAAGTCGTTCGAGATCGGTGGCGTTGTGATCGACGTGGACCATGGCCTCGGCGACCGCTCGGTGGCCAGCCTGATCCCGGATGGCCAGGTGCATGTCCTGGGCGACTCTCCGATAGGCGGGATGACCCTGAGGTCCTGAGCGAAGCTCGAGGAGGTGGATTGCCTCGCGTGCATTCATCTGCATTGAGTAGCGGATTCGGAATGCGAGAGACACTGCATAGCCAGCTTGTGCCGGGAATGGGTCCTTCAGATCGGCGTAGAGATCCCTTGAGCGCTCCATGGATTCGGAGAACTGCTCCCCAAGACCAGCCTCTTCGATGATGGCCGGCATGTCGAAGCCAAGGTCGACGCCGAGCGGCTGCCACTCAATCGACAGGATGCGGTGTCGCTGGAGATCCCGGAACGCGCCGTAATCGGTGACGAGCTCAAAGCGGTAGTCGGTCCTCTCGAAGGCCCTCCCAGGGCGGTGCCTGCGATTACGACGTTCGCCGACGTAGGCCCTGATGAGAGCAACCTTGTCATCGTGACCAAGCAGGGCGACGCGCCTCGATGCCTCTGATTCGCTCATCGAAGTCGAGCCGACGCAGATCGCACTCAGGAGCTTGTCCTCGCCGTCGGGATCGAAGTCGATGAGTCTGACCTCTGGTGCGTCTGGCTCGATGGTCGGAACCATTGCGTCGGGCCAGATCCGCTCAAGTGTGCGAACGGTCTCATCGCGGGTGGCCACGAAGTAGTCGCTCCACTCCCCTCCTCGCTCAGCGATATCGACCCGGCGCAGAAATGAGGGGATCACTTTTCGGAGCTCTTCGAGCATCATGTCGGCGTACTGGCGAGCCTCAGGAAGCGGGTGACTTCGCATGCGGAGCAACAGCATCTCGTAGGACTGGCCGGTGCCGTAGATCCCGACGTTTGACAGCGATGACGCTGGGAGGAGGCCCCGGACTGCATCGAGGGCCTTGGCTCGAATGGCCTGTCGGTAGACGAAGTCTGAGTCTCCGGGCTCTTGGGGATATCTGCTCTGGAGCCATGCCTGGGCCTGGGGTAGCATCTCGGCGTAGGCATCGAACATGCGATCCATGTCGCCGACATAGCGGGCCCCGAGGGATGACTCGAGGATCTCGGGAGCTCGGTAGTAGCGGTAGTGGCCACTCGAGAGTCGAGCGTCGTAGCCGAGGTACCGGGTGGACTGCTCGAGATACGCCATGAGGCGTCCCCACTCAAGAATTTTGGTCAGGATGTTTGACGCCTGTTCACAGGCCAGGTGAACGCCACCGAGCTGGGCTACCGAATCATCGCCGTACTCAAAGAAGACCTTCTCATAGAGCTCCTCGGCTCGTCGGAGTCCGACAGTGGCGTCGAACGTCAGATCACCAGAGAGATCAAGATCGCCGACGAACTCATCAAGGAAGAGTCGTCGGAGACTCTTGGGTGATCGGGAGTACCGAGCAAACAACGCGCCCTTGACGACCTCAGGGAGGTTGACAAGGGCGAACACCGGTTGGTCGAGGTTCGTGAAGTAGGGACGCAGGATCCCCTGCTCTTCTTCGGTGAAGGTCTCGTCAGCGTAGGGGAACATCGCTTTAGAACCTTAGAGCGGAGGTCACCTCAGGCTCGCGGATCCCACCGGAACCCCAGCGGAGACAACACTTCGAAGGAGTGCCGGGCCGAGATCGGCCATGGCTTGACGGAGTTCTGGCTCGCCAGAGATATGACCGACCTGCTCGGCGAGGTCCGCCACCTGCTTGATCACTCGCACAAAGTCACCGGGAGCAATCTGTCCGATGTCCCTCGACGCCACCGAGAGCACTGTGGTGAGAGAAGCTCCACGAGCCCACGAGGCAACCGCCGTTGCGAGACCTGGCTCGGCCTTACGTGAGCGGGGAACCAAATGCACCTCTTCGATTCCGTGAAGGCGCTCCGAGAGAACCCCGACTTGCTCGACCAGAGCCCCGATCTCACGTACTCTCCCCTGCCCCAGGCGATCAGCCAGTGCCCCACGCTTCTTGGTCTTCTTTGTTCCAGCGTGCCCTGGCGAGTGCCGCGCCCTGCGCGGCTCGAAGATGAGCGACGACAAGACGCCAGCCGCGATCGCTGGTTCCACTCCCTCAAGAAGATGGGATCCCACAATCTCGGCCAGCAGGAGGTCGGCCTCGTGATACAGCCCGCGGAGCCGTTCGCCGGCATCAGTGAGAGACCAGCCCTTGACGTACCCCATCTCTTCGAGGACCGCCATTCTCCTCCCGAAGACCTCGGCCACACTCCATCGGCCTGTCCCCCGGTTGTGATGATCGACCTCATATTGCGCGTAGGACTTCGCCAGAACTCCCTTTGCTTCTTCTCGGTCGAAATGCTTCACGAGATTGCACGCCAGGTTGTAGGTGGGTCGGAACGACGAGTGGAGATCGGGGGGCGGTGCCACAGCGACTCGGGCAATCTCGGCGATGGTGATCTCGTTTGAGAACCCGACGACGGCGTGGCCCTCCTCGTCGAGACCTCGGCGACCAGCTCGGCCTGTCATCTGTGCGTATTCGCCGGAAGTAAGGGTGGCCCGTCCGGCGCCTCCGTACTTCGAGAAGCGCTCGAGAATCACCGTCCGAGCGGGCATGTTGATACCAAGTGAGAGTGTCTCGGTGGCGAAGACGACCTGCAGAAGCCCTTGGCTGAAGCAGACCTCGACAGCCTCTCGGAATGCAGGGATCAGCCCTGCGTGATGCCCCGCCACGCCAACCTCGAGGCCTTCGACCCACTCGTCGTAGCCCAGAGCGGTGAGCTCCTCATCGTCGAATTCCTCAACGAAGTGTTCGGCGATGGTTCGAATCCGCTGGCGCTCGGACCTGCTGGTCAGGCGGATCCCATCGCGAACTACCTGACGGACAGCATCATCACATCCGGCTCGACTGAAGATGAACGAGATGGCCGGCAACATGTCGCGGCTTTCGAGCAGTTCGATGAGGTCAGTTCGACGGGGTGAACCATGTGGGCGAGGAGGTCCGCTCGGGCGGGATCCCCTCCACGTCGTGGGTCCGGTTCGGGGCCTGTCCATTCGCCGGTTGGCCTGATCGATGCGAAGACCCTCGTCGGCCACGCGATCTCCTTTGAGGAGGTCGATCAGGATTGGCCCGCTCTCTCCGCGCGGAGTGATCGCCATGTGGTGGCGCAGCGTGATGGGGCGCTGCCGCTCGACGATGACCTCGGTGGGCCCCCGAACCGATCGGATCCACGCGCCCAGGACAGAGGCATTGGCCACCGTGGCCGAGAGGCAGACGAATTGCACCTCAGGCGGAGTCAGGATCAGGACCTCCTCCCAAACTCCCCCTCGATAGGGATCCTGGATGAAGTGAACCTCGTCGAGGACGACGAGGCCCAGCGAATCAAGGAGCGGTGATCCCGTCAGGAGCATGTTTCGGAGGACCTCGGTGGTCATCACCACAATTGGCGCATGCGGCCGGATCGCCACGTCACCAGTCAGGAGTCCTACCTGATCAGCGCCATGGTCAGCGACCAGTTCAGTGAACTTCTGGTTCGAGAGCGCCTTCAACGGCGTCGTGTAGAAGGCTTTCCGCCCCGCGTCAAAGGCACACAGGATCCCGTAGGAAGCGATCATGGTCTTGCCCGCACCCGTTGGAGCGCTCACGAGCACGTTGGACCCAGCGTCGAGTGCGTTGATCGCGTCAACTTGGAAGTCATCAAGGCCGAAGGACAGCGATGTCTCGAATGCCGCCCTGTGTGCTGCTCTTGATCCCGCTACTCCCCGAGGGGCGTCGGTCACCGGCGAGCCAGCTTCCCGACCAGGATCGAGAGGAAGTAGAAGGCCACGAGGGGGATGGCGAGCGCCAGCATTGAGAGCGGATCGCCGCTCGGAGTGAAAACGGCGGCGGCGACAGTGATCCCGATAATGGCCCATCGCCACCACGCCAAGAGCTGGGCAGGAGTAACGACTCGCGCGATCTGGAGGGCGATCAGAAGAACCGGGAACTCGAAGGTAACTCCGAAGAGGAACATCATCATGAGGATCAAGCTGAGGTACTGATTCGGGCTGTAGATCGCCTTTAGGTCTGGTCCGCCGATCGCCGTGAGGAACACCAAGGCGTGCTCAAAGGACACGTAGGCCACCAGGCATCCGAGGAGAAACAGAACCACCGAGGCAGCGACGAAGGGTATGGCGTACCGCTTCTCGTTCTTCTTCAGACCCGGGGTGATGAATCGCCAGAGCTCGAAGAGCAGCACGGGCGAAGCGAGGAGGAGGCCACCGAAGGCGGCAATCTTGAGGCGAAGACTGAGGCCGTCGAGCGGTCCCGTCACATAGAGCGAGCAGTGTCCATGGTTCGCTCGACAGTAGGGCTCACGCAGGATCGCAAAGAGGTACTCGTAGCCCACGAAGGCCACGACGCCTGCGGCGAGGAAGGCGATCGTGGCGATGAGGAGTCGACGTCTCAACTCTCCGAGGTGCTCTGCCAGCGTCATCGTGTCGCTGGATGAACCCTCGCGCTGGGTTTTCCTGAGTCGATCCATCACCGCCATCGCCGGGTCCTCAGTTGAGGCTCGGATCGATGTCGCCGCCGTGAGGGGTCGGTGGCGTCGATCGTGGGGTGGTGGCTGGACTGGTCTCGCTCGTCAGGCTTCCCGTGCCGGTCTCGTCGCTCCGGTTCTGGCTACTGGCGGCACGTGTCTGTGCATCTGCGGGCGGAGCGCCGGGATCGGCAACTAAATGATCATCATGGGACTGCACGTCCGCTCCGGGGTCCACCTCAAGCTCGGTGTTCTCCATCTTGGCTAACGAGTCGAGCAAGGCGACCGGGGACCGTGCGAATCGAGCGATGTCCCCGGTGCTGGGAAGGTCAGGCATCGATGACCGGACCTCGTCTTCGACCCTGGAGGTGAAGCCGCGGAAGGTCTTCCACGCTCCTCCGATCTGACGGGCGACCTGAGGGAGCTTGTCAGGACCCACCACAAGGAGCGCTACGACGATGACGATCAAGATCTTGAGGGGACTGAGCGTCAGCACAACTCTGATCCTACCGATCTCGGGGGGTGCCCCACCGGGTCAAGGGATACCGATCTGGCTAATCGGCCAGATCCTGAAAATCACGTGACCGATCATGTTGTGCCGAGGAAGAGTTCCCCATGCCCGGCTGTCACATGAGTTGGTGCGGTTGTCCCCCATGACGAAGAAGGAATCTGCGGGAATCTGGGTGGTCTCGATCGGAGGGCCAAGGGGTACGACGGGGAACCACGGCTGTTTCAGCACTTTGCCGTTAATGAGGATGTTCTCCCCGGAAGACGAGATGGTCTCCCCGGGAAGACCGATCACTCGCTTGACGAGGTCCTTGACGGAGGGGTCAGCACAGGCCGTGGCTTCGGCGGGCGGCGCATGGAACACCACGATGTCGCCGCGATGGACCGAGTGGATCGAGTAACTCAACTTCGACACGATGATGCGATCGCCCACCTGAAGCGTCGGTTCCATTGACCCAGATGGAATAAAGAAGGTTTGGAAGACGAACGTCCGAACGACGAATGCTGCGAGGAACGCCAGCAACAGGACGACGACCCACTCACCGATCGTTCGTCCAGCTGACTTCTGCTTCATCGACCGCTGGTCGCTCGATTGAGCTTCGCTTTCTTCGCCGAACCCGGACATGGTCCCGATGGTTGACGCGTCGTCGCCGACGGTCGGTTCACGGCGAGTCGAAGGACCCTCGGTGGATGCGGCACCCTCCGGTGACTCTGGGGTGTCATCGCTCATTGAGGGGAGGTTACCCCAGAGCCAACGCGCTCTTGATGTCGACCTAGAGGGATTCGATCAGTCGATCGACCCGGTCGTCGTGCGAGCGAAACGGGTCCCGAAGCATCATGGCTCGCTGTGCCTGATCGTTCAGTTTGAGGTGCACCCAGTCGACTGCGTAATCGCGCCGCTGTTCGGCTGCCCGTTTGACGAAGGCACCGCGAAGTCGAGCGCGAGTGGTCTGGGGCGCCAAGGTCATCGCCGTCGCGATGTCCTGGTCGGTGGTGGTCCGGCGGGCCTGGTCGGTGGCTTGGAGCTTGTAGAACAGGCCTCGGGAGCGATCGACGTCGTGGTAGAGCAGATCGATCATCTCAAGTTTCGCACTGCCCGAGGGCATGTCGTGGCGAGCTTGGTACTGCTCGATGAGGCGGAGCTTGGCGACCCAATCGATTTCTCGCCAGAGTTCCGACGGATCGCTCTTGAGCTGAGCGATGGTCGCTGCCCACATCGTCAAGGCGAGGTCTTCTTGGGGTGGCAGTCCCTTCGAGTCGCGGTACCGCAAGGCCCGCTCGAGGTACTCAGTTTGGATGTCGAGTGCCGTGATCTCTCGCCCGTTGGCGAGCTTCACCGTCGCTGTCAGGGTGATGTCCTCAGAGATCTCCCTAATGGCGCGAATCGGATCCTCAAGCGTGAGGTCCCGGAGGATCTGACCCTTGTCCTCAAGCATGGTGAGGAGCACCGAGGTGGCTCCGACCTTGAGGAAGTTCGTGTACTCGTTCATGTTCGAGTCCCCAACGATGACGTGGAGGCGCCGATAGAGCTCGGCATCGGCGTGGGGTTCATCGCGGGTGTTGATGATGGGCCGGGAACGGGTCGTCGCTGACGAGACGCCTTCCCAGATATGGGCGGCCCGTTGGCTCAGGCAGTACGTGGTGCCCTTCGGGGTCTTGAGAAGCTTGCCAGCCCCGGCATAGATCTGACGCGAGACGAGGAACGGGATGAGGACCTTCGAGTACCGGCTCAGTTCATCATCCCGGTCAGTGAGGTAGTTCTCATGACATCCGTAGGAATTACCCGCAGAGTCCGTGTTGTTCTTGAAGAGATGAATCTGACCGCGGATACCCTCGGCGTTGAGTTCGTCTTCGGCCCCACGAACCATCTCTGAGAGGATCCATTCCCCTGCCTTGTCGTGAGTCACGACGTCACCGATCAGATCGCACTCGGGAGTGGCGTATTCGGGGTGACTCCCTACGTCGAGATACAGCCGAGCACCGTTCTCCAGGAACAGGTTGCTCGATCGGCCCCATGTGACCACCCGCTTGAAGAGATAACGAGCGACCTCGTCGGGGCTCAGGCGTTTCTGACCCTTCAGGGTGAAGGTCACGCCGTATTCGTTCTCTATGCCGAAGATGCGACGTTCCACTCACTGAACCGTAGCGGCGAGTCGGCGGAATGCTGCGGGCGGGTCAGCCTTCGAGCAGCTCGGTGAGGTCCTGATCCTCGATCCGCCTGAACGTACGCCGACCATGACCATCGGTCAGGACGGCGACCTCCACTTGCTCGGGCTCTAGAGTCCGATCGGGACCGGCCAATGCGGCGATCGCTGCTCGAATTGCCTCGAGCAAGGTCCAGCCATCGACGTAGGACTGAGCGAACTGCTCCCGGATGGGCTCGGCCTCGCCCCCGAGGACCGCGAAGTGCTCCTCGTCAGTGATGGTGCCTTCGTAGGCAACGTGGAAGAGCTGGGTCGGGCGCGGTCCCGCTCCGAGTTCAGCAACGAGGATCTCTACCTCGAGTGGCTTCATCTCGTGGGTGAAGACTTGGCCCAAGTACTGAGCGTAGAGATTGGCGAGCGAGCGAGCGTCAACGTCTTCTCGGCTGTAGGCGAACCCCTTGGTATCAGCATGACGAACCCCCGCCACGCGCAACTGGTCGTACTCGTTGTACTTCCCCACTCCGGCGAAGGCGATCCGGTCGTAAATCTCCGAAATCTTGTGGAGAGTCTTTGAGGGGTTCTCGGCCACCAGCAAGATGCCCTTGTCGAACACTGTGGCGACGAGGGATCGGCCCCGAGCGATCCCCTTCTGTGCGTACTCCGCACGATCCTTCATGACCTGTTCGGGCGCTACGTAGTACGGCATCGTCATCGAAGGGTTCCTCCTGCGTCGCCACCGGTACTCCGGCGCCTCTCGACTGCCTCGGTGAACCGCTCTGCGATCTCGTCGTCAGGGACACGGTCGTAGCCCTCGGCAGTCACCGTGGCGATGATCGGGAAGATTCCGCGAACAAGGTCAGGCCCTCCGGTCGCCGAGTCGCCGTCGGCCGCCTCGTAGAGACTGAGAACGGCGAGTTCGATGGCCTCGGAGCGGCTGAGATTCTCTCGATAGCCAAGTTTGATGGTCTGGCGAGCGTCCCGACCCCCTGATCCCGTGGTCTGAAAGTCTGTCTCTTCGTAGTGACCACCAGCGGGGTCGTAGGTGAAGATCCGACCAGTCGATCGAGCTATGTCAAAGCCGCAGAACAGCGGGACGACGACGAAGCCCTGCATCGCCATCGGTAGGTGTGCCCTGACCATCTGGGCGAGCTGATTGGCCTTGCCTTCGAGGCTCAGGGTCACACCCTCAACCTTTTCGTAGTGCTCGAGCTGGACCTGGAACAACCGGACCATTTCGACGGCCATGCCGGCGGATCCGGCGATGGCAACCGCCGAGTAGCGATCAGCGGGGAAGACTTTCTCCATGCTGCGATGAGCAATCGAATGCCCCTCGGTCGCCCGGCGGTCTCCCGCCATGATGACGCCGTCGGCATAACGGATAGCCAGCACGGTGGTCCCGTGGGCTTGCGTGATTCCGTGATCTTGAATCTGACGCAAGTCGCCCATGCCTTCTCGCGACAACAGGGCGGTGAAGCTTGGTCCCGGATCTTCGGTGGGATCAAAGAGGGGAAGTGCCATCACTGACCACCCTTCTGGACGTAGTTGCGGACGAACTCCTCTGCATTGTCCTCAAGGACCTCATCAATCTCATCGAGGAGGCTGTCGAGGTCAGCCTTGACCTGAGCGGCTCTCTCGCTCCCCTGCGGTGCGTCATGGGCGACCTCATCGGTCGAACGTTCGCCGTTCGAACGCTGTATCTGCTCTCGTTCAGGCATCGAGTCTTCCGTTTCCTCTCATGCGTCGAGTCTTGCGAGGAGCTCGTGTGCCGATCCGACCTCGTCGAGGAGGTCCTCGGTCATCGCCGCAGTTCCCCTCAGTGGGTCCATCATAGGGACCCGACGAAGAGGATCCGTCCCAAGGTCAAAGACGAGTGAGTCCCAATTGGCGGTTGCTACCTCGTCGGGGAACTTCGCCAAACACGATCCGCGAAACCACGCTCGCGTGGATCGAGGTGGTTCCGTCACTGCCCGGGCAACATCATCACGCCCCACCAAGGTCTCAAGCCCCAGACGTGCCGAGAGGGACCGCTCCGGTCTCAGGTCGTGATACTGAAGGTCCATAGCTCTGAGCTTCGGGTCGCCGGGGGCGAGCCCGTGGCGATCCGCGTAGGCGTCAATGATGCGTTTCTTGGCAATCCAGTCAACCTGACCGGCTAACGAGTCAGGGTCGGTCGCAAGCTTGTCCAGGGTTGACCCCCAGCGCTTGACAACCTCGTTGGCTTGATCGACGTCACCGAGTGCGACTCCTCCGCCAGATTCGACATAGCGAACGGCCGACTCGAAGAGGATCTGTTGGATATCGGCGGCGGTCACCCGACGGCCGTCAACGAGTTCGACCGTGGCGCGAAGCGACGGGTCAGCGCTGATTTGGCGAACAGATCTGACGGGATTCTTCAGCTCGATCACCTCGCGGGTGAGTGCTCCGTCTTCGAGCATCGCCAGAATGAGTGCGGTGGTGCCGACCTTCAGAAAGGTAGCGACCTCGGACATGTTGGCGTCCCCGATGATCACATGCAGCCGCCGATAGAGCGACGGGTCGGCGTGGGGTTCGTCGCGGGTGTTGACAATTGGGCGCTTCAGGGTTGTCTCGAGCCCGACGACCTCCTCGAAAAACTCGGAACGCTGGCTGATCTGAAAGGGAGGGATGTCATCGAAGACGGGCGTCTCGGCTCCCACCTTGCCAGCACCGCAATAGATCTGCCTCGTGACGAGGTGGGGCACGGCGGCTGAAATCACCTCAGCAAAGGGAACATCGCGGGAAAGGAGAAAATTCTCATGGCACCCGTAGGAGTTTCCCTTTGAGTCCGAATTGTTCTTGTAGACCACGATGTCGGGGGCACCTGGATAACGCTCCGCCGCAGCGACCATCGCTTGGCGGAGTACCTCTTCACCAGCGCGATCGAAGAGCACTGCTTCGAGTGGCGTGGCGACCTCCGGCGAGGAGTACTCAGGGTGGGCGTGGTCGACGTAGAACCGTGCGCCATTGGTGAGTACGGCATTGGCGAGGTGTGTCTCGACCATGGGGGCAAGCGAACCCAAGCGCGCTGCACCTCGAGCGTCGCGTCCTGGGCTCTCATCGTGGAAGTCCCAGGAGATGTGATGGCGGAGACGTGAGGCGAAAGCGGTCACGAGAAGCGTCGAGGTGGTGATCGGATCCGCCTCAGCTGAACCGACGGAAATCCCGTATTCGGTCTCGATCCCCATGATCTTGGGCAGTGCCATTGAAGGGAACCTATCTGCCGCTCTGGGAGCGCTCAGCCCGCCGAACGGGTCTCAGAGGTACTGCCCAGTGCCAACATGCTCGAGTGAGCGACCACCCACGGCGTCGTCGTCCTGGGTGACCAGGGTCCTCACGTAGACGATTCGCTCGCCTTTCTTACCGGAGATCCTGGCCCAGTCGTCAGGATTAGTGGTGTTCGGGAGGTCTTCATTTTCTTTGTACTCGCGACGAATCGAATCGAGGAGGTCCTGGGTGCGGATCCCGGTCCCCACGCCGGCGATCTCTCGCTTGATGGCGAGCTTCTTGGCACGTCGGACGATGTTCTCGATCATCGCCCCCGAGGCAAAGTCTCGGTAATAGAGGACTTCCTTGTCACCGTTTTGGTAGGTCACCTCGAGGAAGCGGTTCTCTTCGCCGTCTTGATACATCTCGGCCACCGTGGTCTCGATCATTGCCTGGGCTGCCTTGGCAGGGTCTCCCCCGCCGAGTCCCTCGATCTCGCGTGGGTCGAGAGGGAGATCGGCGGTGAGGTAGCGACCGAAAATCTGAGCGGCTGACTCTTCGTTGGGCCGTTCAATCTTGATCTTGACGTCGAGGCGACCGGGTCGCAGGATCGCGGGATCGATGAGGTCTTCTCGATTCGAGGCGCCGATGACGATGACGTCCTTGAGCGTCTCGACCCCGTCGATCTCGGCCAGAAGTTGCGGCACGACTGTCGATTCCATGTCGGAACTGATTCCAGTTCCTCGGGTGCGGAACAATGAATCCATTTCATCGAAGAAGATAATGACCGGGACACCCTCTTCGGCCTTCTCCCGAGCTCGCTGGAAGACGAGGCGGATCTGACGCTCTGTCTCGCCCACGTACTTGTTGAGGAGCTCGGGTCCTTTGATGTTGAGGAAGTAGCTGCGGATGTTGGCATCCCCGGTCACTTCGGCCACCTTCTTGGCAAGGGAGTTCGCCACAGCCTTTGCGATGAGGGTCTTGCCGCAACCCGGGGGCCCGTAGAGCAAGATCCCCTTGGGCGCTGGCAGCCGGTAAGTACCGAACAACTCACGGTGTAGGTAGGGCAACTCGACCGCGTCGGTGATGGCTTCGATTTGTGAATCGAGGCCACCGACGTCGTCGTAGGTCACATCGGGAACCTCTTCGAGAACAAGCTCTTCGACCTCTTGACGGGGAAGTCGCTCGATGAGCAGTCCCGCTCGAGTATCGAGGAGGAGCGCATCGCCAGCACGAAGCTTCACTTCCTGGAGCGATGCCGCGATCTCACACACGCGTTCGTCGTCACTGCGCCCAAAGACGATGGCTCGAAGGCCATCGTCGAGGACCTCTTTGAGCTTGACCACCTCGCCCGCCCGCTCTCCGTCACGAGCCAGGATGATGTTCAAGGCCTCGTTTAAGACGACCTCATCGCCTCGCTTGAGGATTCCTGGGTCAAGTTCCGGGTGCATCGAGACCCGCATCTTGCGACCTGAGGAGAAGACGTCGACGGAGCCATCCTCGTTTATGTCGAGGAACGTCCCGTAGGCCGAGGGAGGGGCGCTGAGGTTTTCGACTTCTTCGCGAGCGACTGCCAACTGCTCTCGAGCTTGCTGAAGAGTGAGGGCAAGGCGCTCGTTATGGGCGGAGGATGTTTTCAATTGCGCCTTCAACTCGTCGAGACGCGCCTCGAGCGCTTCGGCTCGACCAGGGCTCTCCTCGACTTGACGCCGAAGGCGCTCGATCTCCTCGAGGGCAGCGCGAAGACCCTCGTGTGGGACCTCTCCGTCCTTGTGATCCTCGACAGCCATGGCGTCCTCCTCGTGGCGAGCCTATCGGGAGGGTCTCTCGTAGCGTCCTCGCTATGGTCCGCGTGATGCGATGGGAGGAGACGATAGGATTCTTCCCTGTTCGCAGCGGTGCGATCGAATGAGGCAAATCCCGCGACGGGGTTCGCTGAGTCGGCGTGCCCCACTAAGAGGAGATCAGTGATGAAGGTCTGGATCGATCAGGATCTGTGCACGGGAGATGGTCTCTGCGAGGAGATCGCCCCGGCGGTCTTCACGCTGCTCGACGATGGTCTCGCCTACGTCAAGCAAGGAACTGACGTCAAGAACGAGCCCGGTGGCTCGGCGGGAATGGCGGACGTGCCCGATGATCTGAAGGAAGCAGTTGTCGAGGCCTCCGAAGAGTGCCCCGGCGAGTGCATCTTCATTGAGAACGACTGACCGTTCTCTCGGCCGGTCGTGCGACGACCGCCTCGATTTAGATCACTAACCGCCTGGCGGTCGTCAAGAATCCGGTGTGGGCGACCATGCGGTGATCCGGTCGGACGCTTCTGTCCTCAATGTGCCAGGTTCGTCTGAGGATCTCGGACGTCTCTGCCATCCCGAATGGACTTGCCTCAAGCGATCGTCGCAACTGGGCCGTCTGATTGATCGTCGGCAGGTAGGCGAGGAAGATTCCGCCCGGGCGAAGGGCCTCGGCTGCGTGAGTAACGACATTCCATGGCTCGGGCATGTCAAGGAGAATTCGGTCAAGGCCACGCTCGTCGATTCCTTCGGTGACGTCGCGGATCTCGACGGTGTAGTCGACATCGTTCCCGAGCATGGCGGCCACATTGGCCTTTGCCCGAGCTGCGAAGTCCTCGCGTAGTTCGTAGCCGATGATGCTCGCCCCAGCTCGAAGCACCGTCATCGAGAGTGCCCCTGATCCCACACCAGCCTCGAGAACCCTCATCCCTGGGGCGATGTCTGCGTTTATCAAGATGGCCCCGAGATCCTTGGGGTAGATCACCTGGGCCCCACGGGGCATCTTGACCACCACGTCGGCGAGGGTCGGTCGCAAGACCAAGAAATTCCGACCAGTCGAACCCTGGATGGTCACACCTTCGTCATTGCCGATGATGGCATCGTGGCTCACGATTCCGGCGTGTGTATGGAAACTCGCTCCTTCAACCATGGTCACGAGGTAGCGACGCTCTTTGGCGTCGACCAACATGATCCGTTCTCCCGCCGTGATCGGCCTCTGAGGTTCCACGGGACTTACGAGTCTGCTGACGTGCCGAGGTCGCGCATGGTCACGACGACACTCTCGCCGGGCTTGATGTCCATTCGCAGCGGGGGCTCTTCGATACGGCGCCGCTCCCTGCGCAGGATGTGGGCGCCAAGGGCTACGACGAACCACGCCCAGTGCTTCCCAGTGCTGCCTCGCTTAATACCCGTTCGATAGAGCCAGTTGATCAATGCCGTCATCGGTCAGATCCTGCGGACTTCAACGACCGATCGGGCCTTCCGCCCTCGCCGGCGCCCGACGACGTAGGTGAGTGCCAGCGCCAAGAAGGCGAATGCCCCGGCAGCCCCGGCAGCTTTCGCTCCCGTCTCAACGACCGTCTCGTGGCCATCGTCGACCAGTCCTCGCAACGCGGCTTCAAGATCGTCTCTTGAAATGGAGTCCTTCTTGGGGCTCATCGCTTGGCCTCAGGCTTCGGCAGCCGGCGTTTCGCAGGCCCACTCACGATCCTCCATGAAGCGATTGCGATGATCCCAGCAGCCAGGACGCCAACGATGAGATAGGGAATCCACGACAGATTTCCCGTGAGCACTGTCTCCCCCTGAAGGAGGCGAAGGACGCTGACGAGTAAAAGCACCAAGCCGCCAGCCAGGAATAAGGACCCAATCGTTCCGTACGCGACGAATCGTCCGAGATCCTTCAGCGGCCCGACCGTCTCCTGCTTGAGGTAGTCGATGACCAGTTTGGCTACATCGTTGCCCTGGGAACGCAGTCCCTTGAGTCCTCCGTGCTTGGCCATGATGAGATCCTACTTGCGCTCTCGGAAGAGATACGTCGACGTGGCTCTCGCTACCATGCGGTCGGCACTGTCGGAGATCGTGGCTTCAACAAAGGCCACTCGTCCGCCGCCTGAGACAACCTCGGCGACGCAGGTCAGAGTGGTTCCCGTTTGAGCAGCAGCCATGAAACTGATTTTGAGCTCAGCGTTGGCGACGATGACCTTGCGCCCTGTGACGAAGGTGACGGCGGCTGCACCCATTGCTGAGTCAGCAAACGCGGAAAGGAAGCCGCCCTGGATGATGCCGGCGGGGTTCGCAAATCGCTCGTCAGCGTTCATGGTCCACGTGCACCGACCCGGGGTTGTTTTGTCAGTGCAGACCATGCCGAGTGTCAGATCGCAGTTCGGCGGGACTTGGATCGAACGGAGGGCCACGACTCGGCACGCTACCCGACGTCGGCTCTCGGGGCAGAGGGTTTCGCTGGTTCGGTAGGGTGCAGCACTATGAGCGACTTTGCGGGCGGAGTGATTGGCGGCCAGGAGTGGGAAGACCTTGCAGTTCGGGTCGTTCGCGCCATCAGTATGGACGGTCCTCGTCGGGCCAACTCCGGTCATGCCGGGACCGCCATGGCCCTGGCACCTTTGGCACATGTCCTGTTTGGGCGCGTGATGCGCTTTGACCCTGCCGACCCGACATGGCCCGACCGCGATCGTTTCATCCTCTCGGCCGGCCATGCGTCAATTCTGCAATACGCCATGCTTCACCTGACTGGCTATGACCTGTCCTTGAGTGACCTCGAAGCATTCCGGCAACTGGGCTCGAAGACACCCGGACATCCCGAGGTTGGCGTGACGCCAGGTGTCGAAGTGACTACTGGCCCCCTGGGTCAGGGATTCGCCAACGCCGTCGGGATGGCGATCGCCGAGCGTCACATCCGAGAGACCTACGGCGCCGACCTCTCCAACCACCGGATCTGGACGATCGTTGGCGACGGTGACCTCGAAGAAGGGGTCTCTCATGAGGCTGCATCGCTCGCCGGGCACCTCGGGCTCGGCCGGCTCGTGTGCGTCTACGACGACAACCACATCACGATCGACGGTCCGACAGAGATCGCCTTGAGCGATGATGCGCCGGCTCGATTCCGCGCGTACGGCTGGCATGTGATCGAACTGGGCGAGAAGGCCGATGACCTCGATGCCATTGAAGGGGCACTCCGTGCGGGGGCGGCTGAGGAGTTCCGTCCAACGCTGGTGGTGCTACGAACCCACATCGGCGCTCCCTCCCCGGCCTTCACCGCCACCAAGGAAGCCCACGGTGTTCCGTTCCCGGGTGAGGAGATCTCCCACACGAAGGGGATCATGGGCTTGCCGGACGAGGATTTCTTCATCCCCGAGGAGCTCTACGGCGCCTATCGCGATGCCACCACCGCCGGGCGCGAGGAGCGCCAGCGCTGGTTGACTCGCCTCGATGCCTCGGGAGACCGGGGTCAGCGGTTCCTGGCCCAGATGGCTGGTGATCATTCGAAAGCACTCGCGGGTGCGGGGCCAACATTCGAACCGGGTGCATCGGTGGCGACGAGGCGCGCCTTCGCCGCCATCCTCGCCGACGCTGCACCCTTGATCCCGGGACTCGTCGCTGGAGGAGCAGACCTGACGGAGAACACCGGGACCGAGCTCCCCGGTGCGCTGGCCCAGTCGTCGGAGAACCCTGGTGGCAGCCAGATCTACTTCGGTATCCGAGAGCACGCCATGGCCTCGACCATGACCGGCATGGCTCATCACGGTGGCATCCTGCCTGTCGGTGGGACATTCTTCGTCTTCAGCGATTACATGCGTGGAGCGATTCGCGTCGCCGCTGTCTCCGATGCTCACGTGATTTACGTCTTCACTCACGATTCAATCGGCGTCGGAGAAGATGGACCGACGCACCAGCCAATCGAGCACCTCGCCTCCCTGCGAGCGATGCCTGGAATCACCGTGCTCCGCCCTGCCGATGCCGTCGAGACAGTCGCTGCGTGGCGGGTAGCGCTTGAAGCCTCTGGTCCGGTTGCTCTCATCTTGAGTAGGCAGAACCTTCCCGTTCTTGCCGAGACAGCCGAGAAAGCCGCCGACGGTGTTGCTCGCGGAGGTTACGTTCTCGCCGAGCGCGGCGAGGGGTCGACTCAGGTCATCATTGCGGCGACGGGGAGCGAAGTCGCACTCGCCCTTGATGCAGCGGATCTTCTGGCGGCACAGGGAGTGGCGAGCAGAGTGGTTTCGATGCCTTGCCTGAGTCTCTTCGATGCCCTGAGTGCCGATGAGCGTTCAGCAGTGCTCCCTGCCAACATCCCAGTGCTGTCGGTCGAGGCGGCCAGCACGTTCGGGTGGGGCACCTACGCCGATGCATCCATTGGGATCGATCGCTTCGGCCTCAGTGCCCCCGGCCCTGTGGCCTTCGAGCACCTGGGGTTCACGCCCGAGAAGGTGGCTGCGGCCGCCGCTTCGTTGGTGGATACCGATGCAGGACCACGCCGAGGTCGTCGTTGAACATCACCGATGCCTTGAGATGTTCAACGGAATCGAATTGGTCCCTACGCTCTGTGCGATGGTGCTCCCGCTCGGCTGGCGCCGTGGGTGCGAGAGGATGATGGCGTGACGCCTGACACAGCGAGCCAGTTAATCGACGCACCGTTCGAAGAACTCGCGGTCGAGGCGGGCAAGATTAGGGATCGGAGCTTCGGCAACCGGATCACCTATTCGCCCAAGGTGTTCATCCCACTGACGATGCTGTGCCGTGATCGATGTGGCTATTGCACCTTCGCTAAAGCTCCGGCCCGCGTCGAGCATCCCTATCTCGAGATTGACGAGGTGCTGGCGATCGCTCGAGCCGGTGCCGACCAAGGATGTTCGGAGGCGCTCTTCACGCTGGGCGAACGTCCCGAACTGCGTTACGAGGTCGCCGCCCAATGGCTCGAGGAGCGGGGCTACGGATCGACCGTGGAGTACCTTGCCGCCGCTGCGGCTGCGGTTCTCGAGCAGACCGGACTCCTCCCCCATCTCAATGCTGGTGCGCTGCACCATGATGAACTGGCGTCACTCCGGCCGGTGTCGGCAAGTCAGGGCATGATGCTCGAGAGCATCAGAGATGACCTTGAGGCCCATCGCCTCGCCCCTGACAAGACCCCAGAGCGGCGACTCGCCACCCTTGAAGCTGCGGGCGTCCTCGGGATTCCCTTCACCACTGGACTTCTGGTGGGAATTGGCGAGAATCGCCAGGACCGAATTGCTGCCCTTGAGGCAATTGCTGACTCGGCACGCCTCCATGGGCACATCCAGGAGGTGATCATCCAGAACTTTTTGCCGAAGCCGGGCACGTTGATGGCTGCCTCTCCTGCGGCCACCCTCGATGAGATCCGCTGGACCATCGCGGTCGCACGCCTCTTGCTCCCCCACTCGGTCCACCTCCAGGCCCCACCGAACCTCGTTGATGACCCGACGATCCTGATAGAGGCGGGTATTGATGACTTCGGTGGCGTTTCTCCGGTCACGGTCGATCACGTCAATCCCGAACGAGCGTGGCCCGAGGTCCGGAACCTCCGGAAGGTGACCGAGGCGGCGGGCTTCACCCTGGCCCCTCGCCTGACGATCTATCCAGAGTTCGCCCTTGACCCGGAGCGCTGGCTGGACCCAGCCATGCGGACACCGGTGCTCGTGTCCATGGATTCCGAGGGCCTTTGTCGCGATAGCGCGTGGTGCTCGGGCGGCGAGGTGGAGCCGCCGAAACTTCTGGGCCGTGAGTCGTCCCCAACTTCGAGGCTGAGCGGCGCCGTGGCGGAGGTTCTTGCCGGCTTCGAGCTAGGTCAGGATCTCGGCTTTGACGAGATCGTCACCCTCTTCAGCGCTCGAGGCCCTGAGGTCGTCGCTGTCTGTGAAGTCGCCGATGAGCTCCGCCGATCGGTGGTGGGCGATGACGTGACGTACGTGATTAACCGCAACATCAACTACACCAACGTCTGTACCTTCAAGTGCCGGTTCTGCGCCTTCTCCAAAGGGCCGCTTTCGCTGAACCTCAGAGGTGATCCCTATCTCCTTGATCTCGACGAGGTCACCGCACGCGTGGCCGAGGCAGAGCAGGAGGGCGCCACCGAAGTCTGCCTCCAAGGGGGAATCCACCCGTCGTTCGATGGCGATTACTACCTCGATGTCCTTGATGCGGTATCTCGTGGATCAGACAAGATCCACATCCACGCCTTCAGTGCTCTCGAAGTCTTCGAGGGTGCGCGGCGCTCCGAAATGACACTGACGGAGTATCTCAGCGCCCTCAAGGCCAGAGGCCTCAAGACGCTCCCTGGGACGGCGGCCGAGATCCTTGATGATGAAGTCCGCGCCGTGCTGTGTCCGGACAAGATCAACACCGAGCAGTGGCTTGAAGTCCACGAGACGGCGCACTCGGTGGGCCTTCGGTCCAACGTGACCATGATGTTCGGGGCGATTGAGCAGCCGGCATCCTGGGCGCGTCACCTGCTTGCTACTCGTGAGGTCCAAGCTCGCACCGGCGGTTTCACCGAGTTTGTCCCGCTCTCCTTCGTTCACATGGCCACACCGATGTTCATTCGAGGGATGGCTCGCCGAGGCCCCACCTTCCGCGAGGCGTTGCTGCTTCACGCAGTCGGCCGGCTGGCCTATCGGGGATCCATTGACAACATCCAGGTCAGCTGGGTCAAGCTTGGTGCAGCGGGATCGGCACAGGTACTGCAGGCGGGGGCCAACGATCTCGGCGGCACTCTGATGGACGAGAACATCTCACGTGCGGCTGGTGCTGCTCATGGACAGCGGATGGAGACTGCTGACCTCGAAGAAATCGTCAGGCCGCTCAATCGGCCGTTGGTCCAGCGAACCACGCTCTACGGCCGTCCGTAGCCCTCCTCGATCAAGCCTCGTCGGCCCGCGGAACCTCCCCAAGGAGGACTGAAGCCTTCTCGATACTGCGTCGGGCTCGGGTGACGAGTCGCTCTGTGCGGGCGTGGACCGATGCTTTTGGGTCCGGATCATCCATGGCTCGGTGGAGCAGGTCGATCGAGATGTCCGAGAGTCGCTCGTTGAGACTCTCGAGATCTGACCGGATCGCCTCGATCTCCTCGGGAACCATCGTCAGTCGATATCGCCGTAGGTGACGACCTCAAGCGCTCCGTCGGCGTAGAGGGCTCGAAGAACCTTCTTGTCGAACTTGCCAACCGAGGTCTTCGGGACCGACTCGATGAAGGTCCAGCGCTCAGGGAACCACCACTTCGGGATTCTCCCATCGAGGAACGCCACGAGATCATCCACCGATACCTCGGCGCCCGGCTTGCGCACGATGCAGGCCAGAGGACGCTCCTGCCACCTCGTATCGGGAACGGCAACGACAGCCGCTTCGAAGACGTCAGGATGGGCCATGAGCTCGCCTTCGAGTTCGACTGATGAGATCCACTCGCCCCCGGACTTGATGACATCCTTGGTGCGGTCCGAAATGGTCATGAAGCCTTCGGCGTCGAGGGTGCCGACATCCCCGGTGCGTAGCCACCCGTCGTGGAACTTCTCGGCGTCATCGTCGAGGTAGTACGACCCAGTGATCCACGGTCCGGAAATCTCGAACTCACCGACGGACTCGCCGTCGTTCGGAAGGATTGTCCCATCATCTGCTGCCACCCGTACCTTCACGCCTGCCAGGATCCGACCGGCCTTGACCCGATAATCCATGGCAAGCAAGGCGTCGGAGCGTGCGGGTGGGCGGGCAATTGAGGCGAGAGGGCTGGTTTCAGTCATCCCCCACCCCTGAATGATCGACACACCGAAGCGGTCTTCGAACGCCTCGATAAGCGAGCGCGGCACTGCGGATCCGCCTGCGGTAACTGCACGCAGTGAACTCAGATCCACGGGGTTGGCCTCAGCGACCCCAAGGAGGTCGTTCCACACGGTGGGGACTCCGCAGGCCAGGGTCGGACGCAGTTCGGGGATGATGCGCGAAAGGGCCTGGCCCATCATGTGTTGCTGCGGGAGGATGATGTCAGCTCCGCTCATCCAGCCGGCATACGGCGTGCCCCACGCATTGGCGTGGAACATCGGGACGATCACGAGGATTCGATCCGCTTCCGAGATGCCGATGGAGTTCGTCGCCGTCTCCGCCATCGAGTGCAGATAAGTCGAACGGTGGCTGTAGACAACGCCCTTGGGGTTCCCTGTGGTACCGCTCGTGTAACACATCGCTGCGGCGTCGCGCTCATCGAGGACGGGCCAGGAAGTGACTGGTGTGGCCGCTTCGAGGAGTGCGTCGTAGCGGAGCACTTCGCCCAAGGCTGAAGCGTCACCCTCTCCCGCCACGATGATTGCCTCAACCGTTGTCAATTGATTCATAATTGGGGCGAGCAGGGGGATCAAGACGTCATCGACGATGATCACCTTGTCCTCAGCGTGGTTGATCACGTAGGCCAGCTGCTCGGGAAAGAGCCTCACATTCAACGTGTGAAGAACCGCCCCCATGGAGGGAATGGCCAGGTAGGCCTCGAGGTGGGTCTGGTTGTTCCACAAGAAGGTTCCCACGCGGTCGCCGATCCCGACGCCGATACTCCCGAGTGCACCCGCGAGGCGAGCCGCACGATCGGCGACTTCAGAGAAGCTCGCAGTTTGATAGCCATCCGCCTCGACCGTGATGACCGAACTATCGCCAAAGACCGTCGCGCCGAACTCGAGGATGTCGCTAATCAGGAGGGGTGCGTCCTGCATCGTGCTCTTCATGGCGTGTCTCTCCTCG
The DNA here is from genome assembly GCA_037142475.1 of Actinomycetes bacterium. Lineage (GTDB taxonomy): Bacteria > Actinomycetota > Acidimicrobiia > Acidimicrobiales > RAAP-2 > CAIUMH01. The sequence goes on from JBAXAR010000025.1 coordinate 22,972, forward strand.
TGTCCAGATACCGTCGAGCGAGAGCGTAGCCCTGTGATCGGATCTCGTCATTGTGGCGACCGTTGGTTGCATGCGGCGCTCTCCTTCGGTCCCCCTAGTCGTCGTGACCGCCGTGGCATTCTGCGTGGTTGCCAGCACTTTGCTCGCCGCTGGGGTGGCAGCCCTTTCAGGAACAGCGGGCACGTCTGTGGCGCCGACTGATCTTGGAGAACTACGGGGCCCCGCCGCACCAGGTCCGTGGAGAGCGCAGGAGGCGACGAGTGTCGCACAGTGCCCAGGCATGGGCTGGGAAGTCCTCGGCTCGCTTGGTTGGCTGGCGACTGGGTCTGGCCGTCATCTCGGGAGCCCGCCGTGGTGGGCATGGCCAGGTGGGCTCTTCGGACTTGTCCCTGGTGAGGCG
>JBAXAR010000026.1:0-22679 GCA_037142475.1 Actinomycetes bacterium
CCCACCAACGTGGTCGCCACGCCAGGAAATGCGTCGGCGTCGGTGGCCTTCAGCGTCCCAACCGATGATGGTGGTTCGAGCATCACGGGCTTCAAGGTCCGAGTTCTTGGGCGTCGAGGCGGAGTGATTGCGACGACCACTGGCTCCTCAAGCCCGATCACGGTCACCGGTCTCATGAACGGCCACTCCTACGGCTTCACCGTCGCGGCCACCAACGAGCAGGGGACGGGAGCGGCGTCGACTGAATCGGTGGCCGTCACGCCTTCGGGACCACCTGGCGCACCTGTTGGGTTCGGTCACAGTGGGGCGCAGACCGTCGTGGCGTCTGGCCTCGCTGATCCGTCTGGGGTTGCTCTGGACCGTGATGGCAAGACGTACCTTGCCTTGGCAGGCGGAGTCGACACGATCTCTGCTGACAACGCACGAACCCTTCTTGGTACGGCGTCGACTTGGGCGGGCACCTTGCCTCGCGGGGTGGCGACCGATGCAGCAGGAAACGTCTACGTCGCGTTGTTGAGCCTCACTGACGGCAGCGGACGCGTGGTTGTGGTCGCTCCTGACGGATCGAGCAGAACTGCAGCGTCAGGGCTCTGCGACGTACAAGGCGTGGCGGTCGATGAAGAGGGAAGCCTCTACGTGACCTGCCCCGGTGGCCACTCGGTACTTGAGATCTCGAAGGACGGTGTGACGTCTCCCATCGGGTCCAACTGGGGGGCGCCAAGCGGCATCGCAGTGGATGCCAACGGCAATGTGTTTGTGGCAGATCGCTCACGCGCTCAAGTGGTCAAGATCGCCCCGAATGGATCCGAGACAACCCTCGGCCAAGCATCGCTGGTGAGCCCCCAAGGCATTGCGGTCGATGACGCTGGTCATGTCTATGTCGCTCAGGCCACTGAGCATGTCATTACAAAGATTGATCCCGATGGTGCTCTCTCCACTCTTGGCTCAGGACTCAGGAACCCTCGGAGCATCGCGCTTGGCGAAGACGGAACCCTCACGGTGGTCGACGCCGACACGGGGCGCCTGTTGAGGATCGAGAACCCACCGTTGGTTGAGGTTGGTGACGGGCAGGCCACGATTTCGTTCACTTCTCCGGGGTCCGATGGTGGCGCGTCGATCAGCGGGTATGTCGTGACGGTATTCGACTCCTCGGGCGGCGTTCTCACCACGAAGCGTGGTGCCTCAAGTCCCATCACCGTGACCGGCCTCACAAATGGGCAGAGCTACGCGTTTGCTGTGCAGGCGGCGAATCGACATGGTGATGGCGCAATCTCTACGCGCACAGCCCTGGTGGAACTCAAGATTCCAGAGCCGGCACCCACCGCTCCAGAGGCTCCAATGGTCGTGTCGGTTGACCCTGGGAACGGTTCGGGACTGGTCGTCTTCACGGCGCCGAGAGACAATGGTTCGCCCATCACGAAGTACACCGTGACCGCCACCGACTCCAGCAACGCCGTCAACGGTGGCCAGAAGTGCTCTACGCCAGACGGCTCCACGCTGGAATGCTTGGTGACCGGCCTTGTCAATGGCGATGACTATGCCTTCACCGTGGTCGCCACCAATGTTGCAGGTGATTCGCCGCCGTCAGCCTCATCGAGCACCGTCACTCCCGCAACGAACCCCGGAGCCCCCACCATCACGTCGGCCACTCGAGGCAACGGCTCAGCCACCATTGCCTGGACGAATGGGGCGGCCAACGGTTCGACTGTCCAGAGCTCCTCGATCTACGCCTTCTCAGGCCCCACGTTGGTGGCATCGAAGACTGACTGCTCCGGATCACCCTGCACCATTTTCGGCCTGACGAATGGCACGACCTACACCTTCAAGGTTTCTGGCACCAACGGCGTTGGCGAAGGAGACGTGTCGGTGGCCTCGAGCGAAGTCACTCCGGCAACCAACCCTGGAGCACCCACCATCACGTCGGCCACGCGAGGGAACGCTTCGGCGTCCATTGCCTGGACTGATGGTCCTGCCAACGGTTCGGATATTCAGAGTTCCTCGATCTACGCCTACGACGGCGCCAGTGTGGTGGCCACCCAGACAGGGTGTGGTAACTCGCCCTGCACCATGACGGGCCTCACCGTTGGCACCACCTACACCTTCAAGGTCTCCCACACCAATGGCGTGGGCGAGGGCTCCCGTTCGGTCGCCTCTGGTGAGGTAACCCCCGCGACGACCCCAGGAGCCCCGGTCGATGTCCAGTCCACTGCGGGCAATGCCCAAGTCACGCTTGGTTGGTCGGTGCCGTTGACCAATGGTGGGTCAGGAATTACGGGCTACACCGCCAGGATCGGATCAAACACCTGCTCGACGGGTGCCGCTGGCCGTCAGTGCACGATCACCGGTCTGGTCAATGGTGTTGCCGGTTCGGCTGTGGTGACAGCGACGAATGCTCTGGGAGCGGGTGCCGAGGCCAGCCGTTCAGTGACCGCTCTCGCCAGTGCGCCGTCGTTCACTTCGGCGAACTCAGGGTCTGGTGTGCCCGGCAAGAGCATCAAGATTGCCGTGACGACCGCGACCTTGGTGGCGCCAACGTCGAAGACTGGGACTTGGCTTTCAGCGGAAGACCTCCCAGCGGGAGTGACGTTCACTGCGGGCAAGGGCACCAAGGCCAATACCGGAACTATCAGCGGCCTCGCACCGAGCAGCGCAACCTCCTCATTCACCTTGGTTGCTTCAAATGCTGCTGGTGTCGGAACCCGTCAGGTCTTCACTCTTCGGAGCGTGGCGTTCTCGTCAAGTAGTCCCGCTTCGGTGACCATGCAGGCCGGCCTCGCTGGTTCTGTCCTCATCGAGAGCACCGATGCCTCGGCAGTCATCACGACGTCGAGTGCTCTCCCCGATGGGCTCCAATTCAGCGCCGACAAGGGAATTGCCACAATTAGCGGTACACCGACGACCGGGAAAGCCAAGGCCACCACCGTCAAGCTGACCGCAACTGATGGCGCGGCTACCGCTACCTGGGTGATTGCCATCCTCGTGAACTCTGCGCCAGGGATCGTGGTCACCGGGACGACCACTCAGGTCCACAACAAGGGCAACTTCAGTCTCAAGATCGCAGGGATGGGCTTCCCGGCCCCCTCGATTTCAGTGAGCCACCTCCCGAGTGGCCTGAGTTTCTCGGGAGGCAAGGTCACCGGCAAGATCGCTACGGCAGGCACGTACAGCTTTGACGTTGAAGCCTCGAATACCGTTAGTTCCACAGCGCTCAGGGTGTCCGTGACCGCCTCATAAGGCGGTGGAGAGGGCACTGCCTTCAGGGGGAGGAACATCTCAGCGCCCATGTGCACCAAGGTAGGGATGACGTTGCCTGACCCGAGAAGCGGCACTGTGGCCGTCTCGCCACGCTCTAGGTAACGAGAGTTGCCCAGCGGCGCAGCCGAATCGCTCCGAGGCTTGACGAATCACGGCGTGCTTCGACGGAACAGCTCTGGTGCCGACCAGGCTTCTGATGTCATCACGACCTAGGAACACCTCGGCGTGCGCTTCGATGAAGATCAGGCTGGCCGCTCACCAACGATGCTGGCTCGCTCCATGACTCGGCGCTGCGGCCAGTAGTCGCTGAGAGCGAAGTGCTGCACCGCTCGGTTGTCCCAGAAGGCGATCGAGTCAGCTTCCCAGCGGAAACGACACTGGTACTCGATGACGTTTGTCTGGGCGCTCAACTGGTCGATGAGGTCGTTCCCCTCGTCGTCATCGAGGCCCACAATGGACTCGGTGAAGGCACGGTTGACATAGAGAAGCCGTCGGCCGGTCTCCCCGTGCGTTCGGACGACCGGATGCGTCGCCGGAGGGTAGGTGGCGTTCATTGCTGCTCGCGCGTCGTCGTCGAGGGTGTGGCCGAAGGCCTTGGTGAACGTGCTGACGGCTTCAAGCCCCTCGATGCGGGTCTTCATCTTGTCGCTGAGCCCCTCGTAGGCGGCGTACATGTCGCAGAAGGCGGTGTCGCCACCGATGGCAGGGACTTCGACTGCATGGAGGACAGCAGCGGCCGAGGGAATCTCCCGCCAGGGGACGTCTGAGTGCCAGACGTTCTCGAAGCCACCGACCTGGGCCTCCTTTTCAAACCGAACAAGCTCGGGCTGATCGGTGTTTGCGGGAATGAATGGGTGGATCTCAAGGTCGCCGAACTGGCGGGCGAAGGACACATGCTGGGCCGCGCTGAGCGGCTGGTCACGAAAGAAGATCACCTTGAAGTCGAGAAGGCAGCGCCGCAGCTCGGCGATTAACGCATCGCTGAGGTCAGTGCGGAGATCGATGCCCTCCACGATGCCTCCGATGGTGGCGCCCAATTGCTGGACCGCGAAGCCCTCATAGGTCAGGTTCGCGAGGCGCTCGCGCTCCTCGGCGAGGTGGGTCACCGGACCGACCATGACATCGAACGGGTGCAACCGGACCCGCTGGGGCTTCACGACTGCCGCCGGGTCCACCAACTTGTGCATCACCATCTCCTCGCAACCGGTTTCTTTTCGATCGTAGCCACCCGGGGCAGGGCGAATCCCCCGGTGCCCTCATCCCATTGGCGAAGCACGGTGTGCCCATTGAGTTGGGTGCGGGGTGTGCCGATGGAACGTATCGGTCGGCCGAAAGGCCGATGGGGCGATGTGAGCGCAGGGTGACCGGCCCTTCGGTCCACTAAAATCTTGTTGTCAACAGCGGGGGGGGTCTATGAAGTTGACGGGAAATGCCGACGAAAACCACCACCGCCCCTGGATGACGGGTGAAGAATCACGCCAGCGTGTGATTGACAAGACAATCGAGATCCTCCGAACTCATCCTTTTTCCGCCGTGACGAGTCGAACAATCGCTTCTGCCGCGGACGTGAGCAATTCATCGATCACTCGTAATTTTGGTTCGATGGAGGGGCTATTTGTTGCGGTGATCGAGAGAATCGATAGTTGGTTTGCTGAATCGCCTCCCGGCAGTCTCGGCAGTGATCTGATTCATCCAGACGTCGCTCTTCGTTCCCGCCTTGTTGCGTGGATGTTGGGCGAAGGTATGAATCCGCCGAAAATCTCTCTGGAGAGAACTCTCGCGTTTACGGGAAACCGACAGATTGACCGACAGGAAATCTCTGAGCGCACTGCCTCGAGTTTCGCGCAGGTGGCACTCTTTCTTGGACAGGGCCTTGCTACGTTTGCGCCGGTTCACCCGGAAATTGATGATCTCGGTGCCACCGATGCCGTCAGGCTCATCGATTGGCTTGAGTTGCATCTTGATGTGGCCGAGCGCGATCTCGGATGGGCTCGGAACTCACCAACGCAAGATTGAATGGACCGCCACGGCACCGCATCGGTTCGTGCCGAATCCGGAGATCGCTCGAACGCGTGACCAGGCGAAGGATTGGTCGGACATTCAATTTCATCATCGGCGCTGCCAATTCTTGAGAGCGATCTTCGAATTGCCCTGGGTTCGTGAACGGCCCGATGGAGGCCGTGTGCTTCTGTCGGGAGGAGCTGATGATGGGAGTCATTCCATCGCATGGAATAGGGTTTCGCTGTGCACGATGTTGTCATCCGACGCGGGGTGGTCGTTGACGGCACCGGGGATCCGCGTCGCGTGGCTGACATCGCCATCGATGGAGGCGTGATCACGGAGGTCGCTGCGCCCGGAACCATTGGGCTCGGCCACCGAGAGGTTGATGCCGAAGGCCTCATGGTGACCCCCGGATTCGTCGACATCCATACGCACTACGACGGACAAGCATCATGGGACCCGTGGCTGACGCCTTCAAGTTGGCATGGCGTGACCACTGTGGTCGGAGGGAACTGTGGGGTCGGTTTTGCCCCTGTTCGCCCCGAGAAGACTGCGTGGCTCGTGCAACTCATGGAAGGCGTTGAGGATATTCCGGGATCGGCACTCTCAGAGGGGATCTCGTGGGAATGGGAGAGTTTCCCGGAGTTTCTTGACGCTGTCGGGGCATCGCCCCATGTCATTGATTTTGGTTTCCAGCTCGCTCACGGTCCCTTGCGGGGCTACGTCATGGGTGACAGGGGTGCTTCGAATGAGCGAGCGACACCCGAGGATCTCCTCGAGATGGGGCGACTCGCCGCTGAAGCACTTGCTGCCGGGGCACTCGGTATTTCGACGTCGAGGACGTCGCTTCACAAAGCTCGAGATGGCGAATTCGTCCCAGGAACCTTCGCAGAACTTGACGAGTTGTATGCGCTCGCTGATGCACTCCAGAGGGAGAAGAGCCGTTCTGGGCGACCCAGCGTGTTTCAGATGGCCCTTGAGCACACGGACGTCCCTGCCCAATTCGGTTGGATGAGGGAATTTGCACAACGATCCGGTGCCACGGTGTCGTTCAACTTCAGCCAGACCCGCCAGGATCCCGAGCTGTGGAGAGACGTCCTGAGCCTCCTTGAGGGTGCACGGCAAGACGGATATTCGATCGTCGGCCAAGTCGCTGGTCGATCGATCGGTGTTCTCGAGTGCCTCGAGGGGTCTGTTCATCCGTTCGCCCTCCATTCGACTTGGGCATCACTGGCTGATCGGCCGTTGAACGAGAAGGTGGCAGCGCTTCGCGATCCGAAGATTCGGGAGGCACTTCTTGCTGAACGCATTGCTTCGGTGACCCCAACCATCGATCTGCTGATCGGGGCGTGGGATCGGATGTATCCCGTGAGTGCTGGAACGATCGACTACGAGCCTGATCCAGACGTCGACTCTCTCGCTGCGCTGGCACGCGTGAGCGGAAAGACCCCGCAGGAACTGGCGCTTGACGCCCTTCTCGCCGACGATGGTCGAGGGATGCTTTACGTCCCACTCTTCAACTACTCAGGCGGCGATTTGAGCCTCCTCCATGATCTTCACGTGAATCCGGCCACGCGGATGGGCCTGTCAGATGCAGGTGCGCATTGTGGTTCGATCTGCGACGGAGGGATGCCGACGTTCATGCTGTCGCATTGGACCAGAGATCGCACGCGAGGGCCTCGCCTCCCCATCGAGTTCGTTGTGCGCCGCCAAACCGCCGAGACGGCCGCGCTCTTCGGTCTCAGCGATCGTGGAGTCATTGCCCCAGGAATGAAGGCTGACATCAACATCATCGACTACGACCGCCTGGGATTCACTGAGGCCTCGATGGCCTATGACCTCCCCACTGGAGCGCGTCGTCTTGTCCAGCGGGGCCGGGGTTATGTCATGACGATGTCGGGCGGTGTCTCGATCGTCGAAGACGACGAGTTCACCGGTGCACTCCCCGGACAACTCATTCGGGGAAGTACCCCGGTCACCTCATGACCAGCACGGCAACGAGCATTACCGACGCCGGGACCGACACGCTGGCCGGTCAGCCAGGAAGCAGGGTTCTTTCCAAGCTGGCCTGGGGGGTCTTCGCCCTTCAATTCCTGATCCTGTGCGTATGGAGCACGCGCCTATGGAGCCACTACGCACTGTGGGCGGATTCGGCGACCTACCTTCAGGCTTTCCACCTGATCAGCCACGGTGACCTCAACCCGTTCTCGACAACCGCCGGGATTCCCTTCTTCAAGGACCACTTCTCGCTTCTGTTGTGGCCTTACGCCGCGCTCGATCTTCTCTGGCCGCATGGACTCTTGATGTTCTGGGCGCAAGACGCCAGCGTGGTGGCGGCGGAGATCGTGACCTTCCGATGGATCTCAAAGGTGATCAGCGACCTGCCAAGGCGAAGCATCTCGGATCGTCTCCCGACCGTATTGGGTGGCCTTGGACTCGTGGTGATGGTGGCCAACCCATGGATCTACTGGTCGCTCTCGTGGGACATCCACCCAGAGGCATTCGCCCTGCCCTTCATCATGGCGGCGGCGTTCGACCTTTCACAAGGGCGGACGAAGAGGGCATGGATCTGGGTGGTTCTCACGATCCTCATGGGCGATGTCTGCGCGACGTGGGTCTTCGGCCTTGGTATCAGCGCCGGCATTGCGGCGCTCATGACACGGGACCGCCGGCGTTCTCTGATCGTCAATGCCATGGCGCTCGGCGTGGCATCCCTCGCCTGGCTCGCCGCCATCGCGACTTTGGGAGGGAATAAGGGATCCTCGTTCTCCACCCTCTACGGGCACCTCGCAGCTACTCCAGGAATGTCGCATCCCAAGGATGCTGGACCATTCAAGGTACTCAAGGGCGCTCTCCTGCACCCTGGTCGGGTCGTAGGCACATTGTGGGACCAGGGACAGAACATCAGCGCCAATCTGGGCCCCACGGCGTATATCGGAATCCTTACCCCATGGACCATTGGTGTTCCTCTGATCGTGATTCTGGCCAACAACCTTCCGCAGCAGCGGTATTTCTCTGTTCCAGAGTTCCAATCGCTACCGCTCTATACCTTTGGTGCCGTTGGGTTGATCATGATCCTGGCTTACGTGGCGGGGCGCTGGTCATGGCCAACGTGGGCGGTCGGGCTGTGTGTTTTCATTGCGGCGATCAATGTGATGGTGTGGGCTGCGATCTTCCTGCCAATCACCGATGAGCGCTGGATGCAGGTCGCAAGCTCGAAGGCGTCGATCCTCTCCAAGGTCAATGCAATGATCCCTGCGAACGATGAAGTCATCGTGACCCGAGGGGTATCGGGTCGCTTCGGCGAACGGAGACAGATCCGTCCCTATCCACCTGCTGGCATCAATGTGACGTCGGGGTATCCGGTGACCACCAAGACCGTGTGGTTCGTCCTCGCCCCCGGTGCGGGTCTCTACGGTGCTCCACCAGAGGAGGTGCGGGCACTTATGGCCCAACTGGCTGGTCCCATGCATGCCAAGCTCGTCGTCGCCGAGAACGGTGTCTTCGCCTTCCGTTGGGATCGACCGGAGGGGGTCGACCACATCACGCTGCCGACGGGTGTCTCTTCAATTCCAGCGTGGACCGTTCCGGGTCCTGTGGCGGCCAGTGTTCGGCGAGGACCGGCATCAACCTGGCATCTGAAGTCCACGGGGGAAGCAGGGGCACTCTCGACCGGGTCTTCCTGGAACCGTCCGACCGGTCGCTACGTGGCGGCGGTTGAATTCGAGGGCCGCACACCGATCACGGTCACGGTCGTTAATTTCACAACCGGCGCAACACTCGCTACGCGGTCGCTGCAGGCCAGTCCGACGAGGACAACCCAGGCTGTCCCGTTCACCCTCGTCTATGGCGTCTCGTCGTCGCACCGCTTTGCTGGACGCTGGCCATTCTCGATCGACCCTGTGAGGCCGAGTGCTACGACGAACGCAGTCGGGATTGTGGTCTCGGTGGATCATGGCGCAAAGGTGATCCTCCGACGACTGGCGATCCTCCCCGACGGGACCTGAAGACAAAGGGTCAGACCCGTGGGTCTGAGGCCACTGCGATGAGCCAGGGGAAGCATCGGTGAACCTCGACGTCATTGAAGGAGGCACCGAGGAGGCGGCGAAGCTTCCCCGGCGTGAACTGGCCGATGTGTTCTGGGTTGTTGCCGATCCTTCTGATGTCCTTGCCCCTGGCCAGATTGCCGAGCCGAAAGAAGGGCTCCCATGGGACCGAGATAACCGTTCGGCCTCCGCAGATACGGGCCAACTCAGCTACAGCTCGCTCCGGGGCGGTCAAGTGCTCGAGGACCTCGATGCACGTGACGAGGTCGACGCTTCGGTCCCGAAACGGCAACAGTCCCGCGTCGGCCTGGACCCCGTTGAGGTGGGGGACTCGGGCCACTGCTTGGGCAAGTTTGTCGGCCCGATACTCGACCCCGATGAGCATCGCCGCCTGCAGGCCGATGGCCTCGAGAGCGAGACCCTCTCCGACGCCAACGTCAACGAAGGTGCCGGTGCACTCTGAGGTTGCGAGCCGGAGCCTATGGAGGAGGCGATCGAGTAACCGTCGAACCACGGGGTTCGAGGTGCCGTACTTCTTGGCGTCCTCGCCCGCAGTCTCCTCTGAGGCACCAGGTGGGAGGCCAATGATTTGCTGGGATCTATCGGCCATGTCGAGAGTGTACCGAGTCGGGTCTCGGTAAAGCCGTTGTGCCAGTCAGCTGTCGCTGAGAGATTCCGTGATGTCCTGCGTTGCGGGGAGTGATCGCTCCCCATCGCGGGAACGATTGAGATAGACGAGCAGCTCACCGACGAGTCCGGTCGAGAGCAGCTGGACGGCGACGACCTCGAAGAGGACACCGGTGATGACGGCGGGCTTCGTTCCCACGGCCGTGCCGGCAAGATGAAGGATGAACATCCAGATCAGAAGTCCCGAACCGATGATGGCGGAGATGATGCCCATACCTCCAAAGAGGTGGAATGGCCGTCGATTGTAGGAGGTGAGGAACTTGACCGTCACGAGGTCGAAGATCCCTCGCCAGAAACGGGCGATGCCGTACTTGGTCGTGCCGTGCAGGCGCGTGTGGTGTTCAACCTCGACCTCGGTCACCCGGAAACCTGACCATGCGGCAAGGACCGGAAGATACCGGTGCAACTCGCCGTAGAGATCGACGTTCTCGACGACGTCACGGCGCATCACCTTGAGCCCGCTGTTGAAGTCTCGGCCCGGGACTCCACTGATCCAGGACGTGGTGGCGTTGTACAACTTGGAGGTGTGTCGCTTGATGAAACGGTCGTTTCGATCAGCCCTGCGTCCTGTCACGAGGTCATAGCCACTCTCGAGCGTGGCGACCAGAGCAGGAATAGCGGTTGGCTCGTCCTGGCCATCAGCATCCATCATGACGATGACGTCACCCGTTGCTTGGCTGAATCCCACCGAGAGCGCAGCAGCCTTCCCGGCATTGCGTCGGAGCCTGATCCCACGAACTTCGGGGTGTTTCGCCGAGAGGCTTCGGACGACCTCGACGGTGTCGTCGGTACTCCCGTCATCGATGATGAGGACTTCGAAGGCAATGCCGATCGAAGCCAGCGCGGCAATCGCCGGTGGGACTGTCTCGGGCAGGTTTTCTCCTTCGTTGTACGAAGGAATAACCAGCGAGATTGAGGTCGCCTTGGTGTGGTCGGTCATCAGTTCGCTCCCGGGGACGATGACGATTTCGATGCCATGGTGGTCCACGATCTCATCACACCCCCACCCCCTCATCGTTGGCATCCCGCAGGGATTGACTTGGATCCTTGCCCCTCAGGATGAACCATCCGAGCCCAGCGCCGACGGCGTCGACTCCGACGAATAGTAGCCGTGCCAGGAGCGCTATCGCCGTCGCTGGTCCTGCGGAAAGACCTGCCACCGCCACGAAGATGGCCTCGCGTACTCCAAGGCCTCCCGGCGATGGGGTGACGAAGCCGATGACCCAGCCGAGGACTGCGGCCAGCGCCACGCGGGCGACATCGACATGGGGGTCGAGGGACCGGGCCACGAGGACGGTGGCACCAGCGACCAGGATCCAGGCGGGCACGTACCACGCCGTTAATCGCAGAGCACGGCTCCAGCTCGGAATGGTGACGGTGAGCGGTCGTTTGAGGACCCGGCTGCTGGCCGCTGCCATCAGGTTTCCGACTCGGGGATGCAGGAGGGCAATCCCACCAAAAGCGATGATGATCAATGGCCACCATGGAATGGTGATTGAGCCGCCGAGGAGGGCGAGCCCCGCGAGGGCGACGCTGGTGAGCGCTGCGGCGAGATACAAGGCGATGAGCGAGAGGGCGATGCTCGAATACGCCACCGATCGGGGGTGGCCCTCTCGGCGAGCCATCTCGCCCCGCCCGAGCATGGAAAAGACGCCACCGGGAATGTACTTGCCGAATTCTCCAACGAAATAGGAACTGATCACTCGGTGATGGCTGTTCGATTTGCCTCCGACAGCATCGATCGCTGCTCCCCAGCGCCAGGCCATGAGGCCCATGGAGAGAGCGGCCATGGCTGCGGCGGGGATCAAGAGGAGATAGTTGGCGTCACGGAGTGCCTGGCTTGCCGCCGGCCAGTCACGCCAAACGAGGACGATGACGAAGCCGATACAGGCGCTGACGAACGCCGCTGAGAGCAGACGGACGAGAAGCTTCATGACTTCCCGGGGCTCGTTGGCGGAGCGGGGTGAGTCATTGATCCCGTGTTCACGGTGCAATTCTCACATGGGGTGGCCCTCGACGAAGGCATCATTGCCTGAACCGCCCACTGTCCCGTTCTGCGGGCAGAAGGTTCAGCGCGCGGCGTGATCCCGCCATCGAGATATCACTGGGGCGCGCCATCGCTCCGATGGGAGAGCGACGGTCTCGCCGGGGAAGGGTGCGGTCGAACGTCACCCCACGGCGATCGGCTTCAGCCGCTACCCGTCGGAGGTGAGCACTCACCAGAGATGAGAGGACCTCATGGGTTCCTCCTGCCGTCCAGCAAGCACCTCACGCTCGCCCGTTCACGCCAGGTCCAGATAGAGAGGGACCGGATGAGTTCTAGGCCGTGACGAGGCTGCGACCGTCAGCCTTGTCGGTATGGCGGGAGGATCCGATGATCAGGAGAATGATGGCCCCAATCAACACCGCCGAGGTAACCCCGGAGTTGAATCCGAGTCCACCGGCTTCCCGTGTCTGGGTGAGGGTGTCGGCAACATTGGTACCGAGCGGCGTCGGGAGGATGTAGGCCAACCAGAACGCCAAGGGTGCTGCGATGACCGAGAGCCGCACCATCAGGCCGATCACAAGGAAGACAGCTGCGAAGAGGAGCATGGATTGGACGAACCCGAGACCGAGCGCCTCGGAGACCAAGTCGCCTGCGGCCGTCCCCAGGGCGAAGCAGCCGAGGACCACCGCCCAGTACAGAACCTCTCGCCGGTGTGTCGTGATTGATCGATACGAGACAGTGCCTTCGAGTGCGTACCAGATGGCAAAAAGCGCAGCGAGCCCGACGCTGATCCACACGGTGCTGATCCAGAGGGGCACGTGGTGTCCATCGGTCAGCGTGTCGGTCAGCAGGGTTGCGGCAACACCCATCACCGAAACACATGCCCAATAGAGGGGAACAATCAGTCGGCTCAGGAGGATCTCGACTGCCAAGAGCGCAACGAGGGCTCCCGAGAAGAAGAGGGTGGTGCTGGAGAGTTCGAAACCGAGCTTCTCGCTGAAGAAATCGGCGGAGGTCTCGCCGAGTGCGGTGGCCAGAACCTTGGTGACCCAGAAGCCGGCATCAACCCGAGGGATCTTGAGGGCGTTACTCATGTTTTCATAATATCGAAATGCATCGCCGGGCAAGCAGATTGGCGATACGGTACAATTGGCAGATAGCAAGACAGTTGTATGTCCAACGCACAAGCGCAAGGTCAGGAGAGCACCATGGCTGAGAGGGTTCGCTTCGAGGGATTTCGGGATTACCGCTACGGCGAGATTCTCAACCTGTTCCACTCAGACGAGCGGGGTCACTGGGCCGACGTTTGGAACACAATGATGCTCAACGATTGCCCACCGGCAGCGTTCAAGGCCATCGACTTGCAGGCATTTGCAAAGGAGACCGGCTCTCTGATGGCGATCCCGAATGGTCCACGATTTTGGATCTGGGATGCCATTGAAGCACCCCCTAATCCTGAACCTCTCCTGTGTCGAGCGGGAGAGCTCGACATGTCGTTGGTCGCCACCCTGGAGATCGGTGACGGACCACTCGATCGCCTGAGCTTCACTGATCGATCGGTGGCGCGAGACAACATCTGGGAGTTCGCTGCGCATGCTCCTCGCTTCTATCTCCACGGTCCCGATGGCATCCACTACGTGATGCAGGCCTATGCCACCTACGTCGACGAGACGCTGACGTTGAACGATCTGGCAGATCTCGGCGCCAACCTTCACGTCCCTGATGGCTGGCACTACGCCGTTGATCTTGATCCGGCGACGACGCTGCGCGTGGATTGTGGGCCAGAGAAGATGGCCACCGTCCTCCAAGATGACTTGGGGAACTCCTACCAGCGTCTGAGTTCCTTTACGGAGATTGAGCCGTCCTAGGACCTCGAACCGAAGCTGGTTGGTTGCTCGCAGCGGCGAGCGTCGGAGCGACAAGCGTCCCGATGGGGCGGCCGAGGTAATCGGAGTAAATCCACGTCATGTGGAGAGGGTCTTGGTACACGATCCTGTTCGCCACGATGATTGGGCAGGTGGCCGAGGTGCAGAACAGGTTCGTGACGCTGATGTAGTCCGCTCCTCGGGAGTGGCTTGAGCGTTCGAGCACAGCGTTGATCGGCCCAAAGACGTGATCGAGTGTGTGGCGTGACAAGTTGCACTCCTGGACAGCGTCTTGGTGGGTACTCAGGCATGACGTCGGGTCGGGGCCCTGCCAGTTGTTTCGATACCACGGGATGGTTCCGAGGACTCCAACTTTGGCACCGGTGGGGCCAAGGCGATCGAGGAGCTTCGTGAGCCCGTCGGGATGGCGGTACAGCGGCGTGGTGTCGCCCGTGACAAAGACGGCGCTTGCCTTCAGGGTGGTGATTTCGCGGAGGGCGAAATTCCGAAAGGCCTCGCACGCAGGAAACGGCCCGCCACCTGGACGAGTGGCTGGAGCGATCCAAGGGGGACAGCCGCCTTTACTCAAGACAACGAGCTTCCAGTGTTGTTCTTGGGCCATCCGATCGAATCCCGTCGACCACATATGAGCTTGAGAGTCTCCGAGCAGGACCATCGTCCTGTCAGCCCCTGGGTCACCAAAGATGCAGATCGGAACAGTGGTTCTGTCGAGGAGATCTTGATTCCCGACCGTGAGGAAGCACCCATCGAGCCATGAAGGTTTGTTGAGGAGCGAGACCGACCCGACGGGTGGGGCCAGCACCTTGGGCACCTCGGTTCGAGCGGCCCCAGCTTTCACCTGGGCTTCGAGAGTGGGGAGGCTCACCGTCTGGCGACCCGGAGGCGGGCTAATGGAGGTGGGGATCGGGTGGCTCGTTCCCGCCAGGGCACAAAAGACGAAGGTTCCGGTAATCAGGATGGCGCCAATGGCCAGACTCCGCCCATTGCGGCCCACCAGATGGCGCGAACGTCGTATCGGGTTCTCGACGAGTACGTAGGTCGCTACCGAAAGCACGCCGATCAGGGCGAGGAGATCGAGTTTCTCCCACCAGCGGATCGGTGACAGGGAGGTCTGCGTGGCGATGATGAGAACGGGGAAGTGCCACAAGTAGAGCGAATAGGAGAGATCACCGATTCGCTGCCCCACCCATGTCCCAAGGATGACGCCTGCGCCTCGCTTGGATGCCGCCGCTCCACCCCCGATGATGAGAGCTGCTCCGAGAACGGGGACGATCGCGGCCGAACCGGGATAGGGCGTGGTGCTGGTGTAGGTGAGCGCCCCGGTAGCGATCAGGGCAAGGCCGATCCATGTCGCCGACGTAGCGAGGCGCTGCGGAACACGCTCGAGGCGGGGGAGGATAACTGCGAGAAGGGCGCCGAGGCAGAGTTCCCACGCTCGCGTGAAGGGCGAGAAGTACGCGACCACCGGCGATGACGCAGTCTGAGTGATCGACAACGCGAGCGATCCGGCGATGATGGCGAGCAGGGCGATGGGCACCCCAACTCGTGTCGCCCGTCGTGCAAACAAGATCGACCCGATGATGAAGAGGAGCGGGAAGACAAGGTAGAACTGCTCCTCGACGGCGAGCGACCAAAAATGCAGCAGTGGCGAGACCGCTCGCTGGGCGCCGAAGTAACTGGTCCCCACGCCGATCGACCTGTAGTTCGACAAGAAGATCGATGCCCACCGTCCGTCGATGGCGACGCTCTTGCCACGAGGGAACCCCAGCCAGTGGAACGATGCCATGACGGTGGTGATGACGACGACGGACGCCGCTGGCAAGATCCGACGCGCTCGGTTGGCGTAGAAGGTGATCATTGAGGCTCGGTGTCGACGAGCGGTCTCACGGACGAGGTATCCCGTGATCACGAAGCCGGAGATCACAAAGAAGACATCCACTCCCACGAAGCCCCCGCTGAATGGGGCAATATCGGCGTGATAGGCGATAACGAGGATGACGGCGAGCGCACGAAGCCCTTGGATATCGGGGCGGTAGGTCCTCATCGGCTGACCCTCGACCACAGAGCGGTCATCAACAGATTGCCTGAGAGCTGCTCTGGGTGATGACACAGGCAAAATGTAGCCCCACAGTGGCGATCGTCAGTGGCGAGGTGGGATATCGGTTCTTGGGCCACGCCCAGATGGCGTCGAGGGCGCTCGATGACCGAATTGTGCGGTGGCGAACGGGATTCGGTGGTCGAGGAGATCTTGTGTGGCGCTGGCTCGGGAAATGATCTGAGCGCTGGCCCGTTGGATCGCCTCGCATGACCGGGTAATCGCTGCGGCAAGGTCACCGTCCTCGCCGAGCCACGAGGCCACGTAGCCGGCGCTATAGGGGGCGGTGTCGGCGCCGAGGGCGCCAAGAACCACAAATGCCACCGATTCTGCTTCGATCTCTGCCCGCGAACGGTCCCGCTCGCTGCGATGGAGAAGGGCGTGTCCCAGTTCATGGGCAATCGTCTTGGCTCGTTGAAGCGGAGCATTCGACCCCCTGATCGCGATGGTGTTGTCGGACCACCGGAGCTCTCCGTTGACGCCATCGGGAAGGTCCGCCTCGAGGACTCGAAGGTTCAGGGAATGAGCCACGGCACAGAGGCGGTCTTCAAGGTGGCCGGGGTCGCCATCGTCGAGAAGGGTCACAGGCGTCGGCAAGGGTTCTCCCTCGGTCTGAGAGATATCGAAGACCGAGACCCACCTGAAGCCTGTAATTCGGTGCTGGTCGCTCGTTGGGTCACGGGCCACCATCGGCGCCAGGATGCTGAGTCCCTGCTCGCCCTTGAGAACGTGGCGGTCAAGCTCGGCCCACGCTCGATAGCCAGCCACATTCGTTGCTTCGGGGCGTTGCATTGAGATCAACATGACGTTGCGGGGGCTGTAGCGATGGAAGCGCGCTTGTGTAGCGAGAAAGCGGGACCACGTTTCCGATGAACGGAGCTCGACCACTCGGTTGGCAAGTTGGTCGAGAAGAGCGAGCCTCGCAGCCCGAGAATCGGAGTACTGGGTCTTCTTGGGAGGTGGCGCCATGAGCCCCAACGGTCGCCCCCCGCTTCAGAGGTCGCATTGATGCAGAACGGGGACGCGACCGGCTCGAAGAAGGCCTCAGGGGTTGAGGCGCGCCGGGACGCATGGCCCGGACCGCCGTAGGATGGGAGGAAACACGGGGGGATCCGCTCATGCCAGAGATCAATGTCGGAGACCTGCTCGAGGTGATCGACACTGTCACGGTTATCGACGTTCGGTCCCCGGGGGAGTTCGAGGAGTGGTCGATTCCTAGTGCCATCAACCTCCCTCTTGAGGAGATTGAAGGTCGGGTCACTGAGGTTCCTCGAGGAACAATTGTGCTGGTCTGTGCAGCCGGTCGGCGAGCGTCGCTGGCGACCGACATCCTCGCGAGTCACGGTCTCGACTCTCTCGTCTTGTCGGGCGGCATGGGGGCATGGGGCCGGGCCTACGACGAGGTCGCCAGAACCTTTGGGGCCGTCACGGTTGTTCAGATTCGCCGCCGAGGGAAAGGATGTCTCTCCTACGTCGTCGGAGGCGCCGACACGTGCATCGTGATCGACCCGTCGCTCGATATTGAGCGTCCTGTGGCCGTCGCCCAATCGAGGGGGTGGGCAATCTCCTATGTCGTCGACACACATCTCCACGCCGACCACCTCAGCGGGGCACGGCTTTTGGCCGAGGCAACCGGGGCGACGCTCCTACTCAATGGGGCTGATCCCTTCACCTACGAGGGTTCACCGCTCCTCGATGGCTCTGAGCTCTTCTTCGACCCACATGCCTCGCTGAAAGTCTCCGCGGTCGCTACTCCTGGACACACGAGGGGGTCGACCACCTTTGCCCTCAGCGACGAGGTCCTCTTCACCGGTGACACCCTGTTCGTCGACAGTGTGGGACGACCGGATCTTGCTGAACATGCCCGAGAGTTCGCCAAGGACCTCTTCGGTTCGATCCACGATCAGTTGTTGACCCGCCATGACGGGACCCTCGTCCTTCCCGCCCACTTTGGGCCCGGTGTTGAGGTGCGTGCCGACAGGTTCGTGGGTGCCACGCTCGGGAGCCTTCGTGCATCCCTGCCAGCCCTCTCAATGAGCGAGGCCTCCTTTATCGACTGGGCCTCATCTCGGACTTCGCAAACGCCGCCGAACTACCAATCCATCATCGAAGCCAATATTTCCGGTGCGGTGATCAACGAGGCGGATCGAGCGTTGCTCGAATTTGGCCCCAACCGCTGTGCGGTCGATCCAGTGATCTGACCCGTCGTGCTCCCTGAGATTCAGGCCCCCTGACCGGGGACCGTGGGGCACATTCGGAGGCACCCCACAATCAGGGTATGGCGATGGTGATCGCGGCGTCCTCTGGGGCAGGTCCAATGACGACGGTGGCGAGGGGGGCCCCACGGAGCCATCGGTAGTCAGGGCCCATCGGGTTCGCTGCGAGGGTGGGAAGCCCGGGGCTCCATCCATCGACATGCAGTACGTAGGCGATGGTCAGGGTATCGCCCAGGATCGTTGAAGAGCCTGCAGGGCCGGTGATGTTGAGGTTGACCCGACCCTTGGGGACTCGGGCCTCGATCGCATGGGCAATCGAGACTGCACTACGAGCCATGGCGGTCGTCCCCGGTCCAGTGGGTTCGATGCGTGCCATATCAACGGCGGCGACACCAGCCAGCGCGACGCACGCACCGACCCCTCCGATGGTCACGATCCGGGTTGATGATTCGAGGCGGCGCTCACCATGGCGACCTGAGGCCCCGAGAACGAGCGATCGTGCGGCGGTTCCTGCGATGAAAAGCCACGCCATAGCGGAGATGGGCCAGAACGCGAGATCGACGTAGGCCACGACCAGAAAGCGATTTGTCGGGATGATCGCCAGAGCCGCAGCGAGGCCGATCGATGCAGCGAGCACCACAGCACCAAGGCCGGCGAGGCTCCGGTGATGAGCCTTGAGGTGAGACGCAGTCAACCCAAGCATGACGAGGATGCCGATGACTCCTCCCACCCAAGAGGTCGCCGTGGTGAACGCCCACTGTGCCGGTTGGTAGCTCACGAGTGGCAGTGGTAGCCCCCAGAAGATCCTCGTGAGTCCTCGAAGACCAAAAAGAACGCCCAGGGAAGACTGTGTGGACCCTGAACTGGCGATAGCCACAAGGTTCCGGGATCCTCCGATGAGATCGATCAACGGGAGGACCCAGCACGCGGCGAAGACGACCAGGGCCCACACGGCGAGGGCCAGGCGGCGTCGTGAACGGACAAGACCCGTTCCGAGGCCGACGAGCCCGACAAAAATCGCAGGGATGAGAAAGGCAGAATGACACTGCGCCGCCAGTGAGGCGGTCGCCACGGTGAGTGGCGCCCAGACAACTGAACCAGTGGTGCTCCGCCACGCGCAGGCCATCGCTGCCATCAAGGCCATGGCCCCAAGGTCGGGATTCCATATCGGAGAGGCTCCGATCACGGGAGCCGAGCAGAGCGTGAGGATCACCGCAGCGAAGGCAGCGACTGCACCTGGGAGACGAGCCGCAGAGCGACCCGCTTCAATCACGAGCGAGCCAAGCAGCGCCACCAGCGCTGCCGCGCCCAGCAGCGGACCGGCGAGCGGTGAGATCACCGTCGGGATACTCAGAAGTAGGAACTCCAGAGGTCCCGGAGAGGACACCAGCGTTGAGCCGTGTGAGGCGACGCTGAACGGGCCGACGAGGACCAGAGGGCCGGTGAGCTCCTGATAGGAGCGAGCGGCAATAGAGGCGGAGTCGAACCATGGGACCCAGCCGCGTGCGAGGTGGGCCCATGCGGGGAGAAGGAGTGCCAGCCACAGTGACGCGTGAAGGATGAGTCCGCCGATTCGCTCGATCCGTTGGCGTCCCGTGGTGGTGGTGCCGCGTTGTTGACCTGCCATCGCCATCGCTACCCCCTCTGCCGAACTCGGTCACCATTGACGTCACTTCGGAGGCTAGAACGTATGGGTGACCTATCTCCTCGCCCTGTGTGCCTCGTTCTGTGCAGCCACCGGAGCGGCCCTCCAGCACCGTGAAGTCGCCGAGGTCCCGGAGCACCAAGCGGGGGGGATCCGGCTCCTTTTGGCCTCAATCAAGCGGCCCGGCTGGCTCCTCGGCATGGGGGTACTCGTCCTCGCCCCCCTCTCCCACTTACTGGCGCTCAAGGTGGGCAATCTCACACAGGTTCAGCCAATGCTGACCACCGAGTTGCTGTTCCTTCTTGGGATCATCATCATCACGCATCACCAACGCCCGGGGCTTCGTGAGTGGGCGGGAGCTGCGGCAATCGTGGTCGGTCTCACCGGGTTCCTCACCGCAGCTCGACCCCACGGGGGGGCGACAACGCTGACGTCGCCATGGATCCTCACCCTGGCTGGCATTACTGCGGTGCTGGTGATCACCGTCATGGTGGTGGCCAGGCTGACCAAAGGGTGGGTTCGAGCATCGCTGTTCGGGGCGATGGCGGCGACGTGTTTCGCCTTCCAGGCGGCGATGACCAAGGTCATCGCCGGAACGCAGGCCGGTTCGATCTTGGCCTCCCCGGCACTGATCGGCCTTGTGATCGGCGGATCGCTGGGGTTTGTGTTCTTTCAGCACGCGCTCCGGGCGGGACATGTTGCTGCGTCCAGGGCATCGATGGTGATCGTGAATCCGATGTTGAGCATGGTGATTGGGGTCGTCGCGTTCGAAGAGGTTCTCGACACTGACCCGGTTCACCTCGTTCTTGAGGTCATCGGTTTGGCGGTCTTGCTGGCAGGGGCGTGGATGTTGGCCACCTCGCCGATGATCACCGAGGCCGAGGAGGCGTCCCCGGCTGACGGAGCCGGGATGCCACAGGATCAGGCGATAATTCCCTGACTTCGGAGGGCCTCGAGTGATGTCGCATCGAGGCCGAGCTCGGCGGAGAGGACTTCGTCGGTATGTTCGCCGAGCCACGGGACGCGCCGCTCAGGGCCTTCGGGAACGCCCGCCATCTTGATCGGGTTTCCGGGGATGAGAACCGGGTCAGCGACGCCATCGGTTCGGTCCATGGCCACGATCATGTGGCGTCGGGCGAGGTGAGGATCATCGACGACCTCGGTGTCAGTGAAACAGGGTCCTGAGGCCAGGCCACGGGCCATGAGCTCTTCGGTGCAGGTCAGCTTTGTCCGCGTCGAGGCCCACGCCTCGATCGCTGGCCTGATGGTGCGTTCCATCTCGGTGACCCATGATGATCGCTCGGCGAAGCGAGCATCGGTCGCCCACTCGGGGCGGCCGATCACGTCGCAGAGCGCTGCCCATTGGTTCTCTCTGATCACCTGGAGCACGAAGTAGCCGTCGATAGCCTTGAAGCCATCGAGAATCCCTGCCCCGCCAACGGCACCGTGGAGGCCGAGTGACGAGAAGTTGATGACGATGTCGGTCATGGCGACGAGCACGTCGAACATGGCGACGTCGACTCGCTGAGCGGTGCCGGTGGCGTCGCGCTGGCGGAGGGCCGCCAGGATGCCAATGGTGGAGAACAGGCCGGTCGAGATGTCACCGAGCGCCCCCATGGGCGAGACCACTGGGGGTTTTCCCTCTTCGCGTTTGAGTTCGTAGATGCCGCTCATTGCCTCGACAACCGAGGCAAGGGCCGGCCACTGTCCATAGGGAGATGCCTCGGCACCGTCCAAACGATGTCCGAAGCCAGAGAGCGATAGGTAGACGACGCGTGGGTGCCGAGCAACGATCTGGTCGTAGCCGAGACCCAATCGTTCGATGGCACCGGCCCGGAAGTTCTCCGCCACGACATCGAATCGGGGCGCAAGTTCGAGGACGAGTTCGCGCCCCGCTACCGACTTGAGGTCGATCGCTACCGACTTCTTCGAGAGGTTGTTGCGCAAGAAGGTGGCGCCGATGAGGCGACCCTCAGGGTCGGCCATCGCTGGGAGCGATCCTCGTCCGAGATCGCCACCGGTGGTGGATTCGATCTTGACGACCTCGGCGCCGAGCCGGCCCAAGAGTTGTGTGGCAAAGGGAAGCGCCTGCATCTGCTCGAGGGCCAAGATGCGGATTCCTTCGAGTGGTTTTGCTCCAGGTGTTCCGATGACGTCGCCGACGTCGAAGTGCTTGGTCACCCGAAATCGAGGCTGTAGAGCTCGATGGCGTTCCCGCGGACCACCTTGTCAATGACCTCGGGGGTCAGCCCCTTCATCATGTCCTGAGCGACCTGCTTTGAGTATGGCCAGGTCGAGTCAGTGTGGGGGTAGTCGGTCTCAAAGGTGACCCGGTCCTCTCCAATCACGTCAAGCGAATTCAAGCCGTGAAAGTCCTTGAAGAAACACCCCCAGACCTGGCGATGGAAGTACGTCGACGGGGGCTCGGGAATCTTGTCGGCGACCCCGCCCCAAGCCCGGTGGTCCTCCCAGACCGCATCGGCCCGCTCCAGCAGATAGGGGAGCCAACCGATCTGTCCCTCCGAGTAGGCCAGTCGGAGGTCGGGGAACTCAATCAGTTTCCCGGAGAAGAGGAAATCGGCGAGGGAGCCCATGGCATTGTTGAAGCTCAAGGTGGCGGCGACGGCCACAGGAGCATCGGCGGACGTGGCGGGCATCTTGGAGCTCGACCCGATGTGCATATTCACCACAGTGGTGGTCTCCGCGCAGGCGGCAAAGAACGGGTCCCACGCTCCGGAGTGGATACTCGGGAGGCCGAGGTGGGGAGGGATCTCACTGAAGCAGACGGCGCGCACGCCGCGCTCCGCATTCCGGCGGACCTCAGCGGCGGCAAGCTCGGCGTCCCAGAGGGGAATGATGGT